>NZ_BAAAPC010000006.1:203420-287012 GCF_039530945.1 Nocardiopsis rhodophaea
GCTACGAGCAACCGCAGCCCTACCCCCCGCACCACCCCCAGCAGCAGCCCCAACAGCCCGCCTTCGGGCAGCCGCTCCAGCCGGGAATGGGCTACGACCAGCAGCAGTTCCCGCAGCCCGGCTTTGCGCAACAGCCGGGCGCCGCGGACGACACCACGTGGGCGATGATCGCGCACCTCTCCGGCCTCATCATGGCCTGTCTCGGCTGGCTGCCCGCCCTGATCGTCTTCCAGGTGAAGAAGACCCACTCGGCTTATGTCCGGCACCACGCGAGTGAGGCGCTCAACTTCCAGCTGACGCTGCTCATCCCCTACGCGCTGTCCTGGATCGTGTTCCTGGGGCTCGGTGTCTTCTACCCCGACCAGTCGTGGATCGGCTCGGTGCTGATCGCGGTCTTCTGGGCGCTGGCCATCGTGTTCGGGGTGCTGGGCGCCCTCGGTGCCAACAAGGGCGCCTGGTACCGCTACCCCCTGGCGATCCGGATAGTGAAGTAGAGGTCCGAGGAGCCGCGGTGGGCAGTCCGGAACCGGCCCGCCCACCGCGGCGTCTCATCGGTGGAGGACACCCGTACTCGCACGCCACACCCGTACCGGGGCTACCGTGGCGAAAGGCGGATGTGTCATATCGACCGGTTCGGCCGGCAGTAATCGGAGGAGACCATGAGCAACCCGTATCCGCCCGGCCCGCCGGACGACGGGCAGAACACCCCCTACAACCACCCTGGCGGGTACTCTCCCCCGCCCGGCGGTGAGCCGGGCTACGGCCCCCCGCAGGGCGCTCCGGGCATGCCCCCGGGCATGGGGCAGCCGCCCTACCCGCAGCAGCCTTACTTCGGGCAGTACCACCAGCCCTATCAGCAGCAGCCCGGCGGAGCGTCCACCCCGGACGAGCGCACCATGGCGCTGCTCGCCCACCTCGGCGGCGTCTTCCTGAGCTTCCTCGTACCGCTGGTGCTCTACCTGGTGAAGAAGGACGAGTCGCCGTTCGTCCGGCACCATGCCGCCCAAGCGGTGAACTTCCAGATCCTGGTGTTCATCGGCTCCGTCGTCTCGTGGGTGCTGACGTTGGTCCTTATCGGCGTCTTCACCCTCTTCGCGGTCTGGGTCGCCTCGATCATCATGGGGATCGTGGCGGCTGTGGCCGCGAACAAGGGCGAGTGGTACTCCTACCCCGTCAGCGTGCCGATCCTGGAGTGACCGACGCCGATAGCGTCTTCGGAGGGTGCGGGCGCCCCGGGGCGCCCGCACCCTCCCCGGTGGGGTGTCAGTGCTGTCTGCCCGCTCACCCTCCTCGCTGCCTCAACCGCCGAAGCGACCCGGCCCTCGGCGACGGCATCCACGCCAGCGCTCGCTCTGTCGCGTCCGCGTCAGTCGAATCCGCGGTCGCGGGCGTGGATGCTGACCACCAGCCCGATGGCGATGAGGTGGGCGACGGTGGCGGTGCCGCCGTAGGACACGAAGGGCAGCGGCAGTCCGGTGACCGGTGCGACGCCCAGGGTCATCCCGATATTGATGAAGCTCTGGAAGGCGAACCAGGTGGCCACACCGACGCAGACGAGTCGCGCGTAGGGCTGGGAGCACCCGGCGGCCACCCGCAGAATGCGCTGGATGATCAGCGTCAGCAGGCCAATGACCGCCATGCCGCCGATGAATCCCAGCTCCTCGGCGGCCACCGTGAAGATGAAGTCCGTGTGCTGCTCGGGGACGAACCGGCCACTGGTCTGCTCCCCCTGGAACAGGCCGGTGCCGTTGAACCCGCCGGACCCGATCGCGATCATCGCCTGGTTCGCGTTGTACCCGGCGCCCTGCGGGTCGGCGCTGGGGTCGATCATGGTGGCGACACGGTCCAGCTGATAGGGCTTGAGCAGTTCGAACCACCACATGCTGAACGCCGCGAGCGCGCCGCAGCACAGCAGTCCGACGACCCAGCGCAGGGGCGCTCCCGACAGCGCGAGCATGCCGAGGAAGATGGCGCCGATGACCAGATCGGTGCCGAGGTCGGGCTGGAACGCGATGAGGGCCAGTGGGACCGACAGCACGATCAGACTGAACACCACGTCGCGGGTGGTGGGGGCGTGCTCTCCGTCGCGGGGCTCGCCCAGCAGCATGGCGATGGCGAGCAGCAGCCCCACCTTGGCGAACTCACCGGGCTGGGCCTGGAACCCGAAGATGACGATCCACCCCTGGGAGCCGTTGATGGTCTCACCCAGCGGGGTGAGGACCACCACCAGGCCGATCAGGGAGGCCACGTACACGATCGGGGCGTAGGCGCGGGGCGTCCGGTAGTCGACCGCGGCGATCAGCAGGCACAGCACCGCGCCCACGGCGATGTGGAGGAGCTGGCGCTCCACATAGCCGAGGGCGCCCTCCGGGTCAGCCGGGTCATAGGTCGCGGCGCCGACCAGGAGCACCCCGATCGCGGAAAGCGCCAGGACGGCCGCCAGCAGGACCCAGTCGAAGCGGCGCGGTCTCCCCGAGGCGATGAGGCCGCCGACCCGCCCACTCAGGCTCGGGTGGGGCAGGTGCGGGCTGGTGTAGGGAATCATCGCGTGTCCTGCCGCTCGTGACCGGTGTGGTGCGCGGTTCGCTGTCCTTCAGCCATCGGTTCCTTGCCGCCCCCTCGACTCCGCACGGTCACTCGCCCGACGCGGCGATGATCCCGTCGGGGCGGATTTCGGGCAGCTCCGAGGGAGGCTTCCCGCCGGGCAACGCGGGTTCGACCTTCTTCGTGCCGCCCTCGCCGTCCTCCTCGTCGCCGCCCTCGGACGGGGCGAAGCCGTAGATCCCCTCGTAGATCTCCCGGGCGATGGGCGCGGAGGTGGTACCGCCGGTACCGCCCTGGGAGACCAGCACGACCACGGCGAACTGCGGGTCATCGGCCGGGGCGTAGGAGGCGAACCAGGAGGTGGTCTTCTTCCCGACGATGGTGGCCGACCCCGTCTTGCCCGCGATGGACACCTCGTCCTGCGGGAAGCCGTCGAAGGCGCCCGCCGCCGTTCCCTTCTTGGGCACCTGGGTCAGCGCCTTTTGGAGGTACTTCAGGGTCCGGTCGTCGACGTTGAGCTCTCCGGCCTTCTTCGGCGGGATCTCCTTGGTCTGCTTGCCGTCGGCGGAGACGAACGCCTTGCCCACCCGCGGCTCGTACTGGGTGCCGTCGTTGGCGATGGCGGCGTAGGCGTTGGCCAGCTGCAGAGGGGTGACGAGCACGTCGCCCTGCCCGATGGCGAAGTTCACCGCCTCACCCGCGCGCCACTGGTAGCCGATCTCGCAGTGCTCCCTGGCCAGCTTCTTGAGGTAGGCGGCGCGGGACGGGTTATCGACCTCGGGGTAGCCCGTCTTCGCACGCTTGCACTTCTGCTCGCGCGTGGCCTGCCAGAACTCGCGTTTCCACTGCCGGTCGGGGATGCGGCCGGAGCTCTCGTTCGGCAGGTCGATGCCGGTGGGCTCGTCGAAACCGAAGTCGCGCGCCGTGTTCGCCATGACCTCCTTGGGGTTCTTCGTCCCTTCCACACCGCCGTCCTCCCGCCACATGTCGTAGCCGAACTTGTAGAAGACGGTGTTGCAGGAGACCACGATCGCGCGGTGCAGGCTGATGCTGCCGTGCCCCTTCCCGGCGTAGTTGCTGAAGGAGCGGTTGCCGACGCTGATGGAGCCCGGACAGGAGTAGGTGCCGTTGAGCGAGGCGCCGTTGCGCACCGCGGCCGACAGAGAGGAGACCTTGAAGGTCGAGCCGGGCGGGTACTGGCCCTGCAACGCCCGGGATATCAACGGCTCCCCGGCGTCTTTGCTCAGCATCCTGTCGTAGTCGTCCTGGTCGATGCCGCCATTCCACACTTCGGGGTCGTAGGTCGGCATGCTCGCCATGGCGATCACCCCGCCGTTGCGGATGTTGAGCACCACGGCCGCCGCGGAGTCGGCCACATACCCCCGGCCGAGGGTGCGAGCGCGCTTCATCCCCCGCTTCAGCGCCTTCTCGGTGACCGCCTGGACCCGTTCATCGAGGTGCGTCACCAGATGCATACCGGGCTGGGGCGACGTCTCGTCCAACACACCGATGATGCGGCCCTTGCTGTTCACTCCGAGGGTCCGGACCCCGGCGTTGCCGCGCAGCTGGGAATCGTACTCTGCCTCCAGCCCATCGCGTCCGACATGGTCGACCCCGCTGAACTGGACGCGCAGCTCCTCACGCGCCTCCAGCTCCTCCTGGGTGACCGGTTGCAGGTAGCCGAGCACCTGGGCGGCACGCTCGCCATGGGGGTACTCGCGGACGGCGTGCTGCTGGGCGGTAATGCCGGGGAAGTCCTCCTGCCGCTCCAGGATCTGCAGCGCCACCTTGGGTTCGACCCCCTCGGCCAGCGTCACCGGCTGGTAGGGCGAGCCCGGCCAGCACGGCCGGCTCACCTCCGGGCCGCAGAGCCGGACGCGCTTCCGGAGCTCCTCCTCCGACTCCTCCAGGACCTTGGCAACCTTGCGCAGGACCGCCGCGCCGTTGTCCTTCTGGGCCTGCAGCGCGTGGTAGTCAGCGGAGACGACCAGCTCGGTGCGGTTGCGCACGAGGGGGCGCCCGGACGCGTCCAGGATCTGCCCGCGCGTGGCCGGAACGATGAGCTTCTGTGAGTGGTTGGCCACCGCGAGGTCGCGGTAGTGGTCGTTCATCGGTACCTGGAGGTACCACATGCGCCCGACTAACACCGCGAACAGGGAATACACCAGGAGCTGGGCGATCAGCATGGTGATCACGCCGGGCGGGCGGCGTGGGGCATAGTTCGACGCCGGCCTCCGCTTGCGGAGGTGCCAGCTCTTCCAGCGGCGTCTCATCGGCGCAGACTCCCCGCTGCCCAGGGCGCTCCGGCGATGGAGGCGAAGTCGTCACGGGACAGGTGGCGCATGATCCGACCGACGGGGTGCATCACCAGCGGGCTCACCAGCATCGTCATGGCCACGCTGAGCAGGATGGCGGAGGCGGCGCCGGCGAGCGTGACGCGGGGGTCGCCGATCAGGAGCCCAATGAGGGAGTAGCCGGTCGCCACCCCGAACGCCGCCAGAGCGGCCGCCGGGTAGGAGCGAACGCCGAAGGACGGCGCGTATCCGACGAGGTACCCGGCGAGACAGAGCACGAACGCGTAGCGACCCAGCTCGTGGTCGGCCGGGGGGAGCACATCCATGGCCAGTCCGGCGGTGAAACCGATCACCGCGCCCGTCATCGGTGTGGTGGCTAGGGCCACCGCCACGACCACGAGCACCACCAGGTCCGGGCCGATGCCCCACGGCAGCGGCAGCCGGTTCACGACCGCGGCCTGGGCCAGCACCGCTGTGATGAGGAGCAGGGTCGTCACCAGCGGCTTCATCGCGCCTCCCCAGATGAGATGACCTCCTGCGGGCGCTTGGCCGCGTCCGGCCGCTGCTCCGGTGACGGGGGGAGCACCGAGTCCCGCGGATCCTTCTCGGGCCCGGCGACGACCACGCCGACGATGTCCAGAGCGGCGACGTCCGCGGCCGGGGCGACGTCCGCGATGCGGCTGAGAGCGCCCGGTGTGTCGCGCACCTTGGTCACCGTTCCGATGGGGACGCCGGGAGCATAGGGCGCGCCATCGTGCGATCCCAGGGTG
The DNA here is from genome assembly GCF_039530945.1 of Nocardiopsis rhodophaea. Classification (NCBI taxonomy): domain Bacteria; kingdom Bacillati; phylum Actinomycetota; class Actinomycetes; order Streptosporangiales; family Nocardiopsidaceae; genus Nocardiopsis; species Nocardiopsis rhodophaea. The sequence continues at coordinate 209,029 of NZ_BAAAPC010000006.1, forward strand.
ACGATCCTGTCCCCCTCGCGCACCTGCGCGTCCGCGTCCATCAGCTCGAATCTGAGCGGAACGCTGTCGCCGATGCTCCGCGAGCCGCCCTCGGCCACGCCGATCCTCTGAGATCCTTCGAGCCGTGCGCCGACAGCCGAGTCGGCGTCGGTGAGCAGGAGGACCGTGGAGGTTTCCTTCCCCGCGCGGGTCACGCGGCCGACCAAGCCGTCGCCGTTGAGCACGGTCATGTCGGGGTGGACGCCGTCGCGGGTGCCGACATCGATCGTGACGGCCGAGGCCAGGCCACGGGACGTCACCTGGGTCACCGCCTGCGCTGGGACGATCTCGTAGCCCCCGAGACCGGACAGGCCGAGCAGCCGCTCCAGATCCTCGGCTCGGCGATCGTCGCGCTTGCGGTCGGCCAAGGCGGCGGACAGCCTGGCGTTCTCGGCCTCAAGCTCGGCGATCCGCTCGTGGGCGCCCGGCGCCGCCACGAGCGCCCGGTAGGTGCCCTGGAACGGCGCGCCGACGATGGAGACACCGGCGGAGACCGGCGCGAAGACAGCGTCGCCCGCCGCGCGGGCGGCGGTAGAGACGGGGTTTTCCTCGTCGCGGGCATCGAGGATGAGCAGGGCGAGGGCGAGGGCGAGGAGCAGAGCGAGCCGCGACCGTGAGGTGCCGCGCCCCACCCTCACCGCCGCCGTTCCGGGACCAGCACCTGGCTGAGGCGCTCGTAGTTCTCGACGCAGGTACCCGACCCGATGGCCACCGAGTCGAGGGCGTTCTCAGCGAGATGGATGGGCATGCCGGTCTCGTGGCGCAGCCGGTCCTCCAGCCCCCGTAACAGGGCGCCTCCGCCCGCGACGGCGATTCCCCGGTCCATGATGTCGCCCGACAGCTCGGGCGGGCATTTGTCGAGCGAGGTCCGCACCGCGTCGATGATCGCGGTGACCGGCTCCTCGATGGCCTGACGGATCTCGACGGCCGAGAGGACCACGGTCTTGGGCAGCCCGCTGATCAGGTCGCGCCCGCGTACCTCGGCGTGCAGTTCCTCGGTTCCGGTGGGATAGGCCGAGCCGATGGCGAGCTTGATCTCCTCGGCGGTCCGCTCCCCGATCATCAGGGAGTGCTCCTTCTTGACGAAGGTCATGATGGCCTCGTCGAGCTCGTCGCCGCCCACCCGGATGGACTGGGAGGTCACGATGCCTCCCATGGAGATAACCGCCACCTCGGTGGTACCGCCGCCGATATCGACAACCATGTTGCCCGTGGGCTCGTGGACCGGGAGCCCCGCGCCGATGGCGGCGGCCATGGGCTCCTCGATGATGTACACGCGGCGTGCCCCGGCCTGGTATCCGGCTTCTTTGACGGCCCGGTGCTCCACGGAGGTGATCCCACTCGGCACCGCCACAATCACGCGCGGCTTGGCGAAATGCCGTCTGCGGTGGATCTTCTGGATGAAATAGCGCAACATGCGCTCGGTGATCTCGAAGTCGGCAATGACGCCGTCTTTGAGCGGCCGGACGGCCGTGATGTTACTGGGTGTCCGCCCGATCATCTGTTTCGCCTCGATGCCGACCGCGACGATCTTTCCCGTGGAGGTGTTCAGCGCGACGACCGAGGGCTCGTTCAGCACGATGCCTCGTCCACGCACGTACACCAGGGTGTTCGCGGTCCCGAGGTCGACCGCCATGTCACGGCCGAGAAAGGCGAGATTGTTGGTCATGAATCGTCCTCAGCGGCACCAAATCAGGTGCTGCACCCATGGGGCGGCCAATACGGTCTCGTTCCTGCACGAAGCGGATTCAGTACTCGTATCGTAACGCTCGGCACTTCGATGGTTACGCTAAACACACCGAATTGATGGGGCTGTCAAGGACAGAAAATGCCTGGCCACAGCCCGGCAAGGAACAGAAAGCGCCGGGTGGTGCCCGGCGCGGGATCCCCGGCGTCGGAATCGATCAGGCGGCCAGGTCAGGGAAGAACAACTTGATCTCGCGCTCCGCCGAGTAGGTGGAGTCGGAGCCGTGCACGATGTTCTGCTGGACCTCCAGCGCGAAGTCACCGCGGATGGTTCCGGGGCTGGCCGCGACGGGGTCGGTGGCGCCGGCCAGTGCGCGGAAAGCCTCGACGGCGCGCTCGCCCTCGACCACCATGGCAACCAGCGGGCCGCCGGTGATGAACTCGACGAGCGACTCGAAGAACGGACGCTCAGCGTGCTCTTCGTAGTGCGTCTTGGCGACATCGGGCGTCAGCGTGCGCAGGTCCATCGCGATGATCTTGAGGCCACGGCGCTCGATGCGGCTGATGACCTCCCCGATGATGTTGCGGCGAACGCCATCGGGTTTGATCAGGACAAGGGTGCGCTCCACGGTACTTCTCTCCTCGGCTGCTAGCTGATGATCGGCGGGGACTCGGCAGGAGGACACCGCGCGCCCGAAATAGGGAAAAGAGCTGCGACGACCGCCGACCCGGCCATCCGTAACCCTATCGCCTTACCAACCCATTCCGAGGCGGAACGGGTGAGTACGCAAGGGATTCGGAAGACGGGGGCACCTCCCCCGCGCTCACACTCCTCACTCACTCCACCGCCGACACACAACAGCCTCCGGCACGCGGTGCCGACGCCTACGCTCGCTCGATCGCGTTCGCGCAGGCACCTCCCCCGCGCTCACACTCCTCACTCACTCCACCGCCGACACACAACAGCCTCCGGCACGCGGTGCCGACGCCTACGCTCGCTCGATCGCGTTCGCGTCGGTACGCCGGCCGAGCAGTACGCCGGCGATCCACAGTCCCACGAAGATCACACCCAGCACGGCCAGACCCGGAACGAGAAAACCGCTGGCCAGAAAGGCCGCCTGGAGTACGCAGGCGGCGTAGAAGCCCCAGCGGAACCGCTGTAGCGCGGCGAGTACCAGCGCGGCGGCGGCCAGTCCGCCCCACACACCGCCGGCCACTGCCGGGGAGTACCCGCCGACCTGGATGGCCACCGGGATGGCCAGGCCGATGACGATAACCTCGAATGCGAGCACAACCGCGCAGATCGTCCGCATGGCTACCGCTCCCCCTTGATGAGGTGGAGAGCGTCCCCGGCGGTCACGACCGACCCGCTGATCAGGACACCCGTGCCGCCGAACTCACCCGTCTCCTCGGTCAGGGTGACGCCCATGTCGATGGCGTCGTCGAGCCGCTGGGCCACGTGCACCCGCTCGGCTCCGAAGATCGGCTCCGCGACACTCCGCAGCCCTTCGGGGCTAAGGCTGCGCGGAGAAGAGTTTCGGGTGACCACAACCTCGGTGAGCAGTGGTTCGAGCGGCTCCAGGATGCCCTCGACATCCTTGTCCTCCATGATCGCGACGACCCCCACCAGGCGGGTGAACCCGAAGGCCTCCCGCAGCGTCTCCGCTGACGCCGCCATCCCCGCCGGGTTGTGCGCGGCGTCCACCAGCACGGTGGGGCTGGTACGCACGACCTCCAGGCGGCCCGGGGACTCCACCCCGGACAGAGCGGTGGTCACAAGCTCCGGGTCAAGCCGCTCGTCGCCCTCGGCCGGCGCGGCGAACGCCTCGACGGCCGCGATGGCCACGGCCGCGTTCCCGGCCTGGTAGGCGCCGAACAACGGCAGGAAGATCCCCTCGTAGCCGCCCCGCAGACCCTTCACCGAGAGCTGCTGGCCACCCACCGCCACCTCGCGCTGTACGACGCCGAACTCCATCCCCTCCCGGGCCACCTGGGCCCCGGTCTCCGCGGCGTGCCGCAGCAGCACCTCCGCGGCCGGCAGCTGCTGCTGGGCCAGGACCGCGACCGAGCCGGGCTTGATGATCCCGGCCTTCTCCTCGGCGATGCCCTCGACGGTGTCGGGGAGGAACTCGGTGTGGTCGATGGCGATGGGGGTGACGACGGCGACGTCGGCGTCGATCACGTTGGTGGCGTCCCAGCTGCCGCCCATGCCGACCTCGACGACGGCCACGTCCACCGGGGTGTCCGCGAACACGGCGTAGGCCATGGCGGTGAGCACCTCGAAGAACGACAGCGGCACGTCGGAGTCGGCGTCGATCATCTCGACGTACGGCCGGATGTCGTCGTAGGCGGCGACGAACAACTCTTCGGAGATGGGCTCGCCGTCGATGACGATCCGCTCGCGCATGGTCCGCAGGTGCGGGCTGGTGTAGCGGCCGACGCGCAGCTGACGCTCGCGCAGGAGCGCGTCGATCATCCGCGCGGTGGACGTCTTGCCGTTCGTCCCCGTCAGGTGGATGCTGCGATAGGCGCGCTGCGGCTCGCCGAGCAGGTCGAGAAGGGCCCGTATGCGGTCGGTCGACGGCTCGATGTCGGTCTCGACGCGCCGAGCGGTGATCTCGGCCATGACCTGGGTGTAGCGCTCGTGGGCGCTCTTGCTACTCACGACGGAAGATGGGTCGGGGTCTGCACGCCCTTCAGCCTACTCATTCGCACGGCCGGACACGCACGCCAAAGCGCACCGCCGCGCCGGTCGGCGCTGGTCGAACGTGTGTCGGGGGGAGCGCCGCGGTGTTGTACTACTAGGGGCATGCCGAGCTTCGAGACCTTCTTCGCCGAATGGCGCCTCAAGCGCCAGGGCTACCACCGCAGCCTGTCCCGCGCCCTGGACCTGCGGCGTGAGCTGGATGTCTCCGGACCCCCCGTGCTGGGGGTCGTGGGGTCCAAGGGGAAGGGGACCACCGCCACCTACGCGTCGGCCTGCCTGGCGGCCGCGGGGCTGAACGTGGTAACGGTCACGGGCCCGAGTTTCCGCAGTCACCGGGAACGCGTCCGGTTCAACGGGGTGGCGATCGACGAGGCGGCGCTGGACGCCGTTGCCCAGCGCATCGAGACGGCCCGGGAGCGTCTGGGGCCGCCGTCGGAGGACGGCTACCTCTCCCCCAACGCGCTGTTCATGACCGCGGGCCTGTTGGAGGCGGAGCGCCGCGGCGCCGACGTCTGCGTCGTCGAGGCGGGGATTGGCGGGCACCGGGACGAGCTGCGGCTCCTGGAGCCGCTGGTGGTGGCGATGGCCAAGGTGTTCGCCGAACACGTCGGCCTGCTGGGGGACACCGTGGCCGAGATCGCCCGGGAGAAGGCGCTCGTCGCCGGAGAGCGGACCGAGGGGTTCGTCCGGCTGGCGCAGACCGAGGAGGTGGCCAAGGTGGTGGATCACGCCGTGGCCGAGGTGACGTCGGGTCGGGTGCGGCCCGACGTGGTGTACCCCGGGTCGGGTGCGGGACCGTCGCCGGAGGTGCTCCCGCCCGGTCTGTCGGCGGCGTCGGCGGAGCTGGGCTGTGCGGCCGCGCAGCGGATGCTGGCGGTCCTGGGGCGGGAACCGGCCCGCCCCGAACGGGTGAACCAGGTGCTGTCCACGCTGCGGCTGCCCGCGCGACTGTCCCGGCACACGCTCGGCGGCACTGAGCTGCTCATCGACTCGGCGATCAACCGTGCCGGTATCCAGGCGGCGCTGGAGCACGCACGGCGGGTGTGGCCGCGTGTCGACCACGCGCTGATCTGCTTCCCCGACCACAAGGATGTCGACGGCGCCATCGCCGAGCTCGGTTCCATCCCCGTGACGTTCGCTCGGCTGCCCGAGGAACACCTGCGCTTCGAGCACGCTCGTCCGGCCGCGTGGAACGTCATCGAGGCCGAAACACTGGCCCCGGCCGACATCACCGCCATGGGCGCCTACGTGCTGGTCCTGGGCACGGTGTATTTCACCGGCCGCGTTCTGGAGGTCATCGACGCCGAGACCGACCGGTTGTTCTCGGCCTGAGTGCTCCGTCCGCGGCAGCGCCCGAATAAAGCGGGCGGGCGGCGAGCCGGCACCCGGGCACACGGTGGCCCGCGACCCCCGAGGGATCGCGGGCCACCGACCTGTCAGCGGTCTCGTGGGCTGACCAGGTATCCGCGCGCGGTCTGCTCCGGGCCCTCTAGCGGCTGGGCTTGTAGCGCGGCTGGCTCTGCGGGTTGAACTCCTCGTAGGTGACCTTCTCGGCCGGCTTGAGCCGCCGGTCGTCGACCTTGAGGACGTCGAAGCCTCGGGCGATCTCGTTGGAGTAGATGTAGCCGTTGTAGTAGTACGCCGACCAGCTGCCGCCGCTCGTGATCCTGTTCTCGTTGATCGGACCGCGGTCGAAGTAGCCGATCTCCTTGGGGGCGCTCGGGTTATTGAAGTCGATGAGGGAGACGCCGCCTTGGTACCAGGCCTGCACGAAGAAGTTCTGGCCCGGAACGGGGATCAGGGAGCCGTTGTGCGCCACGCAGTTCTCGGTGTCGGTCTGGTGGCGCGGAATCTTGTAGTAGCCCTCGAAGTCGAGTTCGCCGCCATTAAGGGAGTAGATCGCGTCGGCGCCGCGGTTGGGGCCGATGCGCTCGTTGCAGGTGGCCGCACCTCCGCCGCCGAGCTCGTCGTGGAACAGGACGGTCCTGGCGTCGTTGGTGAAGGTCGCCGAGTGCCAGAACGCGAAGTTGCCGTCCCGCACGCGTTCGGTCACCACGGGGTTCACCGGGTCGCTGATGTCCATGAGGATGCCGTCGCCCATGCAGGCACCAGCGGCGATGTCCTTCGACGGGTAGCTGGTGAGGTCGTGGCAGCCCTCGGTCGGCCGCAGTAGGCCGGGCTGGTCGTGGTTGCCGCCGTCCGGGAAGAGCACCGGCTCGTTCACGATCGCCGCCGAGGCTGGGTCGTCCTTGTCGACCTCGATAATCGTGATCTTGTCGTGCGGCCTCTGGCAGTTCGGGTACCGGTCGGAGGGCGCGTAGGAGGACACGTAAATGTAGTCGGTGGTGCCGTCCTTGCCCGGCACCAGCGTGTTGGTGTGTGAGCCGCAGTCGGTCCGCACGGCGGAGACGTACTTCGGCGCCGACTTGTCAGAAATGTCGAATATCCGCATGCCTTCGAAGGCGTTCGGGTCCGCCGGGGAGCTCTGCGCCGCGCCGCACTCCTCGCCCGTCCGCGGGTAGTCGACGGAGAAATACAGCAGGTCGCCGCTGACGGTGACGTCGCCCTGGCCGCCCTCGCAGAGCACGGTGCTGACGATCTTCGGGGACTCGGGGGTGGAGATGTCGTAGATGACGAAGCCGTCGTAGTTTCCAGAGATCGCGTAATCGCCGGTGAACGCGAGGTCGGAGTTGGTGTTGTCCACCGGGGACGGCTTGGGGAAGTTCGCCACGTGGGTGACGTTGTCGCTGGTCTCGACGTCGTCAGCGCCCGGGCTGTCGAGGGCCGCGGCGGGGGCGGCCGCCGCCCCCAGGACCAGGGACGCGGCTCCGGCGAAGGTGAGAAGGGTGCGTCTGGTGTGTGACCGTGCGCCCCTTCTCGTGGATGGCGTGGGGGATATGAGCATCTGGACTCCTTTTATTCCGATGCACGCCGAAATATGAGAAAACTACATAATCCTCCGGCTTGTTGTACAGAGTTGCCGCATCCTCCGACCAAGTCTGGACAATTTGCTACCCATCACCCGGAGAACGATCACACAACCGTTACCTGGGGCGAACCACCGGGATACTGGACAAATCACGCATCGGACGAGTAGAAACTCCCGGGACGGCCGGTGCGGCCGCGCAAGGTTGCTCGACATCGATCAGGGCCGCGCGTGATCCGGCCCGAACCGGAAGGAGCCGTCTGTGCGGCGTTGGATGCTGGCGGCGGGAGCCGCCCTGGTGCTCGCGGGAGCGACGGCCTGCTCCGGATCCGGTCAGGACGCCGCGGACGGCCCGCCCGCCCTGGACCCCGGCGCCCCCGGCGATTCGCCCACCCCCGCCTCTGCGGAGCGCCTGGCGAACGCCGCCAAGGAGACCGGACACAACGAGGCCGACGTTGACTTCATGCGGCAGATGATCGAACACCACGGCCAGGCCCTGGAGATGTCCGACCTGGCCGAGGAGCGGGCCGAGGGCGAGGCGATCACGAAGATCGCCGACCGCATCGCCGCCGCCCAGGCCGCGGAGATCGAGTTCATGGAGGGGTGGTTGGAGGAGCACGTCTACGCCCCCGCCCGCGAGAACCCCAACCACCACAACTACTGCGGTCTCAACAACGACGACGAGGACGGGCAGAACGGCGGCGGGTCCCACCACGGGGGCGACGTCACCTGCCCCACGAACCTCGACCACTCCCAGATGCCCGGCATGGCCACCCAGAAGCAGATGGACGACCTGGGCAGGGCCACGGGCACGGAGTTCGACGCGTTGTTCACCGAGCTGATGATCGCCCACCACCAGGGCGGCATCGACATGGCCGAGGACATCAGCATCGACGGCAAGAACACGGCCGTACTGAAGTTCGCCGGCGACGTCATCGCCGAACAGAACGCCGAGATCAAGCGGATGCGCGAAGCTGTCCGATAGCGTCGGCTCTCCCCGCCCTCCCCGGAACACACTGACGGCCGTCGGCGGAACCGGCGGCCGTTGGTACGTACAGGGTCGGGGCGCGGGGACGCCCTAGGCGCTTTTCTCCTCGCGCTCCGGCCCGGCCTCGGCGCGGGGGACGATGGTGGGATTCACGTGCTCCAGCACGGCCTCGCGGGTGATGATCACCTGGCCGACATCCTCGCGGCTGGGCACCTCGTACATCACCGAGAGCAGAACCTCCTCGATGATGGCCCGCAGGCCGCGAGCGCCGGTACCGCGGATGATGCCCTGCTCGGCGATGGCGTCCAGGGCGTCGTCGCTGAACTCCAGCTCGACGTTGTCCAGCTCGAACAGCCGCTGGTACTGCTTGACCAGGGCGTTGCGCGGCTCGGTGAGGATGCGGATGAGCGCGGCGCGGTCGAGGTTGTGCACGCTGGTGATGACCGGCAGGCGCCCCACGAACTCCGGGATCATCCCGAACTTCAGCAGATCCTCGGGCATGACCTCGGAGAACTGGTCCTCGGACTGCTCGATCTTGGGCCGGATCACGGCATTGAAGCCCATGCCCTGGCGCCCGACCCGCGACTCGATGATCTTCTCCAGACCGGCGAACGCACCACCGCAGATGAAGAGCACGTTCGTGGTGTCGATCTGGATGAACTCCTGGTGCGGGTGCTTGCGCCCGCCCTGCGGCGGGACGCTGGCGGTGGTGCCCTCAAGGATCTTCAGTAGCGCCTGCTGCACGCCCTCGCCGGAGACGTCGCGGGTGATCGACGGGTTCTCGCTCTTGCGGGCGACCTTGTCGACCTCGTCGATGTAGATGATCCCGGTCTCGGCCTTCTTGACGTCGTAGTCGGCCGCCTGGATCAGCTTGAGGAGGATGTTCTCGACGTCCTCGCCGACGTACCCGGCCTCGGTGAGGGCGGTGGCGTCGGCGATGGCGAAGGGGACGTTGAGGATCTTAGCCAGGGTTTGGGCCAGCAGTGTCTTGCCGGAGCCGGTGGGGCCCAGGAGCAGGATGTTGGACTTGGCGATCTCCACATCCTCGTCGCGGGGGCGGTCGCCCTCGGAGCGGACGCGTTTGTAATGGTTGTAAACCGCGACCGACAGCGCCTTCTTCGCCTGTTCCTGGCCGATGACATACGAGTCGAGGAACTCGTAGATCTCCCGCGGCTTGGGAAGGCTGTCCCAGGTGAGCTCGGTGGCGTCGGCGAGTTCCTCTTCGATGATCTCATTGCACAGATCAATGCATTCATCGCAGATGTAGACGCCGGGGCCGGCAATGAGCTTCTTCACCTGCTTCTGGCTCTTGCCACAGAACGAGCACTTCAGCAGGTCTCCACCGTCGCCGATGCGTGCCACCCAGCTTCTCCTTAAAACGTAGGCCGCCCCGCCATCGTCCCCGCCCGCAATACGGGGGAACGCGTCCCGCGCTCCCGGCGCATCCCACGCGGATGGCGTGCCCTGTAGTAAAAGCAAGCTACCGCTTTTGCAGGATATGCGCTCCCGGCGGAGTGATGGTCAGGACGATCTGTGCGTCGCTCTTGTCGAGACTAGGCGAAGAAGTGGACCGGCTTCACCACACGGTGCCCGACCAGTGTCGGATTCACCGGTCCACGTCGACGTTCAACGCCCGTGGGTCGACCCTACTTCAGGGAGGTCTTGCGGTACGGGAGCACGAAGTCGACGATCCCGTACTCCTTGGCGTCCTCCGCGGTGAGGATCTTGTCCCGCTCGATGTCGCGGGAGATCTGCTCCTGCGTGCGGTCGGTGTGCTTGGCCAGCGTGTTCTCCAGCTGCTCGCGGATCCGCATGATCTCGTTGGCCTGGATCTCGATGTCGCTGGCCGGGCCGAACGTGCCCTCGGTCGCGGGCTGGTGGATCAGGATCCGCGCGTTGGGCAGGCAGCCCCGCTTGCCCTTGGTGCCGCCGGCGAGCAGCACGGCCGCGGCCGAGGCGGCCTGGCCGATGCACACCGTCTGCACATCGGGGCGGACGAACTGCATGGTGTCGTAGATGGCCATCAGCGCCGTGAACGACCCGCCCGGCGAGTTGATGTACATCTGGATGTCGCGCTCGCCGTCGATCTGCTCAAGGGTGAGCAGCTGCGCCATGATGTCGTTGGCCGAGGTGTCGTCGATCTGCACCCCGACGAAGATGATCCGCTCCTCGAAGAGTTTGTTGTACGGATTCATCTCCTTGACGCCGTACGACGTGCGCTCAACGTACGACGGCAGCACGTAGCGGCTCTGCGGACCCGCCGGCGCCATACCGCCGGCCGGGCTGAGGTTGTACTCGCTCATGTTCGGGCCTTCCCAAAAACGCCTATCCATGCCGACTGGACTCACCGATCAACGGCCCTGTATACCGGTCACGTCGAGGGTGCCTTCGAGCACCTCGTCGATGAAGCCGTACTCCTTGGCCTCCTGGGCGGTGAACCAGCGGTCGCGGTCAGCGTCCTTCTCGATCTGCTCCTGGGTCTGCCCGGTGTGCAGCGAGATGCGCTCCAGGAACATCTTCTTGATGTAAAGAAGCTGATCGGCCAGAATCCGGATGTCGGAGGCGGTACCCCCGATACCCCCGGACGGCTGGTGCATCATGACGCGGGTGTGCGGCAGCGCGTAGCGCTTGCCGGCGGTACCTGCGCAGAGCAGCATCTGGCCCATCGAGGCGGCCATCCCCATGCCCACGGTGCGGACGTCGTTGGGGATGTACTGCATGACGTCGTAAATGGCCATGCCGGCGTAAACCGAACCACCAGGTGAATTGATGTAAAGCGTGATGTCCCTCTGCCGGTCCTCGGCGGACAGCAGTAGCAGCTCACCCACGATGCGGTTCGCGATCTCGTCGTCGACCTGCTGGCCGAGGAAGATGATGCGCTCACGCAGCAGGCGCTGGGACGTCTGCTCGAACATCGGGGGAAGCGGCGACTCGGGCGTACGGGCGTCGATTCGCATGGACTCATTGAAGGTCGGCGGCACTCTCGTCACCTGCTCCGGATTCGAAACGGTTGCGACGCTTGCGACACTAACGCGGTTCGGACGCGTGCTCGCACGGATCGCTTTCCTGTTCGCTTTGAGCGCAGGTCTCATCCCCGCCACCTGGGCTTTGCGGCCCTAAGCGAACGAGCCCCGCTCCCGCCCCTCACGGGGTGGGAGCGGGGCTCGCCCATGGCTGCCGGCGCGGGAAGCGGCCGGTGGCCGCCCCGTCGCCGCCAGATCAGGCGATGACGGCCTGCGCTGTGGTCTACTCCGCGTCCTTCTTCTCGGCGTCGGCCGCGGGGGCCTCGGCCTCAGCGGAGTCCGCGGCGGCCTCCTCGGATTCCTCAGCCTCGTCGGCCTCGGTCTCCTGCTCGACCACGTTGCCGGACTCGTCGGTGATCTTGGCCTTCTCCAGGACCAGGTCCATGGCCTTGGCGCGGACCACCTCGGTGTAGGCGACGCGGATCTGGTTGGACTCCACCAGGTGCTGGGCCAGCTGGTCCGGGGAGACGCCCATGCGCTGGGCCTGCTCCACCACGTACTGGCTCAGCTCGTTGTTGTCGGCGGAGAGCTCCTCCTGCAGCGCGAGCTGGTCGAGGATGAACCCGGCCTTCACCGCGGAGGTGGCGCCCTTGGTCAGCTCCTCCTCGAACTCCTCCTCGCTCTGCTCCTGGGACTCAAGGTAGGACTCCTTGGTCAGGCCGCTCTGCTGGAGCTGCGCCTCCAGGCTCTCGCGGCGGCGCTTGACCTCGTCCTCGATGACGGCGTCGGGCAGCGGGATATCGATCGAGTCGACCAGCTTCTCCAGCGCGCGGTCGCGGCCCTGGGAGAGCTGCTGCAGGCGGCGGTTCTGCTCCAGGCGGTTGCGGACGTCGTCGCGCAGCTCCTGGATGGTGTCGAACTCGCTCGCCAGCTGGGCGAACTCGTCGTCGAGCTCGGGGAGCTCCTTCACCTTGATGCTGTGCACCGTGACGGTGACCTCGGCGTCCTTGCCCTCGTACTCTCCGCCGACCAGCTTGGTCGCGAAGGTCGTGGACTCGCCCTCGGACAGGCCCTGGATGGCGTCGTCGAGGCCGTCCAGCATGGTGTTGGTGCCGACCTCGTAGGACAGGCCGCTGGCCTGGACGTCGTCCAGCTTCTCACCGTCGATGGCGGCGGACAGGTCGATGGAGACGTGGTCGCCGACCTCGGCCGGGCGGTCCACACCGACGAGGGTGGAGAAGCGCTCCCGCAGGTTCGCCAGCTGGTCTTCGACCTGCTCGTCGGTGACCGTGGCGTCGTCGACGGTGACCTCGATGCCCTCGTAGTCGGTCACCTCGAACTTCGGCCGGACGTCGACCTCGGCGGTGAAGGCGATCTCCTCGTTGTCCTCCAGCTTGGTGACCTCCACCTCGGGCTGGCCGAGCGCGAAGATCTCCTCCTTCTGGATGGCCTCGTTGTAGAGCTCGGGAACGGCGTGGTTCACCGCTTCGCTGATCACCGCTCCGCGCCCGACGTAGCGGTCGATCAGCCGGGCGGGCGCCTTCCCCGGGCGGAAGCCCTTGATCCGGACCTGCTTAGCGAGCGACTTGTAAGTCTCGTCGAAGGCATGCTCGAGTTCCTCGAAGGGAACCTCGACGGTCAGCTTGACCCGGGTCGGGCTGAGCTCCTCGACATCGGTCTTCACGGGGCGGTACTCCTAGATTTCCGGCTTGTTTTCCGGGACGACCCGGCTCGAACAGGCACGCTGTCGTGCGGCCACTGGGACCATCCCCGTGCGGACGGGGAGCGGACTCCACATAATGCCTTCCGGCCACGGTACGGCATACGCCGACGACCGTGGGCTGCGAAGGCGAGCAGTGGGACCTGCCGAGAGGCGGGGTCTTGTTCGCGGTTCTTATCGCTGCTCACGCCAAGTCTAGGGCAGGCGCGCCGGCGCTGACGGCAGCCGGACGGACGCGTCCGATGTGCCATGAGCCGCTTTTCGTCGGGGTGGCGGGATTCGAACCCGCGGCCTCATGCTCCCAAAGCATGCGCGCTAACCAAGCTGCGCTACACCCCGTTGACTCGTGCCCGTACCCATCGAATGTGTACAAGCAGCCCCACGGAGACGGTAATGTTGTCCCCGTCGGCTCCACGAGTCTAGAGGAAACTCTGACGAGCTGACGCCATGCGGGCGTAGTTCAATGGTAGAACTCCAGCCTTCCAAGCTGGTCGTGCGGGTTCGATTCCCGTCGCCCGCTCCACGTGGCCCAGGGCCAGGCGAGCCGGAGCGTTCCGGTTGCCTGGCCCTGACGCGTTTCGCGGCCCTTACACGGGGGGCTTTCCGCGGAATATTCGGGGGCGCGGGGTACGTTGTCGATGCGGGCGCCGTCGGCACGGCGGCCCAGAAGGTCGTTCGCGCCGGTTGCGAAAGTTGAGTCGATGACGAGTTCCGATCCGCTGTTCGCACGTGTGCCCGGACTGGTGTCGCGGTGGTTCTCCGATCCCGTCGCCGAGGTGTCGCCCGCCGTGGCGACCGGTGTCTTCGATGTCCTCCATGTCGGGCACGTGCGTTTTCTTTCGGCCATCCGCGACCGCGGCCTGCCCCTGGTGGTGGGCGTCGAGGACGATGAGCGCGTGCGGGCGTGGAAGGGACCGGGACGCCCGGTGAACCCCGATGTCGAGCGCGCGGAGATGCTCGACGCCCTCGCGTGTGTCGACGGTGTGTTCATCATCTCCGGCCCGCCCGAGACCGCCGACTGGGAAACCTACGCGGAGCTGCTGCGCCCGCTTGACCCCGCCGCCCTGGCGTTCACCGCGGGCGACACCTATACCGAGGCCAAGCGGCGCGGAGCAGCGGCCCTGGGTGCCGAGGCGTGGGAGCTCCCCCTGACCCCGGGACGGTCGACAACGGCCGCGCTCGGCCGCCTGGCGCGCTCGCTGTAACGCGCTGTCGAGCGATCCGCCGCACCGACGCGAGGGAAGCAGCAGGGGTCCGCTGGTGTTAGGCCGGATGCGGTGGATACGTCCTGAGAAGTGAGGACTTCTGCATCCCCGCCGCGTGAGAATCCCGGTGCGGGTGCGGGAGCGGACAGGGGTGGTCGCGCGCGGGGGCAAAACCCGCCCCGACCCGGAGCGGCCACGCTGTCGACGGGCCGCGCAGACGGAAGGTGGAGAAGCACGGATGATGATGGGTGGCCCGCCTCTGTACCGGACCCTGGTCAACGACGGCAGCGCCGCGCGGACCCGGCTGCCCGCGGGCATCGTCCGCCGGATCATCTCCTACACCCGCCCGCACTGGCGAACCATCCTGTTCTTCCTCGTCACAACGTCGGTGAGCGCGGCCATCGTGGTCGCCAACCCGCTGCTGCTCAAGGCCATCATCGACCACGGTGTCGCCCACGGGGACTCAGACCTCGTCACCTGGCTGGCCCTGGCCGTCGCCGGGCTGGCCCTGCTGGAGGCGGCGCTGAGCCTGACGTCGCGCTGGCTGTCGTCGCGCATCGGCGAGGGCGTCATCTACCTGCTGCGCACGCAGGTCTTCACGCACGTGCAGCGGATGCCGATGGCGTTTTTCACCCGCACCCAGACCGGGTCGCTGATCAGTCGGCTGAACACCGATGTGGTGGGCGCGCAGCGCGCCATCACCTCGGTCCTGCAATCGGTGGTGTCCAACCTGATCAGCACGGTCGCCGTGGTCACCACGATGATGCTGCTCTCCTGGCGGATCACGCTGCTCGCGCTGCTGCTCATCCCGGTGTTCGTGCTGCCGGCCAAGCTCATCGGCCGCCGGGTCGCCGGCATCTCGCGGGACGGTATGAACATGAACGCCGAGATGAGCTCGCTGATGACCGAGCGCTTCAATGTCGGCGGCGCGATGCTGGTCAAGCTCTACGGCCGCCCCGAGGAGGAGTCCGCCGGATTCGCCGAACGGGCGGGGCGGGTGCGCGACATCGGGGTCACCCAGGCGGTGTTCGTCGGTCTGCTGTTCACCCTGCTCGGACTGATCACCGCGCTGGCCACGGCCGTGGTCTACGGGGTCGGCGGGAACCTGGTCATCGACGGTGCGTTCGAGCTGGGCACGCTGGTGGCCCTGACCACGCTGCTCGCGCGCCTCTACGCCCCAGTCACGGCCCTGTCGAACGTGCACGTGGACATCATGACCGCGCTGGTCAGCTTCGACCGGGTCTTCGAGATCCTCGACCTCAAGCCGATGATCGAGGAGCACCCCAACGCCGTCGACCTGCCACAGGGGCGGCTGTCGGTGCAGTTCGAGGGGGTGTCGTTCCGCTACCCGGGGGCCGACGAGTCCTCCCTGGCGTCGCTGGAGCTCACGCCGCGGACCGAGACCCTGGAGGACACGCAGGTGCTCAGCGACGTCTCCTTCACCGCCGAACCGGGGCAGCTGGTCGCGCTGGTGGGGCCGTCGGGCGCCGGCAAGACCACCCTGACCCACCTGGTCGCGCGGTTGTACGACCCGACGCAGGGCGCGGTGCGCATCGGCGGGGTGGACCTGCGCGAGGCCAGTAAGCGGTCGCTGCGCGAGGCCGTCGGCGTCGTCACCCAGGACGCCCAGCTCTTCCACGACACCGTGGGCAGCAACCTGCGCTACGCGCGCCCGGAGGCCACTGTTGAGGAGCTCATCGAGGCGATGCGCGCGGCTCAGCTCGGGCGGCTGCTGGAGACGCTGCCCGACGGGCTCGACACGATGGTGGGCGACCGCGGGTACCGGCTCTCGGGCGGCGAGAAGCAGCGCCTGGCCATCGCCCGGCTGCTGCTGAAGGCCCCGTCGGTGGTGGTACTGGACGAGGCCACCGCGCACTTGGACTCCGAGTCCGAAGCGGCGGTGCAGGAGGCGCTACGGACCGCGCTGGCCGGCCGAACCTCGCTGGTGATCGCGCACCGCCTCGCGACGGTCCGCGAGGCCGACCAGATCCTGGTGCTCGAAGACGGCCGGATCCTGGAGCGCGGCACGCATGAGCAGCTGCTGGGCCAGGGCGGCCTGTACACGGCCCTGTACCGCACCCAGTTCGCCTCCCAGGAGAAGACCCGAACCTGAGGGCGACGGGCGGCCCTCCTCCGGGCCGCCCTCCTCGTGGCCGCGATCGGCCGATCCCTGTCGGCGCGGTCCCGCCGGTCCGCTCGTCTCTCCCGGTGCCGGGTCGAGCCGTGGGGACGGGCCGCGGTCGCCAGCGAGATGCAGATCACGCGTCAATGCGCCTTTGGAAAATTTGCATTTAGTGCAAAAATATCGTTCCAGACGATGGAGGTGAGGGCGGTGGGGCTCCGCGAGCGCAAGAAGCGCGCGACCCGCCGTGCGCTACAGCGCGCGGCGGTCCAGCTGGCGATCGAGCGCGGCTTGGAGCACGTCACCGTGGACGACATCGCCGCAGCCGCCGACGTCTCGACCCGGACGTTCTTCAACTACTTCGCTGGCAAGGAGGACGCGCTCATCGGAGACGGGCCGCCGAGCCCCGGAGAGGAGGCGCGGCGGGTGTTCGTCGAGGGGGGACCCACCGGCGACCTGGTCGAGGACCTCAAGGTCTTCCTCCTCTCGCCGATCCTCGACGACCAGGAGGCCCTGCCCCTGCTCGAAGACCTGCGGCAGCGCAAGCGCCTCATCGAGCTGGAACCGCAGCTCATCCCCCGCGTCATGGCCACGTTCCACGAGATGGAGCAGAGCGTGGCCGAGGCCCTCGCCGCACGCCTCGGCGACAAACCGGATGATCTGCGGCCCCAGCTCCTCTCGACCGTGGCCGCGGCCGCGATCCGCTTCACGATGAAACGGTCCACCTGGTCCGGCCAGGAGGGGCCGGAGAACATCCGAGCAATGTCCGACGAGGTCTTCGCCATGCTGCGGCGCGCCTTGGCCCGCGAAGACCCCTGAGGACGCACATTGAAAGGGTGGCGGTGACCGTCCCCAGTCCCCCCCACAGGACCCCCGTCCACCACCACCCCGCCCACCCGCAGACCACCGGCGCGGCCACGCACCGGTATCCACACATGTCCGGTCCTGCCTTACGCGCCAGCACGGCCTCGGCGAAGGAAGGCGACTGGGGAAGCGAGCACCACTTCGATGACATCGACCCACGCGGCCGACCAGCCGCCCGACCAGTCCGCAGCCGCGGCCGAGGCGTCCGCCGGTCCGCTCACCAAGAAGCAGATCCGCTGGGTTTTCCTGGGCGTCATGCTGACGATGCTGCTCGGCGCCCTGGACCAGACCATCGTCACCACCGCCCTGCCCACCATCGTGGGTGAGCTCAACGGGCTGGACCACCTGTCCTGGGTCATCACCGCCTACATGCTGGCCGCCACGGTCGGGCTGCCGATCTACGGAAAGGCGGGCGACCTGTTCGGGCGCAAGGTCGTCTTCCAGTTCGCCATCGTCGTGTTCCTGATCGGTTCGGTGCTGTGCGGCGTGGCCCAGGACATGAACCAGCTCATCCTGTTCCGCGCCCTGCAGGGCATCGGCGGCGGCGGTCTGATGATCAGCGCCCAGTCGATCATCGCCGAGGTCGTCTCCGCGCGGGAGCGCGGCCGCTACATGGGCGCCATCGGCGGCGTGTTCGGGTTCTCCTCCATCGCCGGACCGCTGCTCGGTGGGCTGTTCACCGACCAGCTCGACTGGCGCTGGATCTTCTACATCAACCTGCCGCTGGGCGCCCTGGCGCTCGTCGTCACCTCCACCGTGCTCCAGCTGCCGCGCCGCGGCGGTCCCAAGCCCAAACTCGACTACCTGGGCACGGTGCTCCTCGCTGCGGCCAGCGTCTGCGTCGTGCTGCTCACCAGCTGGGGCGGGAGCACCTACGACTGGAACAGCCCGGTGATCATCGGTCTGGGCGTCGGCGCCGTGGTCGCCGCGGTGCTGTTCGTCGCCGCCGAGCGCCGCGCCGCCGAGCCGATCATCCCCCTGCGCCTCTTTAACGACCGCGACTTCGTCCTGACCGCCCTGATCGGCGTCAGCGTCGGCATCGCGATGTTCTCCACGGTGTCCTACCTGCCCACGTTCCTGCAGATGGTGAACGGCGTCAGCGCGACCGTCTCCGGCCTGCTGATGATCCCCATGGTCGTCGGCATGCTGGTCGCCACCATCGGCACCGGCCGGAGGATCGCGAGCACCGGTAAATACAAGATCTGGCCGATCATTGGCACGGGCGTGGTGATCGTGGGCCTGATCCTGCTCGGCGGCATGGACGCGGACACGCCGTATGCGTACAACGCGAGCGGCATGCTGCTGCTCGGCCTGGGTGTGGGCATGGTGCTGCAGAACCTCGTACTGATCGTGCAGAACACCGCGCCGCCGCAGGACCTGGGAACGGCGACGTCGGCCAACAACTACTTCCGGCAGATCGGCGCGTCGTTCGGCATCGCCGTCTTCGGGTCAATCTTCGTCGGCCGGCTGAACGACCGGATGGCCGAACTTCCCCCGCAGGCGACCGGTCACCTGCCGACGCAGGGCGGTGAGGCCGGCATCAGCTCGATGACACCGGACATGCTCCAGGGCCTTCCCGACCAACTGCGGGAGTTCATCGTGCACGCGTTTGCCGGGGCGCTGGCGCCGATCTTCTACTACGCCCTACCGGTGGCGGTCGTCGGTTTCGTGCTGTCGTTCTTCCTGATCGAGAAGCCGCTGTCGACGGAGGTCGGGACCTCGGGCGGCGGGAACGGGCCGGAGGCCGCGGCCGCCGCCGACTGACGGCGCGCGCCCGCTTCCGGCGACACCCCGGACCGGCGTGGGACGGACCCACTGGGCACGCGGCCCGTCCCACGCCTCTCGGCTACGTGTTCTTGGCCTTCTTCTCGGCCTTGGCGGACTTTTCCGCCTTCTTGGCCTTCTTGGCCTTCTTCTTTTTCTTGCCCTTCTCACCGCCGGGCCGTGCCTCGTCCGCGCCCTTCCGCGTGGCCCCGTCCGCTTCCGCCGCCGCCTTCTTGGCCTTCTTGCCCAGCTTCGCCTTCTTCGGCTTCTTCGCGTTCTTGGAGGTCAGGTGGGGTTCCAGGGAATCCGGCAGCGGCGCGATGCCGGGCCCGCCCTCGAAGATCCAGTCGTCGAGGTCGTCGATGAGCCGGTCCTCGGTGAACTCACCGAGCCAGACCGGCCGGCCCCCTCCGGCACGCCCCTGGGCCGAGGGCTGTACGACCACCACGTTGGCCTTGAAGCAGATTCCGAGGCACTTACTCACCCGGACCGGGACCCGGCGCCCCTCGTGGTCCTCGAACCCGCTCAGCCGCTCCAACTGCCCCTTGTGGTCGACGCCCGGACGCTTCTTCTTTGTGCCACAGCAGCACCCGCGGCACACCACGAGTTGGCACGGCTTCCCTGACGGGGACACCGCTGGTCGTACCTCCTGTATCGGGGGCAATGCCCATTGACTGCTCCACACCGTATCGTCGCAGTTCATAACGTGCGCAATCGGGCGCCGCCGGGACAACCCAGGGGACAGCAGTGTGCCCCGGTCCGCGGGAACCGGGGCACGGGCACGGCGACGTCAGCGATCGCGGTCGTCGCGGGTCTGGTCCTCCATGAAGTCCTTGCCCTTTTCGGCGGCCGTGTCGATCTGGTCGTCGTACTTGCCCTGGGTCTTCTTCTTAGCGGCCTCGGCAGCGGCGTCGACCCCCCGATCGACCTTGTCGCGATTCTTGCTCGCCGCCTTCTTGAGCTTGTCCATGGCGTCTTTGAGACCGGACATACGCTCCCACCCCTCATCGGTCCGGGATCGGTGCTCTCGGCACCGTCCTGGCCATACCCGTCGCGCCGACGCCCGAACCACGGGGGCGGCCCGGCGCGGGGCCGGCCGGGGGTCAGATACCCAGGATCACCCGGGCCATGGTGAAGTAGATGAGCAGGCCGGTGGCGTCCACGAGCGTGGTGACCAGCGGCGCCGAGACCACGGCCGGGTCCACGCCGGAGCGGCCCGCCAGCAGCGGCATCGTGCTGCCGATCACCGCCGCCCAGGTACACACGGCAATGACCGACAGCGCCACCGCGACGGCGACCCCGCCGGGGACCACCATCCAGCCGACGGTCATCGCGATGAGGGCGAGAGCGCAGCCGAGCAGGAACCCGACCCTGCACTCTTTCCAGGCCACCCCGGGCAGGTCGCGGACGCGGACCTCACCGACGGCCAGGGCGCGCACGATCGCGGTCGCCGACTGCGAGCCCACGTTGCCGCCGGTGCCGGTCAGCATGGGGATGAACAGGGCCAGCGCGGTCACCTCTTCCAGGGTCGCCTCGAAATGGCTCAGGACGGAGACGGTGAGCGTGGAGGCGACGATGAGAAGCAGGAGCCAGACCGCCCGGGAGCGTGCCAGGCGGGGCACCGTGACCGACACGTAGTGTCCGGCGACGGGGCTGGCCGCGGACTGGCGGGCGATGTCCTCGGAGTCGGCGGCCTCGATCACTTCCAGGGCGTCGTCGAAGGTGAGCAGGCCGACGAAGCGCTCCTCGGAGTCGACCACCGGCATGGCGACGAGGTTAGCCTCCTGCATCAGGCGCGCGGCGCCTTCAGCGGGGTCGGTGGCGCTTACCCGCGGCACGAAGATGTCCACGATGTCCTTGAGCAGGCTCTCGTCGTCGCTCACGATGAGGTCGCTGAGCTGCACGATCCCGGCCAGCCGACGGCCGTCGTCGACCACGGGCAGGATGTAGATGGTCTCGGCGTCGGCGCCCTTGGCCCGGACCACCTCCAGTGCGCGGCCCACGGTGAGGTCGCGGTGGAGGATCACCGTCTCCGGCGTCATGTACCGGCCGACCGACTCCTCGGGGTAGCCGAGAAGCGCCGCGGTCATCTTGCGTTCGGCCGGGCTGAGTCCGGCCAGCGCCCGGGTGGCGATCTTGGCCGGGGCCTCGCCGATGAGCCGCGCCCGGTCGTCGGGGTCCATCTCCTCCAGCAGCTCGTGGAACGCGGAGTCGCGCAGGCCGACCAGGATCTCGTGCTGGTGGACGGGGTCGAGCTCCTCGAAGACCTCCAGTTCCCGGTCCTTGTCGAGCAGTCGGAACGGCACGATCATGTAGCGGGCGTCCATCCGCTCCAGCTCGTCGGCGATCTCGTAGGGCGGATGCTCGGCCAACCAGAGTCGAATGCCGGTCAGGTCGTTTTCGGCGATCATGTCGATGAGGTCTTCGCCGATATCGTCAGCCATGCTGAGCACCCCCTTGTCATAACGCGACCCTGCCCCGGGCCGGACCGGCGGGTCCGTGCGACGCAGGGCACGGGGGGTGGGCGTGTGGAAAAAGACCCGAATGCGGCGCACCGCCGTGTGGACCCGGCCCCGTGGGCACACGGTCGCCGAGCGTTCAGGCCATGCGGACGCTCGTTGAAGCCCAGGGATCAACCGAAACCCTACCTGTAGCGGGCTACACGGTGTGCCTCCGCCACCGCGTATCGGACGCGCCGATGGCGTGTCGGTGGGGTGAGGCGAGTCAGGACCGCCAGATCACGACGAGGGCGATGTCGTCGTTCTTGCCCTCGCTGAGCGTGTCCACAACTTCTTCCGCGCCGGTGCCGAAACCGGCGGCCACCAGTCGGCTCGACACACCCAGCAGGCGGTCGACCCCGGAGTCGAGGTCCTCACCAGGGGTTTCGATGAGGCCGTCGGTGTAGAGCATGATGGCGCCTCCCGGCCGCAGCCGCCCCTCGACGGGAGCGAACGTCATCCCCGGGATGACGCCGAGGACCACCCCCTTGGCCTCGGTGGCGGACCACGCACCGGTGCCGCGGTCGAAGTGGACCGCGGGCGGGTGTCCGGCCGAGGTGATGAGGTAGTCGCCGGTGACCAGGTCGAGGCTGAGGTGGACGGCGGTGACGAAGCCCTCACCGAGCGCGGTGCGGGTCAGGTGATCGTTGCAGTGCGTGAGGAACTCGCTGCTGGGGACGGCGCTGAGGAGGCCGCTGAAGGCGCCGGAGAGCAGCAGGGCGCGCGTCCCCGCGTCCACACCCTTGCCGGACACGTCGACCACGGCGATCTCCAGCTGGTCGCCGTGGCGCCTGGAGACGACGAAGTCACCGCCGAACGAGGAACCGCCGGCCTGGCGGAGGACGGCGGTGGCGCCCCACCCCTGCGGGAGGTCGGGGAGCCGTCCCTGGTCGCGCAGTCGGTCGCGCAGTTCCAACAGCATCTTCTCGCCGCTGAGCCCCTGCATGCCCAGCCGCTCGCGCACGCCCGACAGCAGGTAGGCCACCACCGCGGTGACGCCGATCGTCACCAGCAGGCCCGGCCCCACGTGCCCGAAGTCCAGGGCGAACCCGGTGAACAGCAGCACCGCGGCGACCACGGCGAGGAGGAACGCCAGACTCTTGCGCTTGAGCAGGAGTCCGCCGGCCAGCACGGTGAGGATCACCGCGCTGGGGGGAAACCACCCGGGCGGCCCCCAGACCGCGCCGACCCCGATGCCGACGGCGAGCGCCACCAGGGTGATGAGCACCAGCCGGTAGCGGAACAGCACCTTGCGCCGGAGAAAGGCGACCGCGCGCTGCCACAGCGAGCGAACCTGGCGCGCCAGCCGGACCGACATGGGGATGGTCACCGCCGGCGCACGAAAAGACGGGGAACCCGCGCGGGGGCACCGACCGTGCGGCGGGCCCGCCGCGGCCCCGTCGAGTGGACGGTCCGATACCCGCCGCATGTCACTCCGGATCTCCAGGCAGAACTACGCATGTTCAAGTATGGCCGGAGAAGGACCCCGCCGTCAGGCGTCCTCCGGGGGCCGCCATCGAATCGTTGGAAAATCGTCGGCCCGGCCGATCATGAATCCTCGCTCCGGACAGTTCACAATCTACGGCGTGATCGCGCCGAACGCAGCGAGGCGGGTCCGCGCGGGGCCAGGGTGATACCGCGCCGAGAAATTCGCTCGCCCGGCCATCGCTCCGGGTGATAGGGACAGGAACCATGTCGCACTCCCGCCCTGAGGGGTCCCACTCCACGTCGTCCTCTGATTCTTCGGCCGGGTCGGACTGGCGCGTCCGTGCCATCACCCCCGACGAACTCCCGGCGTTCCACAGCATCCTCGGCGAGGCCCTGCTCGCCGGTGACCTCACCGAAGCCAGGAGCGAGCTCTACCGCGGCCTGATGGAATTCGACCGTAGCCTGGCCGCCTTCGACGGCTCCCAGATGGTCGGCACCAGCATCGCCCACTCGCTGGAGATGACGCTGCCGGGCGGGCCGCGGCCGGTCGCCGGGCTCTCCGCGGTCGGGGTGTGGCCCACCCACCGCCGCCGCGGCGTCCTCACCGCGCTCATGCGCCGCCAGCTCGCCGACATCCGGGAGCGCGGCGAGAACGTGGCCGCCCTCTTCGCCAGCGAGGGGGCGATCTACGGGCGGTTCGGCCACGGACCGGCTTCCCGGGCGTACGCGGTCACCGTCCCCACCCACGAGGTGAACCTGCGCCGCGACATCCCGCGCGACCCCGCCCTGCGCCTGCGGCTGACCACCCCCGGAGACGCCGCCAAGGAACTGGCCACCGTGCACCGAACCGCCGCGACGCATCGGGTGGGCGACTTCCAGCGCGACGAGCGCTGGTGGAAGGTGGTCCTAGCGGACGAGCCCGAACGGCGCGGCGGCGCCAGCGCCTACCGGTGCGCGATCGCCGAGGACGACGCGGGCCCGCTCGGCTACCTCCTGTACCGCATTGCCAACCGGTGGACCGACCACGGCACGCCCGACGGGCGGCTCGACGTCGCCGAACTGACCGCGACGGCACCGGCGGCTCACGCCCTGCTCTGGGAGTACGCGCTCACCCGGGACCTGGTGTCAACGGTCAGAGCCGAGCTGGTCGCGCCGGACGACCCGCTGCTGCACCTGGTGACCGACCCCCAGCGCATCCACCGGCAGCTCACCAACGGACTGTGGATCCGGTTGGTCGACGTGGCCGCCGCCCTGGAGCAGCGCGGCTACGCCGCGCCGGTGGACGTCGTCCTAGAGGTGAGCGATACCACCGCACCGTGGAACGCCGGGCGGTGGCGGCTGACGGCCGACACCGAGGCCGCCCGGTGTACGGCGACCGACGCCGAACCCGACATCCGGCTGAACGTCAGCTGGCTCGGCGCCGCCTACCTCGGCGGGACCGCCCTGGGGGCCTACCGCACGGCCGGACTCCTCACCGAGGAGACCCCGGGCGCCGTCGACCGCCTCGACACCGCGCTGAGCCGATCGGAGCAGCCGTTCTGCGGGGTGATCTTCTAGTATCCGCGCCCTGCGGGGGCTTTTCACCGGCGTCGGCGCGTATTACCGTCACGGGCAGGAGCGTGACCGGAAGAAACCTTCGAACCAGCTCGTGAAGCGGGGAGATCCGCACATGGCGCGCACGCACGTCACCCTGTCCGCGGCGATGCGGGCACGGGACGTGTCGCGTCCGCGCCCGGACCGCGACCCGCCTCCGGCGGAGGTCCTCCCGGACCACGCGGACTCCGGCCCGGTCGGGGGCGACGGAGGGCACGAGGGACCCGCGCACCGGCAGCGCCGCGGATCCTTCGAGCCGCCCGCCGGATCCCCGCAATCTGCGACCGGGCCGGACCGTCCTCCCGCCCCCGCGGCGTTCGATCCCCTGCGCGTTCCCCCGCCGCCCAGACCGCGCAAACGCGGCCGCCGACGGCGCCGGTCGCGCCGTCGGCGGTGAACGACGGGGGCGTCATAGGGCCGGGCGCGCCGCACGGGCGACCGGCGGCGTGTCGCGCTACGGCAGCGGTGGCAGCTCGCCGGTCCGCTCGTATTCGGAGAGCATGGTGATACGGCGGGTGTGGCGCTCTTCCCCGCTGTAGGGCGTGGCCAGGAAGAGCTCGACGAGGCGGGTGGCCTCCTCCTGCGAGTGCATCCGGGCGCCAATGCTGATCACGTTGGCGTCGTTGTGCTCGCGCGCCAGCGTCGCGGTGGCGTCGCTCCACGCCAGCGCGGCGCGGACGCCCCTGACCTTGTTCGCGGCGATCTGCTCGCCGTTGCCCGAGCCGCCGATGACGATGCCGAGGGAGCCCGGGTCGGCGGCGACGCCCTCGGCAGCGCGCAGCACGAACGGCGGGTAGTCGTCCACCGCGTCGTAGACGGCCGGCCCGGCGTCCACCACTTCGTGTCCCCGCTCTTTCAGCCAGGAGACCAGGTGCTCTTTGAGTTCGAAGCCTGCATGATCGGATCCAAGGTATACACGCACGGCACCAGTGTGGCAGGTCAGCGGGGTACACGTGCGCGCGGGAGGGGGCCGGGCCGACGTCAAGGATTCTCTCCGCCACGCTCCCCGGTGCGGTGGGCAGAGCGGCAGGGACACGCGGTGTCCCTGCCCTTTGCTGGAGGTGATCACGGCGTTTGGCCGACCGAAACGGGCCGAATCGAGGACGGCCGCCGTGATCGCCGCGCGGAAGTGGGACGCATCCGGCGTCGGCCGGCCGGGGAGCGCTGTCGATGGCCGTAACGCGCAGTGCCCGCCTCCCGGTAACGGGAGGCGGGCACTGGGAGTCCGTTGGTCGGAGGCCTCGGCGCTGGCGTGCTCGCCGGTCGCCGGGTTCCTAGAAGCCGACGCCGGTGGCCGCGTGGGCGATGCTCAGCCCCATCGCCGCGAACAGGGCCATCGACCCGATCGCGGTGATGTTCGCGATGACCATGAACTTGACGTCCTTGCCCAGCGGGCTGGCCTTGGACTCCTGGGGCTTGCTGCTCAATGTGCTACCTCGGCTGCTGAAGGACCTGACATTCCTTACCAGATCTTGCCATAGGCCGTGGTCAAAGCGGACATGACCCTCCTTTGGCCCGCCCCAGTCCCAGCCGTGCCGGGCGGCCTACAGCTGGATGGCTTTGACCTCGCAGAACTCATCAAGGCCGTGGAGCCCCCACTCGCGTCCGACGCCGGACCGCTTGAAGCCGCCGAAGGGCGCGCGCGGGTTGAAGCGTCCTCCGTTCACCGCGACCTGCCCGGCGCGCAGCCGCCGGGCGACGGCCAGACCGTGCTCGGTGTCGGCGGCCCAGACCGCGGCCGCGAGCCCGTAGTCGGTGTCGTTGGCGATCTCCACGGCCTCCTCCTCGGATTCGCAGGGGATCAGCGCGAGGACGGGGCCGAAGATCTCCTCGCGTGCGATCCGCATATCGTTGCCGACATCGGCGAAGACCGTCGGCCGCACGTAGTAGCCGCGCTCGATGCCCTCCGGGGGCTCGGCCCCGCCGGTGACCAACCGCGCTCCCTCCTCCACGCCGACTGTGATGTAGTCCCGGACGCGCTTGCGCTGCGCCGCGGAGACCAGCGGGCCGAGGCGCGTGCCCGCGTCGAGGGGGTCGCCCGGAACGTACTTCGCGGTGGCGTCCGCCGCCAGCCCCACCGCCTCGTCGTAGCGGGATCGCGGGACGAGCATGCGGGTCAGGGCGTCGCAGCTCTGCCCACTGTTGCGCATGACGTCGGCGACGCCCCGCTTGACGGCGGCGCCCAGATCGGCACCGGCCAGGATCACGTTGGGGGACTTCCCACCGAGTTCCAGCGCGACCTTCTTGACGGTCGCGGCGGCCAGCTCGCCCACCCTCCTCCCGGCGCGGGTGGAACCGGTGAAGGAGACCATGTCGATCGCGGGGTGGGCGGCGATCGCCTCGCCGACGACCGGGCCGGCGCCGGAGACGAGGTTGAACACGCCGGGCGGCAGCCCGGAGTCGTCGAAGGCTTCGGCGAGGAAGGAGGCGCTGAGCGGGGCGACCTCACTCGGCTTGAGCACGACGGTGTTCCCGGCCAGCAGCGCGGGGACCACCTTGAGCACGACCTGGAGCAGGGGGTAGTTCCACGGGGTGATAGCGCCGACCACGCCGACCGGTTCGCGGACGACCAGCGAAGTATCGACCTTCTCCCCGGTGAAGTAGCGCTCGCCCACCTCGCCGGCGACGTCGAGGAAGGTCTCGAACATCACCAGCGGCACTCGGGTGTGCACCCGGGAGGCCAGCGTGAGCGGGGCGCCCAGGTCGGTCACGATAAGGGCGGCGAGGTCGTCAGCGCGCTCCCGGAGCAGGTCCAGGGCGCGGGCCAGATGGGCGCGGCGCTCGATGACGGGGAGCGCGGACCAGGGGACGAAGGCGTCGGTGGCCGCGGCCACCGCCTGGTCGACATCGTCGGGGTGCCCGGCCGGGACCGTGGCGATGACGTCTTCCGTCGCGGGATTGACGACGTCGATGGCCTCGGAGGAGACCGATCCGGTCCAGGCGCCGTTGAGGTACAGGGATCGCATGCGATCCACCTTCCCCCATTACGGGCGGGTCATCCCGGCGGCGGCACAGTGCCGCCCCGGAAGATGACCCGCGCCGTTCAGCCCCAGTGCGGGGGACGGTCCTCCAGCAGCCGGGCGGTGTCGTCGTCAGTATCGGAGACGTACTCGCCCCACCCGGGACCGCGCTCGTCGCTGGTGGTGTCGGGCAGGATCTCCAGGGCGTCGTCGAACAGGTCGACCGGACGCTCGTCCTCGGGTGTGCTCATTGTCTTCCTTCGTGCCTTCCGTGCTGTGCGGTGCCGCTGTCGGCGCGGGCGCCCGCCGTGTGCGGCGCCGACGCCGCGCCGGGCGGACACCCCCCGTCCCACGAACGGGCCTCACCCCTCGGTGGTTCCGTGGTGGCCGGTATCGGTCCGCATGGACGCGTGTCAGTCGAAGATGGGGTCGCGCGTCCGGCTGCGCTTGAGCTCGAAGAAGCCGTCGGTCCCCGCGACCAGCAGGACACCGTCCCACAGTTTCCCGGCTTCTTCGCCCTTGGGAGCGGGCGACACGACGGGGCCGAAGAACGAGATCCCCTCGACCGAGATGACCGGGGTGCCGACCTCCTGGCCCACGCGGTCCATACCGTCGTGGTGCGACCGGCGGACGGCCTCATCGTAGTCCGGGGTGTCCATGGCGCCCATCAGGTCCTCGGGCAGCCCCACCTCGGCCAGGGCGTCCTTGATCGCCGCGTCGGACCGGTCGTTCTTGAGGTGGAAGCGGGTGCCCAGCGCCGTGTAGAGGGGGCCCAGGACGTCGTTGCCGAACCGCTGTTCGGCCGCGATGGCGAGGCGGACCGGTCTCCACGCGTCGCCCAGCATCTGCCTGTACTCGTCGGGGACCTCCTTGTCCTCGTTGAGCACCGACAGGCTCATCACGTGCCAGCGGGCCCGCACGGGGCGGATCCGCTCCACTTCCAGCAGCCACCGCGACGCCAGCCACGCCCACGGGCACACAGGGTCGAACCAGAAGTCCACTGGCGTCGGTTCCGTACTCATCCGTATTCCTCCGTGAAAGTTCGGCCACGTGCCCGCCCGTCCCACGCGCTCGGACGCGCGATTCTCCTTTCCCCTCTCGCAACCCCGACTCCTGGTTCCGCATTCCGGGGACAGGCGTGGCAGGATCTAGGACGACGACAACTCAAGGGACGGCCCGCTGCACGCGGATCCGCGACGCGGGCGGTCATCATCTCCGGCCGGCGAAGACGGCGGCCGTGAAGGGAGTGAACGTGGCGGGCAACCTGACACGCGACGAGGCACGTGAGCGCGCTCGGATCCTCGACGTGGCCTCGTATGACGTGGAGCTCGACCTCACGACGGGCGAGGAGACCTTCCGGTCCGGCACCGTGGTGCGCTTCGACTGCTCTGAGCCGGGTGCCGAAACGTTCATCGACTTGGTCGCCCCGCAGGTGCGTTCCGTCGTGCTCAACGGGCGGGAACTGGACACCGCGACGGTGGTCCGGGACGGGCGCATCAGGCTGCCCGACCTGGCCGCCACCAACGAGCTGCGGGTGGTCGCCGACGCCGCCTACATGCGCACGGGCGAGGGACTGCACCGGTTCGTCGACCCGGTCGACGCGAGCGTCTACCTGTACACGCAGTTCGAGACGTCCGACGCGCACCGCATGTACACCTGCTTCGACCAGCCCGACCTCAAGGCGAAGTTCGAGCTGACCGTGCTCGCCCCCGCCGACTTCGAGGTGGTTTCCAACAGCGCGCCCGACGTCGCGCGCGAGGTGGTCGAGGACAGCGCCGGCGGTCCGAAGACGCGCTGGCACTTCCCGGCGACCGAGCCGATGTCCACCTACATCACCGCGCTGATCGCCGGCCCGTACCACGTGGTGCGCGACGAGCACGACGGCATCCCGCTGGGCGTCTACTGCCGGAAGTCCCTGGCCGAGCACCTCGACGCGGACGCGATCCTGGAGGTCACCAAGCAGGGCTTCGACTTCTACCACGGCCTGTTTGGCCTGCGGTACCCGTTCGGCAAGTACGACCAGCTGTTCGTGCCGGAGTTCAACGCGGGCGCCATGGAGAACGCGGGTGCGGTGACCTTCCTGGAGGACTACGTCTTCCGCTCCCGGGTCACCGACGCCCACTACGAGCGCCGTGCCGAGACGATCCTGCACGAGATGGCGCACATGTGGTTCGGCGACCTCGTCACCATGCGCTGGTGGGACGACCTGTGGCTGAACGAGTCCTTCGCGACCTTCGCCAGCGTCTACTGCCAGGCCGAGGCCACCCGCTGGAAGGACGCCTGGACCACGTTCGCCAACGTGGAGAAGGCGTGGGCGCTGCGCCAGGACCAGCTGCCGTCGACCCACCCGATCGCCGCGGACATCCCGGATATGCAGGCGGTCGAGGTCAACTTCGACGGCATCACCTACGCCAAGGGCGCCTCGGTGCTCAAGCAGCTCGTGGCCTACGTCGGCGTGGACGCGTTCTTCGCCGGGGTCCGCGAGTACTTCAAGGAGCACGCCTGGGGCAACACCGAGCTGCGTGACCTGCTGGTGAAGCTGGAGGAGGCCTCAGGGCGGGACCTGGCCGCGTGGTCGCGCGAATGGCTGGAGACGGCGGGCGTGAACACCATGCGCCCGGAGTTCAGTGTGGACGAGGAGGGCGCCTTCACCTCCTTCACGGTGCTGCAGGAGGCCGCGCCCGACTACCCGACCCTGCGCTCCCACCGGCTGGCCATCGGCCTCTACGACCGCACCGACGCGGGCATCGTGCGCCGCCGCCGCGTCGAGCTCGACGTCTCTGGCGCCCGGACCGAGGTCCCGGACCTCGTCGGCGAGGTCCAGCCGGACCTGGTCCTGATCAACGACGACGACCTGACGTTCACCAAGATCCGCCTCGACGAGCGTTCGCTGCGCACCGTCGTGGAGGGCGTCGGGGAGATCCAGGGGTCGCTGCCGCGTGCCCTGTGCTACTCGGCGGCCTGGGACATGGCCCGCGACGCCGAGATGGCGGCCCGCGACTATGTCGAGCTGGTCATCTCCGGTATCAGCGGGGTGAAGGACGTCTCCGTGGCGCAGACGCTGCTGCGGCAGGCGGTCGCGGCGCTGCACAGCTACGTCGCCCCGGAGTGGCGCGAGACCGGCTTCAACCGGCTCGCGGCGCGGCTGCGCGACCTGCTGACCTCGGCCGAGCCCGGGAGCGACCTGCAGCTGGCCTACACCCACGCGTTCGCCGACGCGGCCGTCGACAGCGAGCACCTCTCGCTGCTGAGCGGGCTGCTGGACGGCGCCATCACGGTCGAGGGCCTGACGATCGACACCGACCTGCGCTGGCGGCTGCTGCGCCGCCTGGTCGTCGGCGGCCAGGCCGGCGAGAAGGAGATCGCGGCCGAGCTGGAGGCCGACCCGACCGCGACGGGCGAGCGGCACGCGGCCGGGTGCCGCGCGGCGATCCCGACGCCCGACGCCAAGGCCGCGGCCTGGGAGCGGATCCAGTCCGCCACCGAGATGGCCAACGCGGAGTTCCGGGCGACCCTGAGCGGTTTCAACGAACCGGCGCACCGCGAGCTCTACCGGCCGTATGTGGACGCTTACTTCGGTCTGCTCGCCGAGGCGTGGAAGAACTGGACGGGTGAGTTCGCCCAGTCCTTCGCCGAGGGCGCCTACCCGGGCAACCTCATCGAGGAGGAGACGCTGCGCCGGACCGACGCCTACATCGAGAGCGAGGACCCCGCCCCCGCTCTGCGCCGCCTGCTGATCGAGGGCCGCGCCGGTGTCGGGCGCGCGCTGAAGGCGCAGCGCCGCGACGCCCAGAGCTAGGGGATCGATCGGAG
The DNA here is from genome assembly GCF_039530945.1 of Nocardiopsis rhodophaea. NCBI lineage: Bacteria > Bacillati > Actinomycetota > Actinomycetes > Streptosporangiales > Nocardiopsidaceae > Nocardiopsis > Nocardiopsis rhodophaea. The sequence goes on from NZ_BAAAPC010000006.1 coordinate 240,305, forward strand.
CACACCTCCGATCCGCGTTCCACGGCTTTGGCGCCGCCCCCTCCGTTGGTCTCGGCGGTAGCGACGGAATACTCGCCGGATTTCCGTCGATATCGCCGAGGTCAACGGAGGGTCGGCGGTGCCGGCCGCCGTGCCGGGCGCTCAACTGCGCGGCGCGCACCAGTCCTCGGTGAGCGGGCGCAGGGCACGTCGGACCTGCGCGCACAGCTGGGGGTCGGCGATGAGTTCGTCGAGCAGGATCGGCTCGCCCTCGGCGCTGGTCAACGGGATGCGCCAGTTGGGGTACTCGGTGCTGGTGCCCGGCTGGTTCTGCATACGACGGTCGCCCACCACGTCCGTCAGCGCGATCCCGATCATCCGCGCCGGGGTGCGGGCGAGATAGGCGTGCAGGGCCACCACGACCTCCGCCGGGCAGGAGACCGGGTCGGTGTCGGACGCCAGCAGGCCGAGCTCGATGAGCATCGCCCGCCATACGGCCACCTGCTCCTCGGCGTCGGCGCGCTCCTCCTTGACCGGGCGGCGCAGCAGGCCGAGGCGGTCGCGCAGCTCGACGTGTTCGGCTGACAGGAACGAGGCCACGGGCGGCAGGTCGTGGGTGGCGACGGTCGCCAGGCACTCCGGCCGCCAGTCCTCGGGGCGGCGCGGGTTCCCCTTGGTGTCGCGCTCGAACCACAGCACCGACGTGCCCAGGATGCCGCGTTCGGCGAGGTGGTCCCGCACCCAGGGCTGCACCGTTCCGAGGTCTTCGCCGATCACCACCGAGTCGGTCTCCTTGGCGGTCAGGGCCAGGGCGCCCACCATGCCCTCGTGGTCGTAGCGGACGTAGGTGCCCTGGTCGGGCGAGGCCCCTTCCGGGACCCACCACAGCCGGAACAGGCCCATGACGTGATCGGCGCGGACGCCGCCGGCGTGGCGCATCGCCTGGCGGAGGACCTGCCGGAAGGGGGCGTAGCCCTGTTCGGCCAGGCGAACAGGGTGCCAGGGCGGCTGCGCCCAGTCCTGGCCCTGCTGGTTGAACGCGTCAGGGGGCGCGCCCACCGTGACGCCGGTGACGAGGGCGTCGCGATACATCCACGCGTCGGCCCCGCCGTCGCGCACGCCGATCGCCAGGTCGTGCACGATGCCGACGGACATGCCCGCGGCGCTCGCACCGGCCTGCGCGGCGGCCAGCTGGTCGTCGAGGATCCACTGCAGCCAGCGGTGGAACTCGATGTCGGGCCAGCGGCGCAGTGCCTCCTTGCCGACGGTGTGCGAGGTCACGTCGCGCAGCCGCTCCGGCCAGTCGCGGTAGTCGGAGCCGTACTGCTCGGCCAGGGCGCACCAGGTGGCGTACTCGACCAGGGAAGCGCCCTCGCGCTCCAGGAAGGCCTGGTACGCGGCTTCCCGGGCCGCGGTCCGGCGGACGTTGAACAGGGCGAGCAGGGCGGCGCGTTTGGCCTCCCAGACGCTGTCGCGGTCGAGGAGGTCGGCGGTGCGACCGCGTTCGCGCAGCGGGCGGGCGAGCCGTTGAATGCCCTCACGCTGGGCGGATTCGAGCCGCGTGTACTCCGGGATGTCCTCGATACGGATGTAGAGGGGGCTGGCGTAGCGGCGGCTGACCGGCAGGTAGGGCGAGGGTTCGATGGGCGGCCCCGGCTCGGTGGCATGCACCGGGTTGATGACGGTGAAATCGGCGCCCAGGTCGCGCGCGCTCCAGTCGGCGAGTTCGGCGAGGTCGCGCAGGTCCCCCATGGACCAGGAGGCGCGGGAGCGCAGCGAGTACAGCTGGACCATCAGGCCCCAGGCGCGCTGGTCGCGCAGGGCGGGCGGGAGCGCCAGCCGGTCGGGGACGACCAGCATCGGGGCGCTCTGGGTGACGGTGCCGTCGCGGCCGCCGTTCGCGGCGCCCGGGGCGCGTTCGGCGTGGATCCGGTGGACGCCGAGCGGGAGCCCCGGATCAATCTCGGCGTGCTCGCCGCTGTCGAGCTCCACCCAGGTGCGGACGCCGTCGGGCCGCGGGAACCGTGGGAGGTGTCCCTCGCGGACGACGACCGCGGGGGGCAGCAGGCGGCGTTCTTGCACGGCCCAGTGCGCTTCGAGCGCGGCCCGCGGATCCGACACATCGACGCCGAGCGCGGTCAGGACGTGCCGGAGTGTGTCGACCCCGACGTGCACGCTCCGGCCACGCCAGTCCTCGTACACCGTCGCTACGCCGTGCTCCTCGGCCAACCGGGCCAGCTCCGCATCCCTCACAAGAACTGATGATGCCCTACACGGCGCTTCTGTCACGGCTTCGCCATACCCTGAACGCGCGTTCGGCCCGCCGGAATGCGGCGCCGCGGCCCCTGTGGCCCTCCTGCCTCACCAGTTATCAAAACCTCGCTTTTCGGGGCGGATGGCCGAAACAGGTATGCGACCGGATATTCGACCCATGATCCTGACAATGGTGTGCATAATCGGATGGTGCTCCAGTCCTATCGCCGGCTCTTCGCGCTCCCCCACGTCTCCTCCCTCCTGCTCTGGTCGTTGGCGTCCCGCCTGTACATGCCGGGCCAGCCGATCGCGATCACGTTCCTGGTCGCCGAGTGGACCGGGTCCTACACCAAGGCGGGGCTGATCCTCGGCCTGCTCATCGTGGGCACCGCTCTCGTCGCGCCGATCCGCGGGCGCATGGCCGATCGGGGCGCCGCCGATCGCATCGTCCTCGTCTGCGGGATCGTCTACGCCCTCGGGCTGACCCTGATCGCTGTGCTGCCCGCCCGCCTGTGGTGGGCGGCGGTCCCGATCGCGCTGGCCAGCGGGCTCTTCACTCCCCCGGCCAACCAGATCGTGCGCGCGATGTGGCCGCGCCTCACCACCGGCCGCGACCTCCGGGCCGTCTATGCGGCGGAGGCGACCACGCAGGAGCTGTTGTTCGTCTTCGGGCCTATGCTCGCGGCGGGGGCGGTGGCGATGGCCAACGCGCGCGTGGCGCTTCTTCTCCTGGCGGCGACCGCGCTGACCGGCTCGCTCGGTTTCATGGTGGCACTGCGCCGCGCCGGGGTCGTCGAGGCGGTAGCGGGCTCCGGGGACGAGACCTCCCCCGCGCCGGGACCGCGCCTCTCGCTGCTGTGCTCTGGCTGGATGGCGCTGTTCCTGCCCATGATGCTCCTGGTGGTCGTCGGACTCATCGGCGTGGACCTGGTCATGGTCGCGTGGGCCAACGAGCGCAGCAGCCCCGGATTGGCCATGGTGCTGGCCGGGGTCTGGGCGGCCGGTTCCCTGGTCGGGGGCCTGGTCGCGGGCGCTCTCCCCGGCACCCCTCACCTGTCCCGCCGGTTCTTCGGCGCCGCGGTGGGGGTCGTCCTGCTGGTGCCGTTCCTCCCGCCGCTGACACACCTGCCGACGCCGCTGCTGATCCTCCCCGTTCTGTTCGTCTCCGGCCTTGCCATCGCCCCCACCCTGGCGGCGGTGATGGGGCGGCTCAGCGACATCGCCCCTCCGAACCGGCGGGCCGAGGCTTTCGGGTGGATGACCACGGCCCAGACCACCGGGGCGGCGTCCGCCGCCCCGGTGATGGGGGCGCTCATGGACTGGAGCGGTGTGGCGGCAGGGGCCGCGGGGGCGGCCGTGGCGGTCGTCCTCGCCGCCGTGATCAGCCCGTTCATCCCCGCGCCCCACGGGGAGCGCGGGGAGCGGGACGGCGCGGCAGCCGCCGGCCGCGGCACGTCAGGACACGAGGGCGAGGTGGCCGGAGAGCCGGACGTGCGCTGAGCGGGCGCAGCGCGGGGACACCGCCCATGCCGCCCTCCCTCATCCCCCGGAGGGACGTGTGCGCCGCACTGGCGGTCGCGCCTTTCCCTCACTCGCGCCAGATCTGGGGCGTGCGCCCGGCCCACGGCCGCGCCGCCTCCAACTGCGCCGACAGCGAGAGCAGTGTCGGCTCGCCGCCCATCTGCCCGCTGAGCATGACGCCGATGGGCAGCTCCCGCTCGGTCCAGTACAGGGGGATGCTGACCGAGGGCTGGCCGGTGATGTTGAACATCGAGGTGAAGGGGGTAAACGCGGTCATGCGCGCGAACTCCTCGGCCGGGTCGGCGTCGAAGTGGCCGACCGGTACGGGGGGCAGCGCAAGCGTCGGGGTCAACACGGCGTCGTAGGGGAGCATCCGCGGCAGGGCGGCGCGGACGCGCTGCTGCAGGCCGATGGCGGCCCGCGCGTAGTCGTACGCCGAGAGGGAGCGCGCCCGCTCGCGCAGCCAGCGGTTGATGGGCCGCAGGTGCTGTTCCCGCTCCGCGGGCACCGGAAGGGTCAGTGCCATGACCGCCCACACGGTGCTGAACAGGTCGAGCAGACCGGGGCCGAAGGGCGGGTCGATCTCCTCGACGTCGTGGCCGAGCTGCACGAGCAGCCGCGTCGCCGACTCGTAGGCGGCGATCACATCGGGGTGGACGTCGACGCCGGGGACCGCCGGCGCGCGGAACCGGGCGATGCGCAGCCGTCCGGGATCGCGCCGGGCGTGGTCGAGGAACGTCTCCCCTTCGGGGAGCGGCGGGGCGGTGTAGTAGTCACCGGGCAGGTTGACCGACATGACGTCGAGCAGCAGCGCGGCGTCGGCCACGGTCCGGGTGAGGGGGCCGGCGGTGGCCAGTCCGATGAGATCGGGCGCGAACGGTGCCGCGCTGATGCGGCCGCGTGTGGGCTTGAGCCCGAAGATCCCACACGCACTGGCGGGGATGCGGATCGAGCCGCCCCCGTCGCTGCCGTGGGCGACGGGGGCCAGCCCTCCGGCCACGGCGGCCGCGGCCCCGCCGCTCGACCCTCCGGCCGAGAGCGTGAGGTCCCACGGCGTGCGCGCGGGCGGGGCGACGTCGTTCTCCGTGTAGCAGGGCGAACCGAACTCGGGGGTGTTGGTCTTTCCGGGGAAGACCGCGCCCGCAGCACGGAGCTGGCCGACGACGGCTGCGTCGCCATCGGCCGTGTTGTCGGTGAAAGCCTGGGAACCGTAGGTGTGCCGGACTCCGGTGAGGGGGTCCAGGTCCTTGATCGGGACGGGCACGCCGAGCAGCGGGGGCAGGTTTTCGGGCGCGTCCTGGAGCACCCGCTTCTCCGCCTTCCGGGCCTGCTCCCTCGCCGATTCCTGAATGACCGTAATAAAGGCCCCGAGGCGCGTGTCGTGCCGGTCGATCCGCGCCAGGTAATGATCAGCGATCTCCGTCGGCGACAGCTCGCGGTTGCGAACGGCTCGGGCCAGCTCGATCGCCGTGAGGTCGTGCATCTCCGTCATGGGCTGAGCGTAGCGATACCGTGCCGGGAGCGGGACGACGGCTTCGGTGCGCGGAAGCGCACACCTCTCTAGAGATGTCGCCGATAAAGAGTAAACATTCCCCGCCGCGCCTCCCTGAACACGTGAGAAACGCCTCGCCCCAGGGAAGAAAAGTGTGAGATTCAATGGACTGTGACTCGCATCTGGATGGACCTACTCTTTCCTCTGTGGAATCGGCAACCAGAGTCAAAGAGGGCGAGCAGAGCCCGGGACCGACCTACGCGTCCCCCTTCGTCACATCCGACGGCAGTCGTTTTCGAAATTCCCCCGGCCTCAAAGACGTCGCGTCGAGAACATATGGCTCACTCCTGGCCGGGGAGTCGACGAGACGATGGGCGATTCGTGGCGGCGCCGCTGTCGTGATCGGCTTGGCCGCCGGATTCCTCGTGTCCGAGTGGCGGATCGGCGTGACCATCGGTGCCGCCGCGCTCATCGGCATGATCGTCCATCACATGCGCCGCCAGTCCGAGGTGCCGCGATGGCGCACGCCTTCGGCCGCGCAGCGCAAGACCGAGGCCCAGCTCCGGGTGATGCAGAAAGTGGGCTACCGGGTCCTGCACGCCCGCGGCATCCCCGGCGGCAACGGGCAAATCGACCACTTCATCGTCGGCCGACGCGGCGCGTTCGCAATCGACTCCGAGTCGTGGGACAAGCGGCTTCCGCTCCGCAACAAGCTCGAAAAGCTCTACCACGGGCGGTTCTCCAAGAACGAGCGCATCGACGAGGCCCTGGAGGAGGCCCTGGTGGCCCAGCGGCTCATCAGCGAGGAGCTGGGCCGCGAGATCAGGGTGCGCGCGTCTCTGGCCATCTACGGACCGGGCATGCCATGGGACAGCCATCGGCTGCGCGGAGTCGACATCATCCAGGGAAACAAGGTGCGCAAGTGGCTGCGCACCGGAAAGGACCGCCTCACCGAGACCGAAATCGAGGAGATCTACCAGGCGGCGCTCAAGGTCCTTCCGCAGCGCTACTGAGGGGGCCTCTCCCACCGGGAGGCCCCCTCAGTAGCGCCCCTGAGCAGCCTCAACAGGCCCGATCCCCTGGCCCTGGTCGGGCGGAGAGGGGCGGCGCAAAGCGCCGCCCCTCTCCCTTATGCCCCGCGTTTCCCGCCTGATTTCTCCCGCCTGCCCCCACGCACGAACCTCGCCCCCCACGGCCCCCGCAAGCGGCCCAGCCCCGCCCTTCCAGGAGCTCCACCCACGCCTCGTCTCATAATCCGGACACCAAATCTTCAAAAACGAGACGCGAGCACTGCTCACGCGCGGCTACTATCAATGGGAAGCACTCGTATCGACGGGAGTCTCACCCCATGCCCGCGCTTCGCTCACGCACGGTCACCCACGGCAGGAACATGGCCGGTGCACGCGCTCTCATGCGCGCGACCGGCGTCGAACGTGAAGACTTCGGCAAGCCCATCGTGGCCATCGCCAACAGCTTCACCCAGTTCGTGCCGGGCCACGTCCACCTCCGCGAGGTGGCCGACGTCGTGGCGGGCGCCGTACGCGAGGCCGGCGGCGTCCCCCGCGAGTTCAACACCATCGCCGTGGACGACGGCATCGCCATGGGCCACGGCGGGATGCTCTACTCGCTGCCCAGCCGCGAGCTGATCGCCGACGCCGTCGAGTACATGGTCAACGCCCACTGCGCCGACGCGCTGGTGTGCGTGTCCAACTGCGACAAGATCACCCCCGGCATGCTGCTGGCGGCCATGCGGCTGAACATCCCCACGGTGTTCGTCTCCGGCGGTCCGATGGAGGCGGGCAAGGTGACGGTCGTCGACGGCACCGCCACCAAGGTCCGCAAGCTCGACCTGATCAACCCGATGGTCGCCTCCGCCGACGAGAGCGTCTCGCAGGCCGAGCTCGACGAGATGGAAGAGGCCGCCTGCCCCACGTGCGGCTCCTGCTCGGGCATGTTCACGGCCAACTCGATGAACTGCCTCACCGAGGCCATCGGCCTGGCGCTTCCCGGCAACGGCACGGTGCTGGCCACACACGTCGCCCGCAAGCGCCTGTACGAGGACGCCGGCCGCGTGGTCGTCGACGCCGCGCGGCGCTACTACCAGGAGGACGACTCCTCGGTGCTCCCGCTGTCTATCGCCACACCGGAGGCGTTCGGCAACGCGATGGCCCTCGACGTCGCGATGGGCGGCTCGACCAACACCATCCTGCACCTGCTGGCCGCCGCCACCGAGGCGGGCGTGGACTTCGGCCTGCCCGAGATCGACGCGCTCTCCCGGCGCGTGCCGTGCCTGTGCAAGGTCGCGCCGAACACGGAGAAGTACCACATCGAGGACGTCCACCGGGCGGGCGGCATCCCGGCCATCCTCGGCGAACTCGCACGCGGCGGGCTGCTCGACACCTCACTGCCCACCGTGCACGGCCGCACCATCGGCGAGTTCATCGCCGACTGGGACCTCGTCTCCGGCAGCACACTGCCCGAGGCCGTAGAGCTGTTCCACGCCGCCCCGGGCGGCAAGCGCACCACCAAGGCCTACTCCCAGGACGTCCGCTGGGACACCCTGGACACCGACCGGGAGAACGGCTGCATCCGCGCCGTGGACCACGCCTACACCGCCGACGGCGGGCTGGCGGTCCTCTTCGGCAACCTCGCCCCCGACGGCGCCATCGTCAAGACGGCCGGGGTCGAGGAGGAGCTGTGGACGTTCAGCGGCCCGGCCAAGGTCTTCGAGAGCCAAGAGGACGCCGTTGACGGCATCCTCGGCAAGCGCGTCGAGCCGGGTGACGTCGTCGTCATCCGCTACGAGGGTCCCAAGGGCGGCCCCGGCATGCAGGAGATGCTCTACCCGACGAGCTTCCTCAAGGGCCGCGGCCTGGGCAAGGCCTGCGCCCTGATCACCGACGGCCGGTTCTCCGGGGGCACCTCGGGCCTGTCCATCGGCCACGCCTCCCCGGAGGCGGCCTCCGGCGGCGACATCGCCCTGGTAGAGGATGGCGACACCATCAGCATCGACATCCCCAACCGCGGCATCACCCTGGAGGTCCCCTCCGAGGAACTCGACGCCCGCCGTGAGCGCCTCCTCAAGGAACTGGGCCGCTTCCGCCCCAAGGACCGCCAGCGCTCGGTCACCCCGGCCCTGCGCGCCTACGCCGCCATGGCCACCTCGGCCTCCACAGGCGCCGCCCGCGACGTCAGCCAGGTGGAATGAGTCCCACGGCTCACCGACCGTTCGCCTGACTCATCAGCGCCCCACCGCACCGGATCCATCCGCGCGCGGTGGGGCGCTTCTCGTCCGTTCGGCGCCGCGCGCGGTGAGATCGGCCAGGAGGACGCGCAGCAGGTCCGCGAGGTGCTCACGCTGGTCGGCGGTAAGGCCGTCGAGCAGGGTTTCCTCATGACGCAGCAGGTCATCGACGGTCCGCTCAATGAGGGCGTGCCCCTCAGGGGTGAGTTCGACGGTCGTGCTGCGCCCGTCCGGCCCTCCCTTGAACCGGCGGACCAGCCCCTGCTCCTCTGCGCGGGCCACACGCAGCGAAACCGCTCCGGGGCTGACGAGCGCCGCGCGGGCGATCTGGGTGGGGGTCAGCCGGTAGGGCGGGCCGGAGCGACGCAGGGTGCTGAGCAGGTCGCGGGTGGCGGAGTCCATACCCAGACGAGCCATGGTGCGCCTGCGGTCGTCGTCGAGCAGCTTGGCCACCTGCCAGATGCGGGTGATGACCCCGATGGAGCCAACGGGGGTGCCCGGCCGTTCGCGCAGCCATGCCTGCTGGATGCGGTCAACCGCGTCCTCAGCGGGCTCAACGGCGTTTCCCAACAGGGGCGCCGGTTGGTCCTCATCCCGGTGCGGGGGTTCGGCGTTCATAGTGATACTTTACCGCTAAAGCATCTATTTCATCGCTAAAGGAGATTTGCGTGAGACGTGTCGTGGTGTCCGGCGGCGGAACCGGCATCGGCCTGGCGGTAGCGGAGCGCTTCGCGTCCTCCGGAGCCCAGGTGACGATCCTCGGCCGACGCGAGGCGGTGCTTCGGCGGGCCGCCGGGCGGATCGGTGCCGAGCCGGTGGTCTGCGATGTGACCGACCCGGCCGCGGTGGCCGCGGCCCTGCCGCACCTGCCGGACACAGTCGATGTCGTGGTCAACAACGCGGGCGGCAACACCGGCTTCGACGAGCCACAGCAGACGAACGGGGGCACCGGCGCGGCCGGCGGAACGCCCCCTACCGGAGAGGGACTGGCGGAACTGGCGGCGAGCTGGCGGCGGAACATCGACGCGAACCTGATCTCGGCGGTCCTACTTACGGCGGCTCTGCGTCCCCGGCTGGCCTCCGCCGGGCGCGTGGTCACCCTCGGCTCCATCGCCGCACGGACGGGGGCCGCCTCCTACGGAGCGGCCAAGGCCGCTATCGAGGCCTGGACGATCGACCTCGCTGGGGAACTGGGGCCCCGGGGGATCACGGCCAACGTGGTGTCCCCCGGGCTGATCTCCGGAACCGAGTTCTTCAAGGGCCACCTCAGCGGGGAGCGCGAGGAGCGCCTCGTCGCCGCCACCGCCACCGGTCGTCCTGGCACCACCGGCGATGTCGCCGCTCTGGTCACCTTCCTGGCGTCTCCCGAAGCGGGGCACATCACCGGCCAGGTGCTGCACGTCAACGGCGGTGCCTACCTCGGTCGGTGACCCGGGCACCCCAGGTGACCCGATAACCCGCCCCCGGGCGCACGCCGACAGTACCCACGACCGGACCGGATGCTCATCGGTCGTGGGCGCTGTCGGCTGTGGCGGCTCTGGGGCGTTTCTCGGGTTGGTATTGTTCGGCTCGCCGATGGGGCCGCTAGGCCGCCATTCTCGCCATGTACGGGGCCCATTGGGGGTCGCCGTGGTGTTCGCCGTTGATGAGCCGCCAGTGCAGGCCCCTGGGAACTGCGGGGGTCACGTTGAGTTTCCAGCCCAGCTCGTCGAGGAGGCGGTCGGCTTTGCGGTGGTTACACGGTTTGCACGACGCCACGACGTTCTCCCAGACGTGGGCGCCACCGCGGCTGCGCGGGATGACATGGTCGATGGTTTCGGCCCGCTTCCCGCAGTAGGCGCAGTGGTGCCCGTCCCGACGCATGAGCGCCGCGCGGGTGAGGGGGACGCGTCTCCGGTAGGGGACGCGGATGTAGCGCCGAAGTCGGATCACCGACGGCACCGACAGTGCCGTGGTCGCCGAGTGCAGGACGGCGCCTCCAGTGTCGCCGTGCACGACTTCGGCTTTTTCCCGCAACACCAGAAGTATCGCTCGCCGCAACGGTAGGGTCGTCAAAGGTTCGTAACTCGCGTTGAGAAGCAGCACGTGGCGGTGGACTGGGCCGCCCTCCGTACCGCGTGCGGTGCTCATCGCGTCTCCGGTGCCGGTGCGCCGACCGGCCAGTTGCCTGTCTCTTCCCCGGCCAGCCGATCGGCCAGCCAGGAAGCCTCCCTGTGAACCGGTCGGGTGACCGGTACTGTTCTCGTTTCCACACGGACCTCCCGTGGGTGGTTCCCGCCGAGTAACGTCCCGCATTCAGTTTGCTTGCTCGACGTGCTTCACCGCCACCCCAATTACCGTGAGCCAGGGAAAACCTCAGAGAAACTCGCCTCCAGGTGAGGCGGTGGAATTCCCTCGGTGAACCACGCCTGAACCGGGGAGAGCCGGTGTGGATAGAGTGCGGTCATGCCTGCTGAACGCCGTTACCCCGCTGCCGAGCGCCTCGAACTCAGCGAGACACTGCACGGCCGCGACGTCCGTGATCCCTACCGCTGGCTGGAGGAGGCGGACTCCGCCCAGACGAAGGAATGGGCCGCCGCCCAGGACACCCTCTTCAACGAGGTCGCGGCCGATCTGCCGACACGCGGCTGGTTCGCCGAACGCATCCACGAGTTGATGGGGGCCGGATACGTCGGCGCGCCGGTGTGGCGGGGGGACCGGCGGTTCTTCACCCGCCGGATTGCCGAGCAGGAGCACGGGGTGCTGCACACCGTAGAGCCGGGCGGCGACACCGAGCGGGTGCTGATCGACCCCACGGCCCTGGACCCCAGCGGTGGGACCACGCTCGACTCCTGGCGGCCCGACCGCGAGGGACGGCTGACGGCCTATCAGCTCTCCGAGGGAGGCGACGAGGAGTCGCTGCTGCGCGTCATGGACGTCGCCACCGGACAGGACGTCGACGGCCCGATCGACCGATGCCGCTACTCCCCCATCGCCTGGCTGCCCGGAGGCGAGGCGTTCTACTACATTCGCCGCCTGGCTCCCGAGCTGGTCCCCGAGGGCGAGGACCAGTACCACCGCCGTGTCTACCTGCACCGCGTGGGATCGCCGGTGGAGGAGGACGTGCTTGTCTTCGGGGAGGGCCGCGACAAGGCCGAGTACTACGGCCTGGCGCTGAGCAGGGACGCGCGGTGGCTGGTACTCACCGCGGTCAAGGGCACGGCCTCGCGCAACGACGCGTGGATCGCCGACCTCGGGGAGTCCGGCCCTGATGCGCCCCGGTTCGTCCCGATCCAGGAGGGGGTCGACGCCGAGGTCTCCCCCTTCGTGGGGCGGGACGGGCGCCTCTACCTGTTCACCGATCGCGACGCGCCGCGCGGCCGCCTGTGTGTGACCGACCCCGCCACACCCGACTACGAGCACTGGCGCACCCTCATCGACACCGACCCCGACGCCGTTCTGACCGACATCGCGATCCTCGACGGTGCGGAGTTGGCGTCGGCGCAGCTGCTGGTCGCCTGGCGGAGGCATGCCATCAGCGAGATCAGCGTGCACGACCTCGCCTCCGGCGAGCGGCGCGGCGAGCTGCCGCTCCCCGGCCTCGGGTCGGTCGGCGGACTGATCGAACGCCCCGAGGGCGGGCATGAGGCGTGGTTCGGCTACACGGACACCACCTCGCCGTCCGCGGTCCACCACTACGACGGGCGGACGGGCGCGGTGTCGCTCTGGGAGAGCGCGCCGGGCACCCTCGACCTCCCGGAGGTCCGGACCGATCAGGTCACCTATACCTCGCGCGACGGAACAGCCGTGCGGATGCTGGTGGTCTCCCCGCCGGAGGAGGCGGATGGGCCGCGTCCGGCCGTCCTGTACGGCTACGGAGGCTTCTCGATCTCCCTCACCCCGGGCTACACCGCGACGGCACTGGCGTGGGTGCGGGCCGGGGGCGTGTACGCGATCGCCAACCTGCGGGGCGGCTTGGAGGAGGGCGAGGAGTGGCACCGCGGCGGCATGCTGGGGAGCAAGCAGAACGTCTTCGACGACTGCGCGAGCGCCGCCGAGCACCTCATCGCCACCGGGGTGACCACCGCCGACCAGCTGGCCGTCATGGGCGGGAGCAACGGCGGGCTGCTGGTCGGAGCGTCGATCACGCAGCGCCCCGAACTGTTCGGCGCCGCCGTGTGCTCGGCCCCGCTGCTGGACATGGTCCGCTACGAACGCTTCGGGCTGGGGCAGCTGTGGAACGTGGAGTACGGCAGCGCCGACGACCCCGAGGCGTTCGCCTGGCTGCTGGACTATTCGCCGTACCACAACGTCCGCGAGGGCGTGAGCTACCCCGCGACGCTGTTCACGGTGTTCGACAACGACACCCGCGTGGACCCGCTGCACGCCCGGAAAATGTGCGCGGAGCTCCAGTACGCGACCAGCGCCCCCGTGACGGAACAGCCGATCCTGTTCCGCCGCGAGGCCGATGTCGGACACAGCTCCCGCTCGGTGAGCCGCAGCGTCCGCCTCAGCGCCGACCAGCTGGCGTTCCTGGCGCACTACACGGGGCTGAAGGTGGACGACCGTTCCTGACCGGTCCCACGGGGTCAGCGCGGTCCGTGTCCCGAGGCGTCGGCGGGGGCAGCGCTCCACGGGGCGAGGGGGAGAGGGAGATCACCGGAGGCCGGGCCTCGCTGTCGTCCGTCGAGCTGAAACAATCACCAGGTTGAAACCTAAAACATCGGTGGAGGGATGACAGCAGTGACCGACCACGTGACCGCGACCCCCGTGGTAGAGCGTCCGGGGGACGGTCCCCGGCGGCATGTGTACCTCGCGACCGTCCGCTTCGCCGACCTCGACCCGCTGAACCACGTCAATAACGTCCGGATGCTCACCTATCTGGAGGACGCGCGCATCGCGTTTCTCAAGTGGGACGCGGAGGACGGCGACGCCCGGGTCGGCGGCATGGTGGTCGCCCGGCACGAGGTCGACTACCTGCGCCCGATCCTGCTGCGCCCGGAACCGGTGCGGGTGGAGACGTGGGTGTCGGAGATCCGCAACGCCAGCTTCCGGCTGGAATACGAGATCCTCGACGACGACCACGTCTACGCGCGTGCGGCGTCGGTGATCGTCGGCTACGACCTGGAGACGCAGGCGCCCCGCCGTCTCGACGACAACGAGCGGGCCTACCTCGGCCAGTACCTGCACCCAGCGGAGTAGGGCAGCCCTCGCGCGAGGCCGGGGAAGACGACGGGTCCCGGCTCGGCTAGGCGAGGGAGATGCGGATGGGCTCGTCCCCGTCGTCGTCGCCGGTCTTGGCGTCGGACTCGGCACCACTCTGGGCGGCGGGCTCGACGCTGATCGAGGTCGGGTCGGCCACGTGAGCGGCCTGGGCCTGTTCCGCGCTCGCTTCCGGGGCGTTCACCATGCTGTGCGCCGCCATCACCATGTACTCCCACATTTGCCGGTCGAGCGGGGCGGGCAGGGCGATGTCGTCCATGGCGTCGCGCATGTGGTGCAGCCAGCGGTCGCGTTCGCGGGCGCCGATGGTGAAGGGGAAGTGCCGCATGCGGAGGCGCGGGTGGCCCCGCTGTTCGCTGTAGGTGCGCGGACCGCCCCAGTACTGCATGAGGAACAGGCGCAGCCGTTCCTCGGCCGGGCCCAGATCCTCCTCCGGGTACATCGCCCGCAGCACGGGGTCGCCTGCGACACCCTCGTAGAAGCGGTGGACGAGGCGGACGAAGGTCGCTTCGCCGCCGACAGCCTCGTAGAAGCTCATGTGGTCATCGCGCGCGGAAGTCATAATCACCCGACAGCCTATGTGCTTCCGGCCGGAGTGGCGACCGCCGAGCGCGCGGAGGAAAAGGGGCCGCAGACACGGCGCGGCCCGGGCCGCCACAGGCGGACCCGGGCCATGAGCCGGAGACGTCGCTGGTCAGACGATGATTAGTCGCGGGTGAGCTTGCGGTGGGTGACCGCGTGCGGGCGCGCGGCTTCCGGACCGAGACGCTCGACCTTGTTCTTCTCGTAGGCCTCGAAGTTGCCCTCGAACCAGAACCAGTTGGACTCGCCCTCCCACGCGAGGATGTGCGTGGCGACGCGGTCCAGGAACCAGCGGTCGTGGCTGGTGATCACGGCGCAGCCGGGGAAGTCCAGCAGCGCGTTCTCCAGCGAGCCCAGGGTCTCGACATCCAGGTCGTTGGTGGGCTCGTCCAGCAGCAGCAGGTTGCCGCCCTGCTTAAGGGTGAGCGCGAGGTTCACCCGGTTGCGCTCACCACCGGACAGCACACCGGCCGGCTTCTGCTGCTCGGAGCCCTTGAAGCCGAACGCGGCGACGTAGGCGCGGCTGGGGATCTCGACGTTGCCGACCTGGATGAAGGTCTCGCCGTCGGAGATCACCTCCCAGATGTTCTTGTCAGGGTCGATTCGGCTCCGGTACTGGTCGACGTAGGAGATCTCCACGGTGTCGCCGACGGTGATGGTGCCGGCGTCCGGTGTCTCCTCCCCGACGATCATCTTGAACAGGGTCGTCTTACCGACGCCGTTCGGGCCGATGACACCGACGATGCCGTTGGGCGGCAGCGAGAAGCTCAGGTTCTCGATCAGCTGCTCGTCGAAACCCTTGCTGAGGTTCTTGACCTCGACCACGGTGCTGCCCAGGCGCGGACCCGGAGGGATCTGGATCTCCTCGAAGTCCAGCTTGCGGGTCTTGGCGGCCTCGGTCGCCATCTCCTCGTAGCGCTGCAGGCGGGCCTTGCTCTTGGTCTGGCGCGCCTTGGCGTTGGAGCGGACCCACTCCAGCTCTTCCTTGATCCGCTTCTGCCGCTTGGCGTCCTTCTGGCCCTCGACCTTCAAACGGGCGGCCTTGGTGTCGAGGTAGGTGGTGTAGTTGCCCTCGTAGGGGTAGAGCTTCCCCCGGTCGATCTCCAGGATCCACGTGGCGACGTGGTCCAGGAAGTAGCGGTCGTGGGTGATCGCGACGATCGTCCCGGGGTAGTTCTCCAGGTGCTGCTCCAGCCACTGGACACTCTCGGCGTCGAGGTGGTTGGTGGGCTCGTCGAGCAGCAGCATGTCAGGCTGCTCCAGCAGCAGGCGGCACAGCGCCACGCGGCGCTTCTCGCCACCGGACAGGGTGGTGACGGGGGAGTCGGCCGGCGGGCAGCGCAGCGCGTCCATCGCCTGCGCCAACTGGCTGTCGAGGTCCCAGGCGTTGCGGTGGTCGAGCTGCTCCTGCAGCTTTCCCATCTCTTCGAGGAGGCCGTCGGAGTAGTCGGTCGCCATCTTCTCGGCGATCTCGTTGAACCGGTCCAGCATCCGCTTGGTCTCGGCGACGCCGTCCTCGACGTTCTGCAGGACCGTCTTGTCCGGGTCGAGATGCGGCTCCTGGGCCAGCATGCCCACGCTGAACCCCGGCATCAGTCGCGCCTCACCGTTGGACGGCTGCTCGACGCCCGCAAGGACCTTCAACAGGGTGGACTTGCCCGCGCCGTTCGGCCCGACAACGCCGATCTTGGCGCCGGGCAGGAAGGAACCCGAAACGTCGTCCAAGACGACCTTGTCGCCGTGCGCCTTGCGCACGTTCCGCATGGTAAAGATGTACTCCGGCATGCTCCCCAGCCTAGGGCGTCGGCGCAGGTGCCCTTGACATCACGGCGGATTCACCTCGCCTCCGTCTGTCGCTGGTCCGTCCGGCCGGCCAGCCGCTTCCTCCGGGCCGTGCGTCGTTTCCGGATCCGTCGGGGCGATGGGACGCTTTGGAACCGTTGGGTCCGAAGCGGGTAACGGAACCGCCGAACCACGGAGCGGCGCGACCTCCTCCAGCCACTCGGGGGTCATCGGCTCCCATCTCTCCGGCGGCATCCCACCACGCACGGCGCGGCGGAGCAGCGCCGCCATCGTGTAGTGCGGCGCCGCCTCCTCCACGCGGTCCAACACGACGTCGGCCAGGGCGATATCGCCGCTCTGCCAGGCGGCGAAGGCCAGAAGTGACCCCGGGGCAGCGCTGTAGTCGGCACGCACATGCCGAAACACCTGCCGCCACAGTCCGACGTGGGTATCGAGGTGCGCGGTGTCGATGCGCGCCCAGGCCTCGTCGCGTACCCGGATGGACCCTAGCAGCAGCCCGAGCCAGGCGATGCGCTCGGGGGCGTCGACGAGGTCGCCGCGCAGCGCGGCGCCGACCGCCGCGCGAACCACGCGTACTCCCTCGGAGCGCACCGCGGCGCGCAGGGCCGCCTCGCCGGACGGCAGCAGGCGGTGACGCATCCGCGCGGCACGCTCCTCGGCGTCGAGCGTGGCGCGCTCCATCTGGGCGCGGCGATGGCCGTTGACGGCCGCCACGAACTCCTCAATCACGCCGCGGTCGCGCCAGACGCTGAGGCCGCCCACGACCGCGGTGGCCGGCACCGCGGAGGTGGCGACGTCGTAGGCGACGCCGTCGTGCGGGCAGCACTCCGTGGAGTCGCAGACGTAGGACCAGTAGCGGCCGTCGGACACCCGCAGGGCCTCGCGCACGGGCACGCCGACCGCGGGGGCCCTGGCGCGTAACGCGTCCACGCACGGGGTGATGTGCCGTGCGGAGCCGTAGCCCACCGCGATCACGCTTCCGCAGCCGGCCTCGGCGAGCGTGGCGGCGAGCTGCCCGGCCCATTCCGCGGCGTGCTCGGCGAGTTCGTCGGTGAGATCGCAGCGCAGCAGGCAGCGCACGTGGGTGGCGCAGGCCCGGATTCCGAGGATGACGATGCTGTCAGTGGGATGGAAGCCGAGGAGGTAGGGGACGGCCGCGATGACGTCGGTGGGGTCGCTGATGGTGAGGGTGGTCTGCTCGGGGACATGGACGTGCGGGCTGTCGTCGGTAGCCATACACCCACGGTGGGTGTACGCCGGATCCCGCCACAAGAGGCGGTGTCCGGCTGTGGACGGAGGCGGTTAATCGTTGTGCGCCCTTCCGCCCTGGGCAGGAGGGGGGAGAGGCCGGCCGTCGCCCCCCTGCTCAGCCCCCGCGCGGCCGGAGCTGGGGCTGGCGGCGCTCCCGGTCCCGCGGGAACCGCCGCGCGGCGGGGAGGCACACGCGGTCGCGTCCGGCGTTCTTCGCCCGGTAGAGGGCGAGGTCGGCGGCGGCGAGCAGATCGACGAGGTCATCGCCGTGGGTTCGGAGGAGTGCCACCCCGATCGAGACGGTGATAACGACACTGTGGTCGCCGACGGCCACCACTTTGCGGCCGACCTTGGACCGGAGCCGCTCCGCGACCCTGCACGCCTCGGCCATGTCGGCCCCCGGCAGCAGTACGACGAACTCCTCACCGCCGAAGCGGCCGATCATGTCGTCCTGGCGTAGCTGATGGGCGAGGGTGGAGGCCACACCCATCAGGACGTGGTCGCCGACCAGGTGCCCGTAGGTGTCATTGACCCGCTTGAAGTGGTCGATGTCGATGACCAGCACGGCCGCCGACTGCCGCGCCTGCACGGCGCGGCCCACTTCGGCCCGGGCCTCGCGCTCCCATGTCGCCGCGTTGAGCAGCCCGGTTTTGGGATCGGTGCGGGCGGCCGCCTGTAGCTGCTGGTACAGCAGACTGCGCTGCAACAGCATCACCGGTGGTACGGCGATGAGCAGGAGGACGACCGACAGCCCGGAGAGGATCGCGACGGTGAGGCCGACGCACATCTCGACACTGTCCACGGTGACGGCCTCGCGGTCCCACAGCAGGCGGCGCCAAGTGGTGTCGGACGCGCTGAGGTGAACGGCCATCGCGATCGTCAGCGTGTTCAGCACGGTGAACAGGGCGCAGCAGAAGACCGCGAGCAGCGCTCCCGACCCCGTTATGAGGATCTCCCGGCCGATCTCCCCCGGCAGCCCGGCCGGACCGACGAGGTCGCCGGTGAGGGCGAGGTGGAAGACGGAGGAGGCGATGAAGCCCGACAGCGCCACCGACGCGGCGTTGAACACGCGCCGGTGGAGTACGGTCCTTCGGATGCGGAATTGCAGCAGCAGATAGACCGGAATGGGGATAATAAGGGAGTACAGCGGCGGGAGGAGCAGAAGCGTCGGAAACCACCAGGCCCCCAGCAGATCGCGGGTCAGTCCGCTGGGTGTCCCCAGTCGACGCATCGCCTCCACGCAGATCGCGGCGCACACCACGAGTGAGCAGAAGGTGATCATCTCGTCCCGGCGGGCGGGGGTGACGGCCAGCGCCACCACAATCAGGGAGAGCGCGCATGCCAGAACCATCGCCATGAAGACGAGCAGGGGGCGGGGCTGTTGGAAGACCGGCCATTGCCGCACCTGGCATCCTCGGGAACGCTCACGGTCGGTAACGATCCGCTCCACCACCGCCACGTCGATCCCCCCGCTCGCCACCAGTGCACCCGGAATGGCCTCACTGGCCTTCGCCACCCTCGATCCCCCGGGGAACACGGAAGAGGAGGGTGTCACGACCCGACATTGAATCACAGTCAGTGACACCATAATCGCCGATTGTGTATTGGCGTGAGAAAACCGCTAGATTGAGGCACGCTGCAGCCCACCCATTACGGTCAGGCGGTCGCGCTCCGGGAGCGTGAGCAACGAGCGCGACGCGGCAGCACCGCATGGGCTGTGGTCGAACCGGCCACAATCGGGCGAACAACGGCGCGGGCGGACACGAGTGCTCCTCTCAATCCGTCAGCAGCGCACTGGCAGCGTCACCAGGAGTCCGCACACAGACTGGGGGGATTATGTCCGCTGGAATCCAGTGGGTCTGATCGCGGTTCGACGAAGCACGGCGCCGGGCGGAGAAGCTTCTCCGCCCGGCGCCGTGCTTCGTCGCCGCCTTTACCCCGCGCCCCGGAGCGCCCATCCCTCGGAGCACAAGAGCTCGGCGTGATTCCGGCCGGACCGGTCGGCCCGGTGACGTGCCGCGCGCGTCTGACAGCCCGCGTCATCGGACAGGCGGACCGTCCGGCCCCGCCCGGCGCCGCCATGGCCGTACGGTGCGGCCTCGGATGCCGAGCGGCCGTCGCGGGAGGCCGCCTCGGACCGGCGGTACGGGAGGAGAGGGCCGGCGGGCCACGCCGTGCGGACAGGGACGCGACGCACCGCATTCCCCCTCCCCCGCGGATCGCGGCGGATCAGTCGTGCTTCGTCAGGGCCGTACCGAGCGCCTCGCGGTACTCGCGGTAGCGGCCCAGCTCCTCTTCCAGCGGCGCGATGATCAGCTCATCGGCGATGGCCCGGACCTTCGCGGCACTGTCCCGCTCCACCTGGTCGCGCCGCTGGGTGGCAGCGACCGACACGAGGTTGCGACAGCCCACATCGGTCAGCCACCCCACGATGAGGGTCGCTCCGGCCACGGCACCGGCCAGGCCGAGGTAGGTGGGGTCGTCCAGGAGGGCGAAGCCCGTGAGGCCGCCCCCGATCCAGCTGGCGAGCAGCGTGCCGATCCAGGCCAGACCCGCTCCGGCCGTGCCCACCAGCGTGTACTGCACGACCCGCACGATCTGCCACCACAGCGGGGTGTCCGCGGGGTCGGGGACGGTCTCGCTGATCGCGTTGCCCAGGCCGACCGGAAGGTCGCGGAGGTTGCTGCGGGCCGCGGCACGCAACCGCTTCGGCCACGGCGCGGGCAGGGAGCCGCCGACGCTGTCGGCGATCTCGGCGGTCGCGGTCTCGATTTCGGCCTGGTGGGCATCGACGGGACCGGCGACGCCGCGTTCGTCGTCGTCGCTGTGGAACCCCATCCGGATCGCGCGCAGCGGGTCCCGGCGGAGTTTGCGCGCCCACCGCGTGACCGGCCAGCCCACACGCCTGCATCCGCGGCGCTCGTGTGCGGTCTCGGTGGTGTCGGCGATGGCGGAGACACCGCTCGCCGCCAGCAGGTCGGTGACCAGGCGCAGACGCCCCGCCTCGGAAACGCTCGGCGGCTCGGTGGAGCCCTGGTAGCGCTCGAAGCCCCCGATGACCTGGTCGAGGTCGGCGACGAGACGGTCGATCAGCGCCCGGCGCTCGGTGACGGTCTCTATGAGGAGATCGCGCAGGCCACGGATGCCCTGGCCGGTGAGGACGGAGGTAGTGAGCACACGCGGCTGCACACCGGACTCGGTCTCCAGCAGCCGACGGAGATCGGTGAGGAGCTCCTCAAGCTCGTCGTGTTCGACCCGGTCGACCTGGTTGAGGACCGCCACCGTGACCGCGCCGTATCCGGACATCTCCCGGAGGTAGCGGTGGTGCACGGCGGCGTCGGCGTACTTCTGCGGGTCGAGGACCCAGATCAGCAGGTCGGCGGCGCCGATGAGGCGGTCGGCCTCGGCGGTGTGCATGGCCCGGACGGAGTCGTGGTCCGGCAGGTCGAGCAGGATCAGCCCGCTGAGCTCGGAGTTGTCGGTGTCGAGCACGCTCGTCCGGGAGTGGCGGCACCGCGGCGGGACGCCGAGCCAGGTCAGCAGGCCGTCGGCGCCCTCGTTCCCCCAGACGCAGGCGTGCGCGGAGGAGGTGGTGGGCCGGGTGATGCCGACCCGGGAGAATTCGAGCCCGCACAGGGCGTTGAACAGCGACGACTTGCCGCTTCCGGTCCCGCCCGCGAGCGCGACGACCGTGTGGTCGCCGGAGAGGCGGAGCCGCGCACCCGCGTGGTCGAGGAGGTGTCGTGCACGCGCGATGAGGTCGGGATCGAAGTCGGCGCGGCCGATGGAGACGATCGTGGCCAGCGCGTCGAGGCGGGTGATCAGCTCTTCGCGCGTGGTGGCCGGCATGGGCTGCCACGGTTCGTTGGAGCTGACCTGGTACTCGTCGTCATCGTCGTCGGCGGCCGACGTCCATGCGGGCCCGTCGTCGGCCCGCTCCCCGCCCGTCTTCGGGTGCGGCTCCTCGGCGGCGGCGTCCTCTGGCGCCTTCCCGGCCTCCTGGTCCATGGCCCTGAGGACATCCTCGGACAGTGCCGGGATCGGGCCGGTGCGGCGTCCGGCGATCTTCGAGGTGGCGTTGTCGGTCTCCGTCAGCGCGCCCACCCAGGCGGCCAGCTGGTCGGGGTCGTCGGGGTCGCCCCGCCTGCGGTGCGGGTCCGTCCCGTGGGCATCGGCGCGCTGGGCATGGTCGGCCGGGGGCCGCGGGGATTCGGCGTCGCCGCCGGGTTCGGACGAGGTCGCCGCGTGCCGCCTCGGGGCGGCGTGCCGACCGCCGCCGGCTGGACGCTCGGGGCGGGAGCCGTCCGCCCGATCAGCTCCGTGGCCGCTCTGGCTGTTCTGGTCGTTCTGGGTGTCGTGGCTGTCCTGCGTGCGCTGTCCGGTGGGGTGTGCCTCGACGTTGGCCGTCTCGGCGGCCTCCGCCGGACCCGCCGGGGCCGACGGATGGACGGCAGGCTGCGGACCGGTACCGGAGCGTGCGCCGCTGGCCGGTGCGGCGTCCGTGCGCCAGCCCGCGCTGTCGTCCGGGTCGGCGAGTAGGTCGGGGTTGGTCCGGCGCCGTGCGCGACCGTCGCCTGCGCGGTCGACGGCCCGGCGCAGTGACGGGTAGGCGCCCGATGTCGTCTCCTCGACCGGGGGTGCCCCGGCGGCGCTGGCCCCACCGGCGTCGCCCGTGGCGTCCTGGGCCTCCGCCTCCCCGGGGTGCTCGGACGACGGCTGGGCCTCGCCGTCGTCAGCGAGGGAGGGGTGCGGTCCGGACTGCATGTCGACGGCGCGGCGGAGCGCCGGGTAGGAGCGCGGCTCCGGCTCCGCCGGGCGGTTCGGCGGCCAGGCGTTTCCCGCCGGCGCCGCCCATCCGGCGTCCCTCCTGGCCTTGGCCGGGAGAACGTAGCCGGTCCACTGGTCGTCCCCGCGGGCACGGTGCGCGCTTTCGGGCGCCTCCGGTGCGTTCGGCGCGGTATCCGGGGCGGGGGACGCCCCGCTGTCGGCCTGGGGTTCCGCCACGTCTGGTTCCTCGTCGGCGTGAGCCGGGTTCCGCTGAGTCGTCATCGCGCAATCTCAAGGTCGTACGTGGCCTGGTTCAGCTTGGCGGCGTCGGCTTCGTGGGGCAGACCCGCGGCGGTGAGTGCGTCGGTGAAGCCCGTGCGCTGGTTGTTCAGCAGCTCGGTGACGCACCGCTGCAGGTCGTCTCGTGCCATCGTGCCAATGTTACGCAGCGATTCGGCTCCGAAGAGCCCTTTCAGCAATCGCTGTGGAGAGGGCCCCCCGGAACGCGGTGTCGTCGACTCCACCGACGCGTATCCCAGCAGGTCGACGATGAGGACGAGGGTGAACGCGGTGGGATCGAAGGTGACAAACCGGGCGACGGATCGCTTGGTGGCGCCGTCGGCGGCGACCATGTCCGTCACGCGTTGCTGCCAGCCCGAAATCGCCTCACGCACGCGGCGCGCCAGGTCGCCGGTCGAGTCGTCGCCCCGGGCGGACTCCGCGAGCGCACCCGCGCCGGGAACCTCCTCCCACCGCTCGGTGACCTGCTCGGCGGCGCGCTCGGCCGCGGACACGATGAGCGCCTGCAGGCTGTCGCGCACCGCGGCCTGCAGGGCGTTCACGCGTGCGGCGGCGTCGTCGGACGTCTTCGCCTTGCGCTTGCCGCGGATCCGCATCGTGCGGGCGAGTTCGCCGCTGGCCGCGATGTCCTGCCAGCGGGCCAGCAGGTTGCCGCGCAGCAGTGATCCGTCCTGGACGGAGCGTCCGACGTCGGAGATCGCGGTGGCGTAGGCGGTGTTCACCGCCTTCTCCAGGAGCCGTCCGACCTCCACCTGCCGCTCGACCTGCTTGGCCAGCTCGGGGACCCGGGTGCGGAAGCTGTCGATGACGCCGATGAAGGTGCGCCGGGAGACGCGGTCGCGCTGGGCGAGGTCGCCCGCGACGTCGGCGAGGTAGTCGCGGATCCGGTCGGCGGTGTTGGCGGTGAAGCGCTCGCCCGCGATCTGGTCGGTCTCGGGGATGTGGAAGCGGGCCGCGTTGCCGAGGCCGTTAGCGTCCAGCATCGCGCCGAAGTGCTCGGTCAGCTGCTGGCTCCCGCGCTCGGGCACGCGTGAGAGCACCACCGCCAGTGATGTGTCCCGATCCCGGGCGACCTGCAGGAACTCCCACACCCGGGCGTCGGCGTAGCGGCGGCTCGTGGTGACGAACACCCACAGGTCGGCCGCGTCCAGGAACTTCGAGGCGAATTCGTGGTGCGCCGCGACCGCGGAGTCGACGTCGGGGGTGTCCAGCAGGGCGACCCCCTCCGGCATGCACTCGCTGGCGGCCAGCACCAGCATGCCGTCCTTGCCCGGCATTGCCAGCCCCTCCTGGCGGACGCGCGGCAGCGTGGGCAGGAACGAGGACTCGTTGAACCAGTCGACATCGGCCGGGTTGCAGGCCAGCACCGGGCTGTTGGTGGTCGGGCGGCGCACGCCGGTGGTGGTGACCTGCTCACCGACCAGGCTGTTGACGAGGGTGGACTTTCCGGCACCGGTAGAGCCGGCGACGGCGATCAGCAGAGGGGTGTCGGGGCGGCGGACGCGCGGCAGCACGTAGTCGTCGAGCTGGTGCAGGACGTCAGCGCGCGCCATCTCGCCCTCGGCGGCGCCGGGCAGGCCCTCGGCGAAGCC
The DNA here is from genome assembly GCF_039530945.1 of Nocardiopsis rhodophaea. NCBI lineage: Bacteria > Bacillati > Actinomycetota > Actinomycetes > Streptosporangiales > Nocardiopsidaceae > Nocardiopsis > Nocardiopsis rhodophaea. Next base: position 264,291 of record NZ_BAAAPC010000006.1, read on the forward strand.
GATGTCCCGGATGGTGGTACGCAGCCCCTCCAGGACTTTTTCGAATCTGCTGTCGTCGGCGACCGCTCCACGATGCTTGGCCTTGGAGGGGACGGGGGACCGAGCACGCTCATGCCGACCGGGCGTGCTCCGCTTCGGGGCCGAGGCCGGCCCTGCTTTCGTTTCGCCTGACCCTGTCGATTCCGGCGCAGCAGGCGGCCGGGGCATAGCGCTTCCGCCCTTCTCATCGGTATTCGCGGTCACCTGATCCGGTTCCCCTCGGGGGATTCGTCGCTGCCGGAGCCGTCCGTCCGCACACGCGGCTCACCCGGTCCCTGGTGCAGTATGTCAAGTTCCCGGGCCGCATCCACCACTTCTCCGATGACGATGATGGCCGGGGGGCGCATTCCGGAGTCCGCGACCACCTGCGCGACCGTGCCGAGCGTCGCCGTCACCGTCCGCTGCGTGGGCAGGGTGGCGTCCTGGATCACGGCGACGGGGGTGTCGGCGGCGCGCCCGTGAGCGGTCAGAGAAGCAGCGATAGCGCCGATGCGTTCCACCCCCATGAGTACCACGAGGGTTCCGTTCTGCCGTGCGAGCCCAGCCCAGTCGACGGTGGAGCGCGGGTCGTCCGGGGCGACGTGCGCGGAGACGACGTGCAGGTCCTGTGCGACGCCGCGGTGGGTGGGCGGGATGCCCGCGCTCGCGGGTCCGGCGAGCGCGCTGGTCACGCCGGGGACGATAGTGACCGGGACACCGGCCGCCGCGCAGGCCGCCGCTTCCTCGCCGCCGCGGCCGAAGAGGAAGGAATCGCCGCCCTTGAGCCGCACGACGAACCGTCCTTCGAGCGCGCGCTCGACGAGGATTCGGTTGATCTCGTCCTGCTTCATGGAGCGGCCGTAGGGGATCTTGGCGGCATCGACGATCTCGACGTCGGCCGGCAGTCGGTCGAGCAGGGAGGTGGGGGCGAGGCGGTCGACCACGACGACGTCGGCCTGGGAGAGCAGTTGGCTGCCGCGGACGGTGATCAGACCGGGATCGCCGGGGCCGCCACCGACCAGGGCGACGCCGCGCAGCGGTTCGCGGCCGCGGCGCGCGTCCAGCGTTCCGTCGGACAGCCCCTCGGTGACGGCGTCGCGCAGTCCGGCCGCCCGGCGGGGATCGCCGTTGGCCACCACGCCCACGGTCACGTCGCCCACGGTGCCTGTGGCGGGTGTCCACGCGGTAGCGGCGTGCCGGTCGTCGGCGCGTACGCACCACAGTCGGGCCGCTTCGGCCTCCTCGGCGACGGCGCTGTTGACCTCGGGGACATCGGTGGCGGCGTGGACGAGCCAGAACGCGCCGAGGCGCCCGTCACGCAGGTCACCCGGTTCGAAGCCGCGCTGGTGCCAGGTGATGCGGCCGGAGGAGGCGAGGTCCTCCAGTGCCGCCGTGACCTCGGGCGCGATCACGGTCACCTTCGCCCCCGCCTCAAGGAGATTGGGGACCCGGCGTTGGGCGACGCGGCCGCCTCCGACGACCAAGACGTCGCGCCCGTTCATGCGCAAGCCGAGAAGATACGTCACCTGGGCTGACCTCCAGATCTGCGACCGTGTCCGAACGCGGGCCACAACACGCCCGGGCCTGGTCGATCCGAATCCCCGCGATCGCTCCCCGGCGCCGTTCGCCCCCTGATCCGGCACGTGTCCCGCTGTTCCATCCGCATCCGTACTCGACAGTGAGGCGGGATGCGTCAATGCCCCAAAAAATACCGTGTCAAACCGGGGTTTCGCCCGCGCTCCCCCACATAACGCACGTCCGCGCCGTGCGGCGATCGCGGTATCGGTCCCCGATGTCTTTGTCATAACAGCATGGCCGAAACACGGCGTAACCGGCCACCCACATGACGACGCGATCACCACGCCGCGTACGCCCACAGCCGCGAGCGGACCCGCCGCGGGCGGACAGGACACCCGCCCGGCGGCCGCCCCGCATCTCCCCGAGCGGACTACGACGACCTGCCAAAACGCCCTTAAAGACGCGACGCGGGGCGGCGCGGCGATCACCTATCGGTCGCGCCGCGCCTCCCCGCGGGATCGGCCGGAAATGGCACGGGAACACGGCCTCGCCGTGCGGTCCACAGTCCTTCCGGCGCTCCTGTCGCCTACGTCCGCTCGGACACCCCGGCGGAGTCGAAGGTGGCGACGTCGCGCAGCGCGCGGGCCGCCCCCTGGAGCAGCGGGAGCGCGAGCAGCGCACCCGAGCCCTCGCCCAGGCGCATCTCCAGGTCGACCAGGGGATGCAGACCGAGGTGCTCCAGCGCCACGCTGTGCCCCGGCTCGGCCGAACGGTGCCCGGCGAAGCAGGCGTGGTGCACCTCGGGCGCGATGGCCGATGCCGCGAGGGCGGCGGCACCGGAGATCACTCCGTCGAGCAGCACCGGCACCCGGAGGGCGGCGGCGCCGAGGATGAAACCGGTGAGGGCGGCGTGCTCCAGACCGCCCACCGCTGCGAGCACGCCGACCGGATCGTGGGACTCGACCGCGTTGACCGCCAGCGCGCGGCGGACCACCTCGATCTTGTGCTCGTGCATAGCGTCGTCCACGCCCGTACCGCGCCCGGTCACATCGGCCGGGTCGACACCGGTGAAGGCGGCGATCAGCGCGGCGGAGGGGGTCGTGTTGGCGATACCCATGTCACCGGTGATCAGGCAGCGGTTGCCCGCCGAGGTCAGGTCGCGGGCGACCTCGATCCCCGCCTCGATCGCGAATTCGGCCTGCGTGCGGGTCATGGCCGGTCCCCGGGAGATGTCGGCGGTGCCGCGGGCGACCTTGCGCGGCAGCAGACCCGGGACCGTGGGCAGGTCGCCGGCGACGCCCACGTCCACCACGGTCACCTCGGCGCCGACCTGCTCGGCGAAGACGTTGGCGACGGCGCCCCCGGCAAGGAAGTTCTGCACCATCTGCCCGGTGACCTCCTGCGGCCAGGAGGTCACCCCCTGAGCGTGCACGCCGTGGTCGCCGGCGAAGATCGCGACGGCGGCGGGCTCGGGGATCGGCGGCGGGCACTCACCCGTCAGTCCCGCGAGCCGGACCGAGACCTCCTGCAGCTCGCCGAGCGCACCCGGCGGCACGGTCATGCGGGAATGCCGGTCCTCCGCCTCCCGCACGGCACGCTGGTTGAGGGGGCCGATGGCTGCGATGGTCTCCTCCAGCAGGCTCGTCGGCTCTTCGCCGGGCAGTCCGCGCCGCCCGTAGTTATCGCGGTGGACGGCCCAGGAAAGCGGACGACGCTGGGCCCACCCTCCCAGGGCGAGTTCCGGCTCCGGGGGGAAGTCCTCTACGTAGCCGACACACAGGTACGCCACGACCTGCAGGTGCGGTGGAAGGTCGAGGGCGGCCGCGAGGTCGCGCTCGTCGAAGAAGCTCACCCAGCCGACCCCGACGCCCTCGGCGCGGGCGGCCAGCCACAGGTTCTGCACGGCCAGCGCCGTGGAGTAGGTGGCGGTCTGCGGTTGCGCGTGCCGCCCCAGGGTGTGCCGCCCGCCGCGCGTCGGGTCGACGGTGACGACGACGTTGATCGGAGTGTCCAGGATGGCCTCGACCTTGAGCCCGGAGAACGCGCGGGCGCGGGCGGCCGGGAGCGCGCGGGCGTATTCCTCGCGCTGGGCCTGCGCCAGCTCCTGGACGCGCGTGCGCACCTCGGGGTCCTGCACGATGAGGAAGTCCCACGGCTGGGAGAAGCCGACCGACGGCGCCATGTGCGCGGCGCTGAGGATGCGCGTGAGGACCTCGTCGGGCACGGGGTCGGGGCGGAAGCCCATGCGGACGTCGCGGCGTTCGCGGATCGCGCGGTAGACCGCGTCGCGCTCCGCGTCGGCGTAGGTGTGCGGGTCGGGGACCGCCGGTGCTCCCCGCTGTGGCGTGTCGGACGGCGACAGCCCCTTGGGCTCGGTCTGCGGCGCGAACGGAGGCTGGGGCGACGGTTCGGCGCGCTCCCCATACGCGGCCGGATCGGCCGCCGGAGCATCGACGGAGGTCGCGGGAACGCGGTCGGGACCGCCTCCTCGCAGCGGGATGACGTTCGGTTCCAAAGGGGGTTCCGTTTCCTGTCCGGTTTCCTGATGCGGTTCGGCCGTGGAGGCCGTAGGCGTGGTCGGGGGCGGAGGCTCCGGATCGGAGGCGGCGGCCGACGTCGTCGACGGTGATTCCCGCTCCGGCGAGGGAGCGGGATCGGCGGACGTGGCGGCGGAGGCGGTGGCCCCGTCGGCGGAGTCCGCCTCCGGCTGCGGCGTTGGCTCGGACGCCGGCTGCGGCGTCACCGCGGGTTCGGGCCTGGCGAAGGGGCCGCGCGCGGGCTGCCGTTTCTCCGGTGTGTGGAACGGATTGGGTCGCGGTCCGGGTCCTCCGGAACCTGGTACGGGCCCGGGCGGCGCCCCCGCGCCCCGGCCCGCCTCCGGGAGACCGTCGAGCAGTCCCCGCGCGGTCGCCTCACGGGCCCCGCGCGGGATCTCACGGCCGGGACGACGAGCGGAGTCCCGCTTGTCCTTGGCTCCCCGTCGTCCGGGATAGCGGCGCTTGTCGTCACCGGTCATGATGTTCCTCCGGCGGAACCGGCCACGGCACCGCCCCAGCCGGTCGCGTGTCTCTTCGGCATGTACTCCCCCTTAGTCACCGGCGCCGAGGTCTCCTTCTCCCCCAGGCACGTCCGGTCCTCGGCTCCGCACTCGTCCATTCGAGATCATCATCAGCGGGCACCGGACACAAGACGCTTTTTGCCTCCAACTCGGCTACAGCAACTGTGCCAGAACGCGGGTCATTCGACGGGCGGTATCCCGCTCCCGGACAGCGACGCGCAGCCAGTCCGGCCCGAGGCCCGGAAAGGTGTCCCCGCGCCGCAACGCGATGCCGTGCTCGCGCATCCGCGCCCGCAGCCCCTCCCCGTCCTCCGTCCTGACCAGCAAGAACGAGGCGGCGGCCGCAGGGGTCACGTGGAGGCCGAGAGCACGCAGGTCCGCGGCGAGCCCGGCACGCTGGTCGCCCAGCTCCCGCGCCCAGGCGTCGGCCTCGGCCACCGCCTCGGGCGCGCTGCACGCCTCCGTTGCGACGAGGGCGGGGGTCGAAACCGACCACAGCGGCTGCGCGTCGGCCAACCGCGCGACGAGGGCGGGATCGGCGAGGAGATATCCGGCGCGGAGCCCCGCCAGCCCCCACGTCTTGGTGAGGCTGCGCACCACAACAAGCCCGGGAACATCGGCGCGCCCGGCCAGCGACTCGGGCTCGCCGGGAACGCAGTCGGCGAACGCCTCGTCCACGACGAGGACACGCCCAGGACGCGCCAGCCGTTCCAGATCGCGTGCCGGGTGCAGAACGGAGGTGGGGTTGGTGGGGTTACCGACCACGACGAGGTCGGCGTCGTCGGGCACGAGTGCCGGGTCGAGGGTGAAGTCCGGTGGCAGGATGGCCCGCTCGGCCCGGTGCCCGGCCGCGCGCAGCGCCGCCTCGGGCTCGGTGAACTGCGGATGCACGACCACCGCCCGGCGCGGTGTCAGCACCCGCGCCAGGAGCACGAAGGCCTCGGCGGCCCCGGCGGTCAGCAGCACGTCGGCCCGGTCGCGCCCGTGCCGCCGTGCCACGGCCCGCCGCGCCGCTGAGGGATCGGGATAGGCGGCGAGGTCGGCGACGGACGCACGGATGCGCTCGGCCAGCCATGCGGGCGGTGTCCCGGTCCGCACGTTCACGGCGAAGTCGAGAAGTCCGGGGCCGGTCTCGGTGTCACCGTGGTGCCGAAGGTCCACCTCGGACTCGCCGGGCATCTTGGACACGAAACCGTCCTCGCCCACGGGTGTCTCCACGCCGTCCCGCACCTGCAGCCACCTCGCTGTTCTCCGCGATTGTCCGGACGACAGCGCACCCTACACCGCCACATATCGCCCGCACGGCCCCGCCCCGCCCGTCGGTGATCACGGACAGCGTCTCGATTCGCCTCTGCTGTGCCAGCCCGTGGCCCGTGGTCCCTGGGGCGGCAGCTGGGAGGGGGAGGACCCAGGATGTGCTGGGCGGCCTCGTCGGCGTGCGTCTTTCCGGTGTTCGGTAGCGAAAAGCGGCAGCACGGGCGGAGGGAGGTGGGGCGCGCCGGTCCCTGCGACGGTCAGGCAGAATCTCTGTGGTCAGCGCCGGCAGAGGCCGGCGGGCTCACAAGTGGCCACCCGCTCCGCTGAGGACCGGATGGCCACGTCCCGCGGCAAAACCTGTCCTCGCGGTGGGTCAGTGGCCGTGCCCGTGGGCGTGTCCATGGCCGTGGCCATGCCCGTGACCGTGGGCGGGGTCGTCCGGGTGGTGGTGGGGCGTCTGCGGGGCGCCGACCTTGGTTTCGAAACCGGGCATGGCGATGCGGTACACGCAGGTGTCGCAGTTCATACGGATGTCCCCGGCCAGTGCCTCGTCGTAGCGTTCGACGATCATGTCCGCGAGGCCGTCGCAGTCGCCGATCACCGGCGCGCAGCGGACGTGCAGGTCGGAGTGGTCGGCGGCGAAGGCCATGGACTCGTCCACGACCCGGTCCGGGAGGATGCCGGAGAACAGGAAGTAGGGCAGCACGACGACCCGGCGCGCACCCAGGCGCCGGATGCGTTCCAGGCCTTCGGACACGCTCGGCCAGGCCAGGGAGATGAACGCCGGTTCGACGAAGGCGACGCCGCGCTGCTTGGCGTGGCTTTCCTGGAACAGGCGGGCGACCTTGCACACCTCAGCGTTGGCGTCGGGGTCGGTGGAGCCGCGGCCGACCAAGAGTACGGCGGTCTCCCCCGCCTCGCCGGTTTCCGCGGACGCACCGGTGGGGTCGGAGGCGCATGTGAGGGCATCGTCGAGCCGCTCGGCGAGCAGCCGGAGCATGGTCGGATGCGGGCCGAGGGGGCGTCCGTAGACGTAGTCGAAGCCGTCGTGCCGTTCCTTCTCGCGGATCAGCGCGCCCGGGATGTCGCCCTTGGCGTGCCCGGCCGCGACCAGCATAATCGGCACGCTCACCACCCGGCGGTGGCCGCGGCCGTACAGCTCGCCGACCGCGTCGGTCAGCGGCGGCGGTGAGAGCTCGATGAAGCCCCCCGCGACTTCGCGGTCCCCGAGGCGGCGGTCGAGCCGCTCGACGAACGCCATGAAGTCGGCGACGCCCTTCTCGTCCCGGGTGCCATGTCCGACCAGCAACAGCGGGGGTTTCATCGTGGACCTCTCACGTTCTTCTCAAGGTGGCCCCGGCCCGCGGCGGCCGGGGAGGTTCATACGGTGCGGGCGGTACGGAACCGGCCGGAAGGCCGGGGGCGCGGGATCAGGGGGTGGGCCCGTAGAGCAGGGCGTTCAGCGCGGCGGCGGCCACGGCCGAGCCCCCTTTCTCCGAGACGTTGCTGACCTGGGGCAGTCCGGACTCGCGAAGGGCCGCTTTGGATTCGGCGGCGCCGACGAACCCGACGGGGAGCCCGATAACCAGGAGCGGATCAACGTCGCGGGCGATGATCTCTTCGAGGGCGGTGGGCGCGCATCCCACCACCCAGACCGCGCCGGGGCCGACGTCGGAGAAGGCGGTGCGGACCGCGGCGGCGGAGCGGGTGATGCCGGTCGCCCGGGCCAGGCGCGCGGCGCTCTCCGCGCCGATATGGCAGACGCTGGGGCGCGCGGTGATACCGGAGGCGACCATGGCGACATCGGCCACGATGGGCGCGCCGTCGGCCAGGCCGGCCGCGGCGGCGTCCACCGCGGTGTCGTCGATGACCAGGTCGGTGGCGTAGTCGAGGTCGGCGCTGGCGTGGATGACCCGTTCGGCGACGGCGCGGCTCAGCGGTGGCAGGTGCCCCAGGTCGACGCGTGACCGCAGGATGCGGAAGGACTCCACCTCGATCGGATGGACCTGACGGTTCAACTGCGTTCCCTTTCTCCGCTCCGCTGTTCGCCGCTGTCGGGGGTCGTGGTGCCGGCGCGCGAGCCGATCACCGGTTCGGCGCCGTCCCGGCGTCGGATCACGCGCCGGTATCGCACGGTCCGTCGCCGATCTCGATGATCGCGTCGGCCGGGCAGACCTCCACGCACTCCAGGCAGCCCGTGCACCGCTCCGGGAGCACGTCGAGCCGGCCCCCGCGCGGGCGGAAGGCGTGCTCCGGGCAGGTCAGCAGGCATGCGCCGCACGCCGTGCACGCAGAGGTCACGGCCACGGGCGCCACCGCACGACCGAGTTCAGGCATGGCTCCCCCACGGTGTCGGACCCGGTACCGCCGCTTCCAGCGGGGCCGCGCCCGGTCACCCTACACGGCCGTCGACCCTCGCCCGCGGGGGTGGTGGTGCCGGGCGCGGCCCGTCCTCCGGCCTCGTCCCGCCCGCCCCCATCCGGCTCTGGCGCGGCTGAAGCGGCCCCGAACCCGGGTTTCGGCCAGGCCAGCGAGGACTATTGCAAAATCCTGGCTGTTGCGGACTGTTCGTCCAGGGCATACCTTCGTTGAGCCGTGGTGATCGGGAAGTCCGGTGCGAAACCGGCGCGGCCCTCGCCACTGTGAACGGGAAGCCCGGTGCCCCGTCGCCCGCAGCCAGCGGGGTGGACGGCTGGCGGCCACTGGGGGGAACGTCCGGTCGCGGACGCGCCCCCTGGGAAGGTCGGCAGCGGGCGTCGACCCGCAGCCAGGAGACCGGCCACGGCACGCGACGACCGTCCACGAGGTGTTGGAGAGTTGGTCCCCCACACATGCATATCGCCGAAGGATTCCTCCCGCCCGTCCACGCCGTGGCCTGGACCGCTGCCTCAGCGCCGTTCGTCATTCACGGCGTGCGCTCGCTGACCACGACGATCCGCGACAATCCCGAGTCCAAGCTGCTCCTCGGCGCCGCCGGCGCGTTCTGCTTCGTACTGTCCGCCCTGAAGATCCCGTCAGTCACGGGCAGCAGCTCCCACCCGGCCGGGACCGGCCTCGGAGCGGTGCTCTTCCGACCACCGATCATGGCCGCCCTTGGCACCATCACCCTGCTGTTCCAGGCGTTACTCCTCGCTCACGGCGGCCTCACCACACTCGGTGCCAACGTCTTCTCGCTCGCGATCGCCGGACCGTGGGTCGCCTACGGCGTCTACCGGCTCGTACGCCTGGTGACCAGGGCGCTCCCGGAGAACACCTCGCTGGGCCTGGCGGTGTTCTTCGCGGCCAGCCTCGCCAGCCTCGGCACCTACTCGGTGACCAGCCTGCAGCTCGCTCTCGCCTTTCCCGACGCGCAGAGCGGCGTCCTGGGTGCGTTCGTCAAGTTCGGCGCCATTTTTTCGGTCACCCAGATTCCGCTCGCGATCATCGAGGGTCTGGTGACCGTCATCATCGTGCGGCTGCTGATCGGCGCGAGCCGCAGTGAGCTCCTCCGGCTCGGCGTGCTCCGTTCCGCGGCCTCCGCCACCCCGGCCGAGCGAAAGGCGGTGTGAGTGATGACGCCCACCAATCCCACCCAGCCGACCGACCCGCACAGCGAACCCCGCCGGGAGGGCGGGCGGCCACCCCGAGCGTGGGCCACCTGGGCCATGGTGGCCGCCATCGCGGCGATCGCCGTACTGCCGATAGCGATCGGCGCGGGCGACGGCCTCGACGAACCCTTCGCCGGTGCCGACGGGCAGGGGCAGCAGGCCGTCGAGGACATCGATCCGGGCTACGAGCCGTGGTTCACGCCGATCATCGAGGTGCCCTCCACCGAGACCGAGTCAGGGCTCTTCGCGCTGCAGGCCGCCATCGGCTCGGGCATCGTCTGCTACTACTTCGGTGTCGTGCGCACCCGTGCCCGAATGCGCGCTGAGGCAGAGGGGGGACAGCCCGCCGCCGATACGGGCGACGCGGACGCGACGGGCGGATCCGCGGCGAGCGGAGGCGACCGGGACGGCTCCCTCCCGGGCCACGGCTGAGCGCCGGCGCCGATGCTGGCCATCGATGCCGCCGCCTACAAGAGCCCGTGGCGCGATGTGCACCCGGCCGTTAAGGGCACCCTCTTCGGCGGCCTGCTGCTCTGCGCCCTCGTCCTCCCGACCTGGCCGGGTGCCGCGATCACGGCGGCGACCGCCCTCGTCGTGGCCTTCGGCCCGGCGGGGGTGGAGCCGCGCGCTTTCGTCCGCGCAGCGTGGGCGCCGCTGCTGTTCATCCTCACCGGATCGGTGACACTGCTGTTCAGCGTCGGCGTCTCCGGTGACGCGGCCACCGGTCCCGCGTGGGGGCCGGTGGCGTGGGACCCCGACGGCCTGGAGCGGGCCGCGAACATCGTCGGCCGCGCGTCGACGGCGCTGATCTGCCAGCTGCTGTTCGCGTTAACCACCCCGCTCGCCGACCTGCTGCCCCGCCTCACCCGCATCGGGTTGCCGACCGCGGTGGTGGAGATGATCGCGCTGATCTACCGGATGCTGTTCGTGACACTCGACACCGCCCGCCGCATCGGCACCGGGCAGGCCGGGCGACTGGGCTACGCGAGCCGACGCGCCTGGATCCGGTCGGTCGGCTCCCTGGGCGCCGCCCTGTTCATCCGCTCCTACGACCGGGCCCAGCGCATGCAGCGGGGCCTGGAATGCCGGGGGTACACCGGCGAACTGACCGTCCTCGTCGACCCGCTGCCGCTGCGCCCGCGGGCGCTGCTCGCGGCCGCTACTGTCCCGATCCTCGTCGCCACGGCGACCATCGGCCTCGGAGTCTGGCTGTGACCCCTCTCGACCTCTCGTCCGACGGTGCGCCCACCACCGCACCCACCGTGCTGGCCGGCCGCGGCCTGACCTTCGCCTACGACGACGCCGAACCCGTCTTCACCGACCTCACGGTGGGGGTGGGGAGGGGCGAAGTGCTGGCCGTGCTCGGTCCGAACGGCGGCGGCAAGACCACCCTGCTGCGGCTGCTCGCCGGGAGCCTGCGCCCGCGGTCCGGGGAGATCGTGCTGGACGGAACGGAGGTGCCGCAGAACCGGCGCGGCATCGGCGGCCTGCGCCGCCGTGTCCAGCTCGTCTTCCAGGACCCCGACGACCAGTTGTTCTCGGCGAGCGTGCGGCAGGACGTGTCGTTCGGGCCGCTCAACCAGGGGCTGGCCGCCGACGACGTGCGCGAGCGCGTCGAGTGGGCGCTCGATGCCCTGGACATCACCGGACTCGCCGCCCAGCCCACCCACCTGCTCTCCTACGGCCAGCGCAAGCGCGTGGTGCTGGCCGGAGCCGTGGCGATGCGCCCCTCCGTCCTCATCCTGGACGAGCCGACCGCCGGGCTCGATCCGAGCGGGGTGGAGTCGCTGCTCGCCACGCTGGAAGGGCTGCGCGCCTCCGGAACGACGCTGGTGGTCTCCACCCACGAGGTGGACCTGGCCTACCGGTGGGCGGACCGCGCCCTGGTCATCGACCACGGCCTGCTCGGGTCCGGGCCGGTCCACGAGGTGCTGGGCGACGCCGCTCTACTGGCCGCGGCCCGGCTGCGACCGGCCTGGGGGCCCGCCGTGGGCCGGGCGCTGCGCACGAGCGGGCTGCTCCCTGAGGGTGTCGCCGATCCCCGCACTCCGGAGGAGGTCGCCGCGGTGCTCGACGGCCACCGCTGATCTCGGGGATGCCGGGGTCGGGGCCGCTGGTGAGAAGCCCGGTATCCCCGCGAGGTCAGCCCTTCCATGTGTAGCCGCGGGGGGTGACGAAGCGCCCGGCGACGGCCCGGCTCGCCGAGCTACCGACGAGCACCACCGTGAACATGTCCACGGCGTCTACTCCCCCGGCCAGCATCTCCTCAAGCGTGGTCATGGTGACGCACTCCCCCTCGCGGGAGGCGTTGTGCACGTGGCCGACGGGGGTGGCCGCGGGCCGGTGCTCCGCCAGGATCTCCAGCGCGCGGGGCAGCTGCCAGTCGCGCTTGCGGCTGCGCGGGTTGTAGAAGCAGACGGTGAAGTCGCCCTCGGCCGCCGCGCGCACCCGGCGCTCGATCGCCTCCCACGGGGTGTGCAGGTCCGACAGCGAGATATAGGCGTGGTCGTGGCCGAGCGGGGCGCCGAGCAGGTTGGACGCGGCGACGGCCGCGGTGATACCGGGGACCCCCACCACCTCGATGTCGGGCCCGGCGAAGTCCAGGGCGGGGCTGGCCATGGCGTAGACCCCCGCGTCGCCGGACCCGATGAGCGCCACGGCCGCGCCGGTCCGTGCCTCCTCGACAGCGGTGCGGGCGCGCTCCTCTTCCTGGCCCAGACCGCTGACCAGGATTCGGGTTCCGGGCCGCAGCAGGTCGCGCACCTGGTCGACATACTGGTCGAGGCCCACCACGACGGACGCGCGCCGCAGTTCGGCAACGGCCCGGGGGGCGGTCAGGTCGCGGGCGCCCGGCCCCAGGCCGACGACGGCCAGGCGTCCCCGCGGACGCACCCGGGCAACGGCCGCGGTGGCGTTGGCGGTCTTGCGCTTGGAGGCGACCAGCTCGGCACCGCGCCCGGCGCTCGCCGCACCGCGCAGCGCGGCGGCCTCGGCGACGCTGGGGGTGCCGACCTCGGCGCGCACCACCTCGCTGGGGTTAGGCACCTCCACGTCGGCGAGCTCGGCCGCGGCGTAGGTCACCACGTCCCAGCCGCGCCGGGCGGCGGCCCGCAGGATGCCCTCCTCGTCCGCCTTCAGGTCGACGGTGGCCACCGCCCGCACGGACTCCGGGGCCAGCAGGGCATCGGCGAGCACCCCGTCGATGAGGTCGCCCACCTCGTCGGCGCTCACCCCGCGTGCTGAGCCGACGCCCACGACCAGCGAGCGGGGCCGGTAGACGGCGGTGGGAGGTTGCTCGCCAACCGGGCCGTCGTCACACTGGTCGCTCACCCGGATCACGGCGGCGGCCTCGCCCATCGGTATCCGCGCGCAGACGCCGTCCGGGAGCGGCGGGAGTGGCCATCCCTCGGCGCCCTCCAGCCGGACCGGATCGCCGGAGAGGACCGCGGCGCCGACGGCGGCGAGCGGCCCGCGGTCGACGAGCGTGAACCCCAGATCCTCACCGTAGGAGTCGAGCGGCGTGGTGCGCGTACTGTCGCTGGCCGTGGTGATGACGGGGCGGCAGCCGAGGACGCCCGCGACGCGCTCGGCGAGCTCGTTGGCGCCGTGGTGGCCGCCGAGGAGCGCGACGGCGTGGTCCCAGGACTCGTCGACGCAGACAACGGGCGGGTCGGCGGTCTTGTCGCCGAGCAGAGGGGCGAGGACCCGGACGGTGGCGCCGACCGCCAGGAAGCTCAGCACCGCCCCGCACTCGGTGAACGCGGTGCGCAGCGCCTCGGCGGGGCGCTCGGCGGTGATGGTGCGCACCGTCCCCGGCCATGCCGTGGCCAGCCGCTCGGCGGCGGCCCGCCCGCGTGCCGTGACGGCGATGACGCCGATGTCGCTCATGTCGTGCCTTCCCGTTCCCGCTGTTGTTCCGGGTGATCGGCGGTGCCCTCGGCCCGCGCCGGCCTCCCGGCCGTGCCGTCTGCCGCCCGTCCGCTCTCCCCTTCACCCGCGTGTGGCCGGAGTCCCCACAGCAGCGTCACCGGGTTGACGGCGGCGAACCGCAGTGACCCGTTGGGCAAGGGCGCCAGCCGGGACGCCTGGATCTGGGTGCCCGACACCCCGTACCCGGACGCCGCGATGAGGTCGTGCACCGGGCGGACGCGGTCGACGGAGGCGAGGGCGGCCACTACCCGCTCCGGCTGGTGATGGCGGAGGGCCTCGGCGATCACCGTGTCGTCTCCGCCGCCGAAGAAGATGGCGTCGGGGGCCGGGCGGTCCGCGCGGTCGCGCAGGGACGCGGGGGCGTGCCCTTCGCTGACCTCGACACGGACGCCGTGCGCGCGGGCGTTGCGGCGGATGCGGGCGCAGTCGCCGGTGTTCTTCTCGAAGGCGACCGCGTACGCGCCGAAGCGGGCGCACTCGATGGCCACCGAACCGCTTCCGGCGCCGACATCCCACACCACCGTTCCGGGGCGCGGGGCGAGGTGGGCGAGAGCGAAGGCGCGCACCTCCGCCTTGGTGATCATCGATTCCCGGTGGGAGAACTCCCCCTCGGGCAGCGCCCAGCCGTCCGGGGCGCCGTGGTGCCCAGGCATCCAGGTCATGCTCGGCGCCACCGCGTGCCGTGGGTCGACGGCGAGCAGGACGTTGGGATGCGCCCAGGTACGCCCGGCGCCGACGTCATGCTCAACGCGGGCCACCTCCTCGTCGTCCGCGCCGAGTCGCTGGGCGACATACACCTCGCGCCCGGCCCTCAGCAGCTCGGGGATGAAGGTGCCGGGTTCCGCCGAGCCGGGAGCGGTGAGGATGGCGGCCTTGGGGTGGGCGAGGGCGGCGGCCAGCGCGCGGTGGGCCGAGCGCCCCGACGCGGCGCGCCCGTGGGCGGAGAGGATGACGGCGTCGTCCCATGGCAGGCCGATGCGGGCGAAGGCGGTGGCGACCGAGGAGACGGCCGGGACCACCCGGGGCCGGGCGCCTCGGGCGCGCAGTGCGCGAATGACCCCGAAGAAGCCGGGGTCACCGGACGCCAGTACGGCGACCGGGCCGTCCCAGGCCATGACCTGGTCCAGGACGGGATCGAGGCCGCCCATGGGGATACGGCGGGCGTTCTCGGGCACGTCGACCGCGTCGAGGTGCCGACGCGCTCCGGCTACGCAGGTGGCCGTCTGAAGCGCCGCGGTGGCCTGCTCCCCGAGCCGTCCACCGTCAAGGCCGATGACGGTGATCACGTGGGGGTGTCTCCGGCGGTCGCGGTACAGGTCTGGATGTCGCTCACGGACACCAAGCATCCCAGATCACGGTGGCAGCGCGCGCTCCGGCCCGGTCAGCGCCCCCACGTCGGCGGTGTTCCCCACCGGTGGCGGCCCCGGCGCCACCGCGGAGGGCCAGCGCTTCCGCGGAGGGCCAGCGCTGCCTGCCCCTCGTCCTGCGCGGCGTCTACACGCCGATGACCGCGCCGGACGACGTGATCCAGCAGCTCCCCGCGGCGGAGAAGGAGGAGTTGGACAACGCGCTGGCGCGCTTGCACGGCCTTGTCGACAGGGTGATCGCGGACGGCCCCGGCACGCCGGGGCCGTCCGTCGTGTTGGAGACGCTCAGGCGTCGCAGCAGCCGCCCGCCGCCGCGGGTTCGGCCGCCGGGACACCGACCTTGGGCATGCCCAGCAGTACGCCGGGCTCCTCCTGCTGCTGGCCGTTGCGCGCGGCCCAGGCGTCACCGGCGCGGGTGCGGCGGAGCGAGCGCACACCGGAGTCGGCCACCAGGTGGTGCGGTGCGGCGTAGGTGACCTCGACGGTCACGAGGTCACCGGGGCGAGGCGCGTTGTCGCCCTCCTCCGCCGAGAAGTGCACCAGCCGGTTGTCCGGTGCCCGGCCGGAGAGCCGGTGCCGGTCGCCGTCCTTGCGGCCCCCTCCCTCGGCGACCAGGACCTCGACCTCGCGGCCGACAAGCTTGCGGTTCTCCTCAGCGGAGATGGACTCTTGCAGCTCGACGAGGCGCTCGTAGCGCTCCTGCACGACCTTCTTGGGCAGCTGGCCGTCCATGGTGGCCGCCGGGGTGCCGGGCCGCTTGGAGTACTGGAAGGTGAACGCCGCGGCGAAGCGCGCCTCGCGCACGACGTGCAGCGTCTCGGCGAAGTCCTCCTCGGTCTCGCCGGGGAAGCCCACGATGATGTCGGTGGTGATCGCCGCCTCGGGCATCTTCTCCCGAACGCGGCGCACGATGTCGAGAAAGCGCTCCTGGCGGTAGGAGCGGCGCATCGCCTTGAGCACCTTGCTCGACCCGGACTGCAACGGCATGTGCAGCTGGGGCATGACGTTGGGGGTCTCGGCCATGGCGTCGATGACGTCGTCGGTGAAGTCGCGCGGGTGCGGAGAGGTGAAGCGGACGCGCTCCAGGCCCTCGATCTCGCCGCAGGCGCGCAGCAGCTTGGAGAACGCCTGGCGGTCGCCGAACTCGCTGCCGTAGGCGTTGACGTTCTGGCCGAGCAGCGTCACCTCGATCGCGCCCTCGGCGACCAGCGCCCGCACCTCGGCGAGGATGTCGCCGGGGCGGCGGTCCTTCTCCTTGCCGCGCAGGGCGGGCACGATGCAGAAGGTGCAGGTGTTGTTGCAGCCGACCGAGATCGCGACCCACGCCGCGTAGGCGGACTCGCGGCGGGTGGGCAGGGTGGAGGGGAAGGTCTCCAGCGACTCCTCGATCTCCACCTGCGCCTCGCGCCCGATGCGGGCGCGCTCCAGCAGGGTCGGCAGCGATCCGATGTTGTGCGTACCGAACACGACGTCGACCCACGGGGCACGGCGGACGATCTCGCCACGGTCCTTCTGCGCCAGGCACCCGCCCACGGCGATCTGCATGCCGGGGTTGGCGTCCTTGACGGGGCGCAGGTGCCCGAGGTTGCCGTAGAGGCGGTTGTCCGCGTTCTCACGGACCGCACAGGTATTGAAAACGACGATGTCTGCGGTGCTGCCCTCGGCTGCGCGCTGGTATCCCGCGTCCTCCAGCAGACCAGAGAGGCGCTCGGAGTCGTGGACGTTCATCTGGCAGCCGTAGGTCCGCACTTCGTAGGTACGACTCTGGCTCACCGTTCCAGGCTAGTTGCTTCACGGCCCCCGGTGATCCGCTGCCGGAGCCGGGCGGTTAAGCGACGGACCGAAGGGGGAAAGGCGCCCGAAACCCCCCTGCGCCCGATGTCCGGCCGCGGCGCCGCGCATGCGACCTGGTCATTACAGAACGTCAGAGAGTCGCGGCCCAGCGGTAACAGCCCGTAGCCCACCGATCCCATGACCACATCCGGACATAGGTGCGTTTCTGCACTGTTTCCCGCATAACGAATCCGCTACTAGCAGGGTCGACGCACCGACTTAGTGGTGACAAACACACGCGGCTGAAGCTAGGTTCCGGCACATGACCGCTACTTCCCTCGTCGTGCTGGAAAACGTCAACAAGCACTTCGGTGAGCTTCACGTGCTGCGCGACATCAACATCACCGTCGACCGCGGTGAGGTGGTCGTGGTGATCGGACCCTCGGGTTCCGGCAAGTCGACCCTGTGCCGGACCATCAACCGCCTGGAAACCATCGACACCGGCGTGATCAAGATCGACGGGGAGCCCCTTCCTGAAGAGGGGCGCGGTCTGGCGCGGCTGCGCAGCGACGTCGGCATGGTCTTCCAGTCCTTCAATCTCTTCGCGCACAAGACCGTCCTGCAGAACGTCACCCTCGGGCCGATCAAGGTCCGCAAGCAGAGCAAGGCCCAGGCCGAGAAGCGGGGCTGGGAGCTGCTGGACCGGGTGGGCATCGCCGACCAGGCCGAGAAATACCCGGCGCAGCTCTCCGGCGGCCAGCAGCAGCGCGTGGCGATCGCCCGGGCGCTGGCCATGGACCCCAAGGTGCTGATGTTCGACGAGCCCACCTCCGCGCTGGACCCCGAGATGGTCCAGGAGGTGCTGGACGTGATGACGTCGCTCGCCAAGGAAGGGATGACGATGGTCGTCGTCACCCACGAGATGGGATTCGCACGGCGCGCAGCCAACCGTGTCGTCTTCATGGCCGACGGCCAGATCGTCGAGGAGAGCACCCCCGACGCGTTCTTCACCCAGCCGACCACCGACCGCGCCAAGGATTTCCTGTCCAAGATCTTGACCCACTGAATGCGGGCCAGACGCCCGATCCCGCTCCTCCGTCACCGCGGCCGGAGCACGTCACAACGAAGAGGTTAGGGATCATGCGGATTCATTCCATCTCCAAGGCGACGGCCGGCGTCGCCGCTGTTGCCTTCGCGCTTACCGCGTGCGGCGGAGGAGACGGCGGCGAGGGCGGTGGTGACGGCGACACGATCACCATCGGCGTCAAGTACGACCAGCCCGGTCTCGGCCTGGAAGAGGGCGGTGACAAGCCCACCGGCCTGGACGTGGACGTGGCCACCTACGTCGCCAAGGAGCTCGGCTACGACGAGGACCAGATCGAGTGGACGGAGGCCGCCTCCGCCAACCGGGAGACGTTCCTCCAGCAGGGCACCGTCGACATGGTCGTGGCGACCTACTCGATCACCGACGAGCGCAAGAAGCTCGTCGACTTCGCCGGGCCCTACTACGTCGCCCAGCAGGACATCCTGGTCCAGGACGGCAACGAGGACATCACCAAGGCGGAGGACTTGGCCGGCAAGAAGCTCTGCTCGGCCTCGGGCTCCCGTTCCGCCCACACCATCACCGACACGCTGGAGATCGACGCCGAGCTGCGCGAGACCCAGAACTACTCGGAGTGCCTCCAGCTGCTCACCGACGGCCAGATCGACGCGGTCACCACGGACAACACCATCCTCGCGGGCTACGCCGCCCAGCAGCCCGGCAAGTTCAAGCTGCTCGGCCAGGAGATCCAGGAGGAGCGGTACGGCATCGGCCTGCCCAAGGGCTCGACCGAGCGCTGCGAAGCGGTCAACAAGGCGATCTCGAAGATGTACGAGGACGGTTCCGCCGAGAAGTACCTCGACGCCAACTTCGGTGAGGCCAAGTTCTCCTACGAAACGGAGCAGCCGGAGTTCGAGGGCTGCGCGTAACCACCGACCCGCATGACCGGCCGGGGACCGCGCGACGGTGCCCGGCGGTCGTCTTGACCGGCTTGGACCTATGGAAGCCTTCCTCAGCAACTACGAAGCCGTCATCGACGGCTTCTCCTGGACCGTCCGCCTGACGCTGATCAGTGCGCTGTTCTCGTTCATCCTGGGCATCATCCTGACGGCGATGCGCGTCTCCCCGGTGCCGCTGCTGCGCGGCATGGCGACCGTGTACGTCGAGGGCATCCGCAACACCCCCCTCACGCTGGTCCTGCTCTTCTGCGGACTCGGCCTCAACAGCGGGCTGGGCCTCAGCTTCGCCGAGAGCGTGGAGTGGAACGTCTACTGGCTCGCGGTGCTGGGGTTGTCGGGCTACACCGCGTGCTTCGTCTCCGAGGCGCTGCGGTCGGGCATCAACACGATCCCGTTCGGCCAGATCGAGGCCGCGCGCTCACTCGGGCTGACGTTCCTGCAGAACATGCAGCTCATCGTGCTGCCCCAGGCGTTGCGGTCCGTGGTCGGCCCGCTGGGCAGCGTGCTGATCGCGCTCATCAAGAACACCACCGTGGCGTCGGTCGCCGGGCTCGGGGTACAGGAGGCCTCCCGCGAAATGAAGCTCATGTTCGACCAGGGCGTCGTTCCGGTCATCCCGACCTTCATCGGGTTCGCGATCGGCTTCCTCATCCTCTGCCTGCCCACGGGCTACCTGTTCGGCTGGCTGGGCAAGCGTCTGGCGGTGGCACGGTGAGCGTTCTCGGACAGAAGCAACCCACCCGCCTCTTCGACGCGCCGGGACCCAAAGCCAGAGCCCGGCAGCGGATGTACAGCGTCCTGGCGTGTTTCCTCGCCATGGGCGTCGCCGCGTTCGTCTACCTGGGTTTCAACGACACCTGGGACGAGGTCATGGCCGCCCCCGGCCAGCTGTTCTCGGCCGACATCTGGCGGATCAACGACAGCGGCCAGTGGAGCGCCGAGAAGTGGGACCCGTTCCTGGACCCGGAGATCTGGTCCGACATGGTTCTGCCGGGCATGATGAACACGCTGCGCGCGGCGCTCGTCGCGGCGGTGCTCGCCATCGTCTTCGGCATCGTGTTCGGTGTCGGCCGCCTTTCGGACCACTCGTGGATCCGCGCGCTGTGCGGCGCCGTCGTGGAGTTCTTCCGCAGCATCCCCCTGCTGATCCTGATCTTCTTCACGCTGGCCTCGCCCCTGGCCGCCAACCAGCTGCTGGGGATTCCCTTCGGCACGTTCCAGGTCGACCCCCTCACCGCGGTCATCGTCGGCCTGACGCTCTACAACGGGTCGGTGCTGGCCGAGGTGTTCCGGGCCGGCATCAACGCCGTCCCCCAGGGGCAGGCGGAGGCCGCCTATTCGCTGGGCATGAACAAGCCGCAGGTGATGGGGTTCATCCTCATCCCGCAGGCCGTCACCAGCATGATGCCGGCGATCGTGGCGCAGCTCGTGGTCCTGCTCAAGGACTCCGCCCTCGGCTACATCGTGGCCTTCCCCGAGCTGCTGCGCAGCTTCTCGCTGATCGGGACGCGCTTCAACAACGTCATCCCGGCGGCGATCGTGTGCGCCGCCATCTACATCATCATCAATATCTCGCTGAGCCGCCTGGCCATGTGGCTGGAGCGTCGCAACGCGCAGCGCGGCAAGGCGTCGGCCGCTTCGGCGACCGCACCGGGTGTCCCGGATAGAGGACCGGGCGGTACCGCGGCCGCGGCGGAGGCCGAGCCGCCGGTCTCCGCCGACCGGGACGACTCCGGTGAGCCGCTGGAGCCGCGACGCTGAACGCCCCCGTGACGCGTGCCGCGCGGCGGTGCGGCCGCGGCACACCCCTCATGGCCCCCCGCGCCGGGCGCGGCGGGGCCGCGAGGGGTGGACGACGCGCTGCCCCACCCGATCACACCCCGGCAACAGATGTCCCCCGCCCACCTCCATTCGACATACAGACGACTAAGGTCGACATGTCATCCCAATCCCCACTCACGAGTGCGAAGTTCATCCATGACCGACCGAGTGACGGCCCCCTACGGCGCCTGGCCATCGCCGATCGTTGCGCGTGACGTCGCCCGAGCGGAGAAGCGGCTGGGCTTCCCCTCCGTCGTGGGCGAGGAGATCTGGTGGGAAGAGGCCCGCCCCGAGGAGGGCGGACGGACGACCGTCATGCGCCGGAGCGCCGATGGAACCGCAACGGAGCTCCTCACCGCCCCGTGGAACGCCCGCACCCGCGTACACGAGTACGGCGGTCGCTCCTACCTCCCGGTACCGCGCCGCGACGACAAGGCGATCACCCGCTACGGCATCGTCTTCGCGAACTTCGCCGACCAGCGGCTGTACCTCCTCGACCGGCTGTCGCCCGAACCGCGGCCGATCACGCCCGAGCCCGCGACCACCGGCGCGCTGCGCTACGCCGATCCGGCCCTGTCCCCCGACGGCAAGCGCGTCATCTGCGTCCAGGAGCGCCACGCCGAGGACGGCGGCGTCAGCCGAGCCATCGTCTCCCTCCCGCTGTCGGGCCGCGCCGCGGACGACCCGAATGCCGTTGTCGAACTCGTCACCGGCTCGGACTTCTACGCCTCCCCTACGCCTTCCCCCGACGGCCAGCACCTGGCCTGGGTGTGCTGGAGCCACCCGCGGATGCCCTGGGACGGCACGGAGCTGCGCGTGGGCACGCTCACTGGCACCGGCGTGACCGACGCCTACCTGCTCAAGGGAGGCATCACCGAGTCGGTGCTGTCCCCGGTCTGGCGGGACGACGACCACCTCTACTTCGCCTCCGACTGGCCCGGCTGGTGGAACCTGTATGAGATCGGGCTGACCGGCCAGGCCATCGCGCTCTACCCGGCCGAGGAGGAGTTCACCGGCGGGTTCGCCCAGCTCGGCGTCGAGCCCTACGTCCAGCTGGACGATGGCCGCCTCGTCGCCCTGCACGGCCACGCCGATCTGCGGCCGGGCGTGTACGACCCGGCCACGGCCGAGCTGACGGAGATCTCCTCCCCCCTCACCACCTGGGAGACGCTGGCCACCGATGGACGCACGGTCGTGGCCCTGGCCTCGGGGCCCGGCGACCCGCAGAGCCTCGTCCGGCTGGATCCGGACACGGGGCGCATCGCCACGCTGCGGCGGTCGCTGGACTCCGTGCCCGACCCCGACTACCTGCCCGCGCCCGAGGCCGTGACGCTGAGCGGGCGCTACGGCGCGGAGATCCACGCCAACGTGTACCCGCCGACCAACCCCCGCGTCACTGGGGAGGGGCCGGCGCCCTACATCGTGTGGGTGCACGGCGGCCCCGTTTCCCGCGCCACCACGCGCCTCGATCTGGCCAAGGCGTTCTTCACCAGCCGCGGCATCGGGATCGTGGACGTCAACTACGCGGGTTCCATCGGGTTCGGCCGCACCTACCGGCAGCGGCTGCACGGCCAGTGGGGCGTGCTCGACGTCGAGGACACCACGGCGGCGGCCCAGGCCCTGGTCGACCAGGGCGCCGCCGACCCGGAGCGGCTCGCGATCCGCGGCGGCAGCGCCGGAGGCCTCACCACGCTGCTCGCGCTCACCGGCGACACATTCGCCTGCGGCACCTCGCTATACGGTGTCACCGACCTGCTGCGGCTGGCCAAGGAGACGCACGATTTCGAGTCGCGCTTCCTCGACTCCCTGATCGGCCTCCTCCCGGGCTACGCCGCCACCTACCGCGAGCGCTCCCCGATCAACCGCGCGTCCGAGATCCAGGTTCCCGCCCTGGTCATCCAAGGGGCCGACGACCCGGTCGTCCCGCCCGCACAGGCCGTGGAACTCATCAAAGCCCTCGCCGACCGGAAGATCCCGCACGCCTACATCGAGTTCGAGGGCGAGGCCCACGGCTTCCGCGGGGCCGAGTCGCTGGAGCGCGCCCTGGAGGCCGAGCTCGCCTTCTACGGGCAGGTCTTCGGCTTCACCCCGCCGGGGATCCCCGTGATCGAGCTCGTCACCGAGTACGAGGAGCCGGAAGCGGCCGGGGACCTCGAACCGGAGCCCGCATCCGCCCAGGCGAGCGCCGAGGAGGACCCCTCCTGACCTCTCACCACCGCAGTCACCGGTTTCCCCGTTGATCTCGGCGATATCGACCGAATTCTGGCGGTGGTTTCTAGTGTTCAGTGCAACTTGTGTTGTCGCTGAATGCTAGGGGTGGATTGTGGCCCAACCGGGCGTCTTGACGCTGGGACACCGCCAGGTGCTGGAGAACATGTGGGGCCAGGGCGCC
>NZ_BAAAPC010000007.1:0-243248 GCF_039530945.1 Nocardiopsis rhodophaea
ACTCACCCGTTCGCCGCTCGTGTACCCCCGAAGGGGCCTTACCGCTCGACTTGCATGTGTTAAGCACGCCGCCAGCGTTCGTCCTGAGCCAGGATCAAACTCTCCATCAAAGGCCAAACACCCAACCCCACCCAGCGGGTGCGGCGGGTAAACCTGGAAGAGCAAACCCTGACCGACCGGGAACCCCGGTCAATCAAAGGAACCCCGAGCACCCCGCAACCCCCAAGGGTTCCGTGTGCTCACAAGGGGCCAAAACAAACTTGGCTGAAAGAAAAACAAACACGCGCTGTTGAGTTCTCAAGAAACAACCGCTCATCCCATACAAACCAACCCGGCCATCAGCCCGGTCCGGCTCTTCTGCAGAGGCGGTGCGTTCCGCTAAGTTATTGGGATTTTCCCACTCGGATCTTATCAGAAGACCCGGAGTGAGGCCAACCCTTGGATCTTACTCCCGAATTCGTCCCAGTCAAGAACTGCGGCGTTTCCCGGAGTGATTCCACTCTAGCGTGTCGGTCCGAGTGCTCGGACCAGTCCGTCAGAGTGGGGAGAACCGGCTCGCCCACGGGCTGGGCCCGTGTTCGGTTCGCTCGGTGCTCCCCAAGACTACAAGCCTTGCGACGGTGCTCTGGACGGTTTCACTGAGTTGTGAGCAACCGTCCAGGTCACAGCTTCTCGATCGGTGCGAACTTCACGAGGAAGTCCTTCTCCCCGATGTCCGCGCCGAAGTCGATGCGGGCCTTGGTCTTGTCCCCGACACCATCGACGAGCTGCACCGTCCCTAGGCCGAAGGAGTCGTGGTTCACCTTGTCACCGGGACTCAGCGTCGGCACGTTCTTCGCTGCCTTCCGCGAGGACGGCTCGCTGCGAAGACGTGTCGTTGGTGCGCTCGCCCCGAACGACGATTCGGCGCGCCGCCACTCGACGAGTTCCTTCGGGATCTCATCGATGAACCGCGACGGGGGGTTGTACGACGGGGTGCCCCAAGCGCTCCGTACCGCCGAACGGCTCAGGTACAGGCGCTTTTGGGCACGGGTGATCCCCACGTACGCCAGTCGCCGCTCCTCCTCCAGTTCGGCCTTCTCCCCCAGCGTGCGCATGTGCGGGAAGACGCCGTCCTCCATACCGGTGAGGAACACGACGGGGAACTCTAGGCCCTTGGCCGAGTGCAGGGTCATCAGTGTGACGACGCCACCGTGTTCGTCCGTGTCCGGGATCTGATCGGTGTCGGCCACGAGGGAGATCTGCTCCAGGAAGTCCACCAGCGTTGGCTCCGGGACGGATTCCTTACGGGACGGTTCCTCCTCACCGTCCGCGTGCTGCGGTCGCTCCGCGGGTTCTGTGCCCTGTGCCGCCGCATCGTCCGCTTCCTCCAGCTCGTCGTCCTCTGGGTAGAGCGACCCGGTGAACGACGCTTCGAATTCGCGGGCCACTCCCACGAACTCCTCAAGGTTCTCCACCCGGCTCTCGTCCTGGATGTCCTTGGAGTTGGTGAGCTCCGACAGGTACCCCGTTCGCTGTAGCACCGCCTCGACGATTTCCGCCGGGGAACTGTCGGGAACCAGGCCCTCCAGCTCCTCCAGCAGCGCCACGAACTCGCGGATGGCCTTCAGCGAGCGCGTGGCCAGCCCGGGCGCCTCCTCTGCCCTGCGCAGGGCCCGCGAGAACGAGATCCGCTCGCGCGCCGCGAAGAGCTCGATGGTCTCCTCTGCGCGGTCGCCGATCCCCCGCTTGGGAACGTTCAGGATCCGGCGCAGGCTGACGGTGTCCTCCGGGTTAGCCAGTACCCGCAGGTAGGCGAGGATGTCCCGGATCTCCTTGCGCTCGTAGAAGCGCACGGCGCCGACGATCTTGTACGGGAGGCCGGTCCGGATGAACACGTCCTCGAATACACGCGACTGCGCGTTGGTCCGGTAGAAGACCGCGACCTCGCCGGGGTTGCACGCGCCCTCGTCGGTGAGACGGTCGATCTCGCCGACGACGAACGAGGCCTCGTCGTGCTCGTTGTCGGCCACATAACCCGTGATCGACGGTCCGATGCCCTGCTCCGACCACAGCTTCTTGACCGGGCGCCCCGGGTTCCGGTCGATGAGCGCGTTGGCCGCGTTCAGGATGTTCTGTGTGGAGCGGTAGTTCTGCTCCAGCAGGATCGTGCGCGCCTCGGGATAGTCGCGCTCGAACTCCAGGATGTTGCGGATGGTCGCGCCACGGAACGCGTAGATCGACTGGTCGGCGTCACCCACCACGCACAGCTCGGACTGCGGCACGACAGCGTCCGCACCGCCCTCGCCCACCAGCAGGCGCACCAGCTCATACTGGGCGTGGTTGGTGTCCTGGTACTCGTCGACGAGTACGTGCCGGAACCGCCGCCGGTAGTGCTCAGCGACCTCCGGGAACATCTGCAGCAGGTTGACCGTGAGCATGATCAGGTCGTCGAAGTCCATGGCGCCGGCTTCGTGCAGCCGCCGCTGGTAGAGCGTGTAGGCCTCCGCGAGCTTCTTTTCCTGCTCGGTCTGTGCCTGCTCGGTGAAGGTGTCGTAGTCGATGAGCTCGTTCTTGAGGTTCGACACCTGCGCGGAGAACGACTTGGGCGGGAACCGCTTGGGGTCGAGGTCCATCTCCTTGCAGACCAGCTGCATGAGCCGTTTGGAGTCGGCCGCGTCGTAGATCGTGAAGCTGCTCGGGTACCCCAAGCGCCCGGCCTCGCGGCGGAGGATGCGCACACACGCGGAGTGGAACGTCATGATCCACATGGCGTTGGCGACGCGCCCGCCCAGGAGGTCCTCGATGCGCTCCCTCATCTCGGCGGCGGCCTTGTTGGTGAAGGTGATCGCGAGGACCTCGCCCGGGCGCACGCCCCGCTCGGCCAATAGGTAGGCGATGCGGTGGGTGAGCACCCGGGTCTTGCCGGACCCGGCGCCGGCCACGATCAGGAGCGGACCGCCGGAGTGTGTCACGGCGTCGCGCTGAGGAACGTTCAGACCTTCGAGAAGCTGCTCTTGGGAGGACACATGACCAAGACTACGAGCCTTCGCGAGGGGACATCTCCCTCTCCCGGCCCATCCCCCGCATCGTCGGCGATCCCTGCGGGGGAGCTGCGGTCTGATGTGGGATAAGGAGGTGCGATAAGGAGGTGGGAATGGAGGCGAGGAGGCCGGCGCTGTGCGCGGCGCTGAGGGACGGACCACGGACGGCGCTGACGAGTGACGGTCCGGCGCACTTACCCTGGATAGGCACTTCAGTGATCATCTTGAACAGATAAGACAACGTGGGGGAAACGTGCGGGTCTTTGTCGATTGCGACCCTGGTATCGACGACGCGCTGGCGCTGGCCTACCTGACCGCGCGGCCCAATGTGGAGATCGTCGGCATCGGCGCGGTGTTCGGTAACAACAGCGTCGACGTCACCACCGACAACGCGCTGCGGCTGATGGAGCTCTACGGTCGCTCCGGTGTCCCGGTGGCGCGCGGTGCGTCGCGGCCGCTGGTCCAGCCGCCGCATCTCGCCGAGTTGGTGCACGGCGCCAACGGCCTCGGGGACGTCGAGACCCCCGCTCCCGCGAGCGCTCCGGTTGAGGAGTCCGCCGCCGAGCTGCTGGTCCGGCTGGCGCGTTCGGCTCCCGGCGAGATCGACGTGCTGGCGGTCGGCCCGCTGACCAACCTTGCGGTGGCGCTGTCCCTGGAGCCGGAGCTGCCGAAGCTGGTCCGCCGGGTGGTGGTCATGGGCGGCGCGGTGCGGGCACCGGGCAACGTGACCCCGTGGGCCGAAGCCAACACATCCAACGACCCCGAGGCGGCTGAGGTGGTGTTCGCCGCCGGCTTCGACCTGACGCTGGTCGCGCTGGACATCACCATGAAGACCGTGGCCACCGGCGCGTGGCTGGACGAGCTGAAGACGGTCGAGGGCGAGCGCGCGCAGACGACCTCGGCGTTCTTGGACTTCTATGTCGGCTGGTACAGCAACGTCTTCGGGGTCCGCCAGTGTGCGATGCACGACCCGCTGGCCGCCGCGATTCTGCTCGACCCGGAGATCGTGACCACGTCCGTCGACGTACCGATCCGGGTGGAGCTGAAGGGCGAGCACACCCGCGGGTTGACCATCGCGGACATGCGCCCGGACGCCGCCAGCCACGCCGATGACCGTCCGAAGATCACGCTGGTCCAGGAGGTCGACGGCGAGGCGTTCCTCAAGCGGATGATGGACGCGCTGCGCTGATGGCCCCATGACCCATCGCGTGGCGATCCACCCGCGGTGAGGGGCGTGGCTTTGTGTGGACCCTCGAACGGCGGTGCCGGTCACGGCGCCGCCGTTGTCGCGTCCGCCCGAGGGGTCAGACCAGCTTGCGCGCCGTCGCCCAGCGGCTCAGCTCGTGGCGGTTGGACAGCTGGAGCTTGCGCAGCACCGAGGACACGTGGGTCTCCACCGTCTTCACCGAGATGAAGAGTTCCTTGGCCACTTCCTTGTAAGCGTAGCCGCGCGCGATGAGCCGCAGGACCTCGCGTTCGCGCTGGGTGAGCCGGTCGAGCTCGGGGTCCATTGGCGGTGCGTCGGTGGCCGCGAAAGCGTCCAGCACGAATCCGGCCAGGCGCGGGGAGAACACCGCGTCGCCGTCGGCGACCCGGACGATGGCGTTGGCGAGTTCCTTGCCGGAGATCGTCTTGGTCACGTACCCGCGTGCACCGCCGCGAACGACGCCGATCACGTCCTCGGCGGCGTCGGACACCGACAGCGCCAGGAACCGGATGTCGGGGTGCGAGCCGAGGACCTGCCGGAGCACCTCCACCCCGCCGCCTCCGGGCAGGTGGACATCGAGCAGGACGAGGTCGGGCCGCTGCTCACCGATGACACGCACGGCGCTGTCGACGTCCCCGGCCTCTCCGACGACCTCGACGGCGTCCCCGAGCTCCCCGCGGACGCCGCTGCGGAAGAGCCGGTGGTCGTCCACGATCACGACGCGCGGGACCGCGGCGCCGCTGGCAAAAGTGCTCTTGTCGTCTCCCACATGTCGGACTCTACCCAGAGCGTCCCCCTCAATGGGCATTCCTCGGGCGGAGGGGCCGACAGCGGCCAGCTGCCCGCCGCCCTCCTAGTCGGTCTCGGAGGCGCGCGGGACGCGCAGCTGCACCTCGGTTCCCTCGCCGGGGGCGGTGCGGATGCGGGCGCTGCCGCCGTGCCGCTCCATGCGCCCGACGATCGAGCCGCGCACGCCCATGCGGTCCTCGGGGATGGCGTCGAGGTCGAACCCCGCCCCCCGGTCGCGCACGAAGATCAGCACCTCGTCCGGGTCAACCTCGCCGAACACCGAGATGGAGTCGGCCCCGGCGTACTTGGAGGCGTTGACCATGGCTTCGCGGGCCGCGCGCAACGCGGCCTGGATGTTGTCGTCGATCTCGCAGTCACCGACGCACACCACCTCGATCGGCACCCCGTGGACCTCTTCGACCTCGGCCGCCACCCGTTCCAAGGCCGGGGTCACGGTGGCCTCGGCGTCGGCCGGCCGCTGGTAGAGCCAACTGCGCAGCGCCCGCTCCTGGACGCGGGCAAGGCGCTGCACCTCGCGCGGGTCGTCGGCGCGGCGTTGGATGAGGGTCAGGGTGTGCAGCACGGAATCGTGGATGTGCGCGGCCAGCTCGGCCCGTTCCTGGTTGCGGATGCGCTCGCGGCGTTCGCGGTCGCGTTCGCGCACCAGGCCGATGATCCACGGTGCCGCGATGAGCGAGATTCCGGCGAGCATGGTGATGGCGAACGTCAGCCCGGCGCGCGCGTCCTGCAGCTGCTGCTGGAATCCGAGGAAGCCGATGACACCGATGATGACGAGCAGCACGCCCAGCCCGCTGCGCACCCAGCTCTTCCGGCTGTGCAGAACGGTGGCCGACATCCACTCGTCGCGTACCGCCGGGTTGGCCTGCTGCCAGAGGATCGCGGCGCCGAGGGCCCCGAAGACGAGGAACCACAGCAGTGGGTCGAAGACGCCCCCGAAGATGAGGAACAGCACGCCCAAACCGCTGGCGAGGGCGAGGTAGGCCAGCAGCTGGCTGACGTCGCGCCCCTTCTGGCGCGCGCGTTCGTGTGTAGCCTTGCCCGGGCCGTCGCCCGCGTCCGCCGCCTCGGACACGGGTTCCAGCGGGACGAAGAAGAACAGGACCAGGTAGACGGCGATACCGATGCCGCCGATGCCCAGCGCGATGAAGGCGAGCCGCGTCACGGCGGGGTCGATACCGAGGTGCCGGGCGAGGCCCGCCGCGACGCCCCCGGCCAGCCGCCCGTCGCGGACCCGGTACAGCCGCGGGATCTCGGTCGCCGTCTCCGTCACTGTCGCGGTGTCCTCGTCTTCATCGTCGTCATCGTCTGGGTCGCCATGCCCGTCTTCGGCGGTGGTCGGTTGGTACCGGGCGATGGTTCCGGGTGTGCTCTACGTGTGCTCCGCGTGTCCTCAGTTCCAGGATGCCCCTTTCCCGGCTCTCCGGCATCAGGGGCCCGCCCCCACCCGCTCCGGAGGGGTTCAGGGTGTGGTCAGGGTCCTCCCCGATGGGAATCTGTGCACGTAACCGGCGACGATGGAGGGTGTGAGGGAGACGCGTGGTGACCGACCATGAGTGACGGGCGAGGTCCGACGAACGACGCCGGGGACCCGGCGCGGGCCGCCGGCGACTCCGCGTTCGCACCCGAGGAGCGGGAGCTGCGCCGCCACAGCGAGACCGGTGTCGTCACGGGGGTGTGCGCCGGGCTCGGCGAGTACACGCGGGTCGACCCGGTGGTCTGGCGGGTCG
Source organism: Nocardiopsis rhodophaea (assembly GCF_039530945.1). Taxonomy (NCBI): domain Bacteria; kingdom Bacillati; phylum Actinomycetota; class Actinomycetes; order Streptosporangiales; family Nocardiopsidaceae; genus Nocardiopsis; species Nocardiopsis rhodophaea. Next base: position 6,768 of record NZ_BAAAPC010000007.1, read on the forward strand.
CGTTCTCGCTGACCGCGTTGAGCGGCCTGGTCGGCGTGCTGCTCTACATCCTGGCGTGGTTGGTGATGCGGGACCAGCAGGGCGGTCCCGCCATGGCCGAGCAGCTGCTGAACCGGCGGATCTGCGCGCGGGCGGTCCCGGCCCTGCTCGGCGCGGGGCTGGCGGTGGCGACCGCGCTCAGCCTCGTCGGCGGGTTCGGCTGGGGCACTCTGGTCCTGGCCACGCCCCTCATCCTGGGCGTTCTGGTGGCCCACAACCGCGGGGTCGATCTTCGCCGGGCCTACCGTGAGCTGCCATCCCTGCTTCGATCGGGGGAGCCGCCGCCGAGCGCTCCGGCCCCCGCTCCCGCACCCGCCTACTACAACCCGGCTCAGCCGTGGGCGCAGGCGCCGAGCGGACCGATCGACCTGGCGGTGGTCGCCGGGCGGAAGTCCGGGCAGCCCGAGCCGGGCGAGAACGATGGGGGCGGCCGTTCGGGTTGCGCGTCGGAGGCGCGCGAGCGGCACCGAGAGGCGCGCCGACGCCGGCGGGAGGCGCGCGAGCGTCGTCGGGAGGCCCTCGGGCATGGGGGCGTGCGCCTGTACACCCTCGTCTTCTGGATCCTCCTCGTGGCTACCGGCCTGACGCTCATGCTCACCGGGGGGTCCCCGTTGTCGGCCCTGGTGGGGCCCGAGACCGGTCCCGTCTATCTGGGAAGCGTCGTCGTGATCATCGGCTTGGCCCTCCTCGTGGGCGCCTGGGTCGGCGACCCGCGCGGGCTGATGGCACTGGGGCTCGTGGGGACGCTGCTCCTCGTGGCCGTGTCGACGGTGGACGTGACGTCGCTGCGGTTCGGGGCCGCGGAGTGGCGGCCGCAGACCGCGGCCGAGGCGGAGCACCCATTCGGCCTCACCCTCGGCGGGGCGTCGCTCGACCTGACAGGGCTCGATCTGGAGCCGGGTCAGCGCGTGGAGGTCTCCGCGAGCGTGGCGGCCGGGGAACTGGACGTGGCGGTCCCGGACACGGCGCGGGTGGACGTGCACGCTACCTCGAAACTCGGCAGGATCTCCGTGGACAACACGCAGCGCGCCGGGACCCGGTTGGACGTGCGCACGACGCTGGAGCCGTCGGCCGCGGAGGCGCGGGCGCCCGAGGGGAAGGAGGCGTCCGGCGAACCGCCCAGGGTGGTCCTGCACCTGGCGTCCTACGTGGCCGATGTGGAGGTGTGGCGTGCGACGCCGTAAGACTGATTGGGGCTCGCTGATCGCCGGGCTGCTGTTCGTGGGCCTGGGGGTCGCCTTTGTGGTGGGCCACCAGACGGATTGGGGGTTCGACCCGATCTGGGTGCTGCCGATTCTCACCATCGGCCTCGGGGTCGCCGGGCTCGCCCGTGCGCTATCGCGGCCCGGCGAGCCGGGCGAGGCGCGCGACGACCGCGCGGACACCTAGCCGGGGGCGCTGCCGGGAGCAAAATACGGGAGCACAGTACGGGGGAACAGCAGGGGGCGAACGACGACGGCCCCGGCGGGCGATGCTGCCCGTCCGGGGCCGTGCGGCGGTCAGGCGACCGCCGACTACTCCCACTCGATGGTGCCCGGCGGCTTGCTGGTGACGTCCAGGGTGACGCGGTTGATCTCCCGTACCTCGTTGGTGATGCGGTTGGAGATCGTGGCGAGCACGTCGTAGGGAAGCCGCGACCAGTCGGCGGTCATGGCGTCCTCACTGCTCACCGGGCGCAGCACCACAGGGTGGCCGTAGGTGCGGCCATCGCCCTGCACGCCCACCGAGCGCACGTTGGCGAGCAGCACGACGGGGCACTGCCAGATGTCGCGGTCCAGCCCCGCGCGGGTCAGCTCCTGGCGGGCGATGGCGTCGGCCTCGCGCAGCACGTCCAAGCGCTCGCGGGTGACCTCGCCGATGATCCGGATGCCCAGGCCGGGGCCGGGGAACGGCTGCCGCCACACCATCTCGGAGGGCAGGCCCAGCTCCTCGCCGACGCGCCGCACCTCGTCCTTGAACAGCTCGCGCAGCGGCTCGACCAGCGTGAACTGGAGGTCCTCGGGCAGCCCGCCGACATTGTGGTGCGACTTGATGTTGGCGGTGCCCGTCCCGCCGCCGGACTCGACCACGTCGGGGTAGAGCGTCCCCTGGACCAGGAACTCGACCTCGTCCCCGGCGGCTCCGCCTTCGGCGACGACCTCGCGGGCCGCCTGTTCGAAGACGCGGATGAACTCGCGCCCGATGATCTTGCGCTTCTCCTCCGGGTCGCTCACCCCCGCGAGCGCCGACAGGAAGCGCTCCTGGGCGTCGACGACCTTGAGGGAGACACCGGTCGCGGCCACGAAGTCCTTTTCGACCTGTTCGGCCTCGCCCTTGCGCAGCAGGCCGTGGTCGACGAAGACGCAGGTGAGCTGGTTTCCCACGGCGCGCTGGACGAGGGCGCCCGCGACGGCGGAGTCGACGCCGCCGCTCAGCCCGCAGATGACGCGCTTGGTGCCGACCTGGGCGCGGATCCGTTCGACCTGCTCGTCGACGATGTTCACCATCGTCCAGGTGGGGCGGCATCCGGCGCCTTCGTAGAGGAAGTGGCGCAGGACGGCCTGGCCGTGCTCGCTGTGCATGACCTCGGGGTGGAACTGCACACCGTAGAGCCCGCGCTCGGGGTTCTCGAATGCGGCGACGGGCGCGCCCGGGGTGGTGCCGGTGGCGCGGAATCCGTCGGGGGCCTTGCTCACGGAGTCGCCGTGCGACATCCACACCTGCTGTACGGCGGGCAGGCCGTCGAACAGCACGGTGTCGGTGCCGACCTCGATCTCGGTGCGGCCGAACTCACTGAGTCCGGTCTCTTCGACGGTGCCGCCCAGCGCCTGGGTCATCGCCTGGAAGCCGTAGCAGATGCCGAAGGTCGGCACGCCGGTCTCGAACAGCTCGACCGGTGCCTGCGGGGCACCCTCGGCGTAAACGGACGAGGGACCGCCGGAGAGGATGATGGCCTTGGGGTTCTTGGCGAGCATCTCCTCGACCGGCATGGTCGAGGGCACGATCTCGCTGTAGACGTGGCATTCGCGGACCCGTCGGGCGATCAGCTGTGCGTATTGCGCGCCGAAATCCACGACGAGAACGGTGTCGAACGTGCTATCGGAAGCACCGGCAAGGGACACGTAACGGCCTTCCCGCAGGTAGATATGGATTACGTCCAGTCTAAGGCGCCGCGCGGACCGGGTGGCGAGTCAGCGGGCGGGGTGTGCGTCACGGCGGATCCGTGATGTCCGCAATCCAGTAGTCAATCCAGTAGTCGGGCGGGAACGTGGGGCGGTGCTGCGCGCCCGCCCCTAAAACCCGGCGACGAGCACGGCGCGGTCGTCGGCGTGGCCGGTACCGGAGGACCACTCCATGATCGCGGAGCACGCCTCCGCGGGCCCGGCGTCGCTGAGACCGCCGAGGAGATCGGCGAGTTTCCCCAGGCCGATGTCGAGAGACTCGCCGCGTCGCTCGACCACCCCGTCGGTGTAGAGGACGAGCAGGTCGCCGGGGCCGACCGCGGTCTGGTCGCGGTTGCGTCGGGCGCCCAGCGAGCAGCCCAGAGGCGGGTCGACGACCGCGTCGAGCGGCGCGCAGCGCCCGTCGGCACGCAGCAGCAGCGGCGGGACGTGCCCGGCGTTGGCGTAGGTGAGGAGGCCCTCCTCCGGTTCGTAGACGAGGTAGCAGGCCGTGGCCATGCTGGTGGGGAGGTAGGTGTCGACGTAGTGGTCCACGCGGGACACAACGTGGTCGGCGCCGGCCCCTTCCTCCAGTGCGGCGGCGCGCAGCACGCTGCGGAGCTCCGCCATGATCATGGCCTCGGACAGCCGGTGCCCGGCGACGTCGCCAATGGCCAGGGCGACGCGCTCGGTGTGGGGCACGCCGAAGACGTCGTACCAGTCGCCGCCGACCTCGGCCCCGAAGACGGTGGGGCGGTAATCCACCGCGACCTTCAACGGCGTGCCGTCGATGCGGTCCGGAAGAAAGCTGCGCTGCACTTCGGCGGCGACTTCCTGCTCGCGTTCCAGGCGGGCGCGGAGGTGCCGTTCGCGCTCGGTCAGGACCGACCGGCGCGGGAGGTTCCCGCCGTGCGGCGAAGGCACGAGGCGGACCTGCACCACGGGCTCATCAGCGGCGTCGGCCACCCAGGCGGCCCGCGCACCCAAGCAGTGGCAGTGCCGGGATCCGCCGTCGGCGTCGCGCAGGGCGAGGGCGCCGACGAGCGGGGCGCCGCACCGGGCCCAGCGCCATAGCGTCTCGGCGGTGTCGTCGGCGTCGTCGGTGGTCAGGTCGTAGAGGTTCGAGCCGGTACCGGCCCCGGGGAAGGTGTGGTGCATGGCGGCGTTGGCCCCGAGGATTGTTCCGGAGATGCTCACGAGCAGCATCGGTTCGCTCACGGTGCGGGTGATCGCACCGAACAGCTCACCCGCGCTCACGGCTGTCTTCGGTGTCGCCGCGAACGGACGGTGGCAGGGTGCGGGGAAGCCCGGCGCATTCGCCGTAGTACTCATGGCCGGGCGCTTGGTCGGCGCCCGGGCCCGGGCGCAGGTGGATCACCACCGTGCAGCGCGGGTGGCGGCGCGCGATGGTCTCGGCCAGGTCGACCTTGGCATAACCGGGATAGCGCGCCGTGAGGTGGCCGGACACACTGGGCGTCATCATGCGCGGCGCCTCGTTGCCCCGGACCGGAGCGCCGAAGGGGCAGGCCCTGTTGGCGAGGACGGTGCGGTGCTCGTTGTCGGAAATGATGGAGAAGTCCCCCTGGATTCGCCGATAGAGGTCGACCAGTAGCTCCGCTATCTGGCGGCGGTCGAGGTTCCCCAGATCCAGCTCCCTTGTGTAGAGGTGGCCGAGCGCATCCCCCATGCGCTGTCCCGCCAGAGCGACGTAGCCAGACGCTTCTTCGAGTCCGACGACGGCTTCCAGCAAGGCACCGAGTCCGGTGAGGAGGCGGCGCATGAAGTCGTCTCGTTCCAGCGAGACAGCGGCATCTATTACTCGCAATAGTGCCTCCGTAAAACCCGTACGGGCCGCGTCCGCCGCGTGCGTGGGGAGCTGAGCGGTGGCGGCGCGGTCTCCGTACACGGAACGTTACGCCGGGACGGGAAGGGCACGCAGGGCTTTTCCTCTTTTTTGCCGGGGAGGGAGCGGAACGCGGAGATTCCGACGTGTCATCGGTCGCTGGGCCATCGGGCTACCCGTCACCGGGTCACCCGATCCGCGGCGCCGGGCGCCCCGCGCCGCCGTCGCGGCGGCGCGGAACCGCGACAGCGGGCGGGGCGGGAGCCGCGTCGGGCCGGGTCGTTCCGGTCGGGGCCGCTCAGCGGATGTGGAAGCGCTTCATCAGCCGGGCGCCGCGGGTGAGCAGCGCGGCGAACGTCGCGCCGTCCATGCCCGGGGTGCCACCGAAACCGACGAAGTGCTGGCTGGCGACGGTCTGCGCCTCGGTGTAGCGCAGCAGCCCCTCGGCGCCGTGGCGGCGCCCCAGCCCCGACCTCTTCATGCCGCCCATTGGGCCGCCGTAGCTGGCCCACGTGGCGCCGTACCCCTCGTTGATGTTGACGGTGCCCGCGCTGACGCGTTCGGCGATGCGGCGTCCGCGCGCGGTGTCGCGCGTCCACACGCTGGCGTTGAGCCCGTAGTCGGTCGCGTTGGCGAGGTCGATGGCCTCGCTCTCGTCGGTGAACCGGTACAGGGAGACGAGCGGGCCGAAGGTCTCCTCCGAACACGCCGTCATGGTCGGTTCGACGCCGGTCATGACGGTGGGCTCATAGAACAGCGGGCCGATGTCGGGGCGCGGCCGTCCCCCGGACAGGATCGTCGCCCCTTTCTCGCGCGCCTGGTCGACGTGCTCGGTGACACGGTCGAGCTGGCGCGGGTAGGTCAGCGACCCCATGTCGGCGGAGAAGTCGTAGCGGGTGTTGAGCTCCATGCCCCGCGCCGCCTCGGCGAAGCGCTCGGTGAACTCGTCGAAGATCGCGTCGTGGACGTAGACGCGCTCCATGGAGATGCACAGCTGCCCGGCGTTGCTGAAGCAGGCGCGCAGCGCGCCCTCGATGGTCCAGTCCAGGTCGGCGTCCTCGCAGATGATCGCCGGGTTCTTGCCTCCGAGTTCGGCGGAGCAGCCGACCAGCCGGCCCGCGGCGCGCTGGGCGATCTTCGCCCCGGCGGCCGACGAGCCGGTGAAGGCGACGTAGTCGGCGTGGTCGATCAGCGGGTCGCCGATCTCCGCGGGTTCGCCGAGAACGGGGATCCACAGGTCTTCGGGCAGGCCCGCCTCGATGAGCAGGTCGATCGCCCACAGGGCGCTGAGGGCGGTCTGGGTATCGGGCTTGGCGACGACGGCGTTGCCCGCTATCAGCGCCGGGACGGCGTCACCGACCGGGAGGGCCAGGGGGTAGTTCCACGGTGAGATGACGCTGACGGCGCCCTTGGCGTGCTGGTTCACATACGCCCGGGTCGCACCGGGCATCGCGCCGGGCACGCGCCTGCGACGTAGCAGCCGGGGCGCCTGGCGCGCGTAGTAGAGGGTGCCCGCCGCGGCGTCGTAGACCTCTTCGAAGGCGTGCCGCCGCGCCTTACCCGTCTCGGCCTGGAGGATGTCGAGGATCTCGTGCTGACGGTCCAGCACAAGGTCGTGGAAGCGGAGGAAGGGCGCGACCCGGTCGCGCGGTGACACCGCCGCCCAGGCCCGCTGGGCCGTGCGGGCGCGCTGGAACGCGTCGGCCACGTCGCCGGCCGTCGATTGCGGGAGCTCGGCCAGGGGCTTGCCGGTGAACGGTGCGGTGATCGTGCTGCTGCGCCCGGACGTGCTCGCGACGCGGCGCGTCAGGCGCTCGACCATCGCGGAGTCCACTGTCGGGGGCTCGGTGGAACCTGTGGCGATACCCATGTTGGGAGCGTAGTCCGCTGCTCGCGGCTTGACTACCTGTTGGTAACCACGGATGTGGCGCGGGCGCGCGGAATAGCGCGAAGCGGGCCGGGCGGGAGCGGGGGCTTGGGGGCGTAGCGCGCGTCACATTCCCCGCGCCGCTGGAGAATCCGGCGTCCGCGAGGTTTTATTTCATCATACGTTGAATTAGGATCGAATCTGATCGGCCAGCGAACCAGCACACTCCCCCCGGAGGTCGCGATGACGCGCACCGGAACCACCACCGTCGCCATCTCCGGCGGCGGCCCCGCCGGGATCATGCTCGGCCTACTCCTCGCACGCGCCGGGATCGACGTCACCGTCGTGGAAAAGCACGGCGACTTCCTGCGGGACTTCCGTGGCGACACGGTCCACCCCTCGACACTGCGGCTCCTCGACGAACTGGGCTTGGCCGGGGCGATCGAGCAGCTGCCCCACCGCAAGGTCCGCGCGTTCGAACTCGGCACCGCCGAGGGCCCCCTCGTCCAAGCCGACCTCGGCCACCTGCCGGGCCGGTACCAGTACGTCGCGATGGTCCCGCAGTGGGACTTCCTCACCCTGCTCGTCGACCACGCCAAGCGGTACCCCGGCTTCCAGCTGCTCATGAACGCCGAGGCGACCGAAACGATCGAGGAGAACGGGGCGGTACGCGGGATCCGCTACACCGACCAGGAGGGCGAACACGAGCTGCGCGCCGTGCTGACCGTCTCCGCTGACGGCCGCCACTCCCGGCTGCGCGAGGCCGCGGGAATGGTCCCCACCGAACGCCACGTGCCCATGGACGTCCTGTGGATGCGCGTCGAGCGCCACTCGGACGACGAGACCGGACTCTACGGGCGGGTCGGCAACGGCTCGATGCTCGTGGCGTTCGACCGCGGCTCCTACTGGCAGGTGGCCTACCTCATCCCCAAGGGCGGGTTGGAGGAGATCCGCTCCCAGCCCATCTCCGTGCTGCAGGACCGGATGCTCGCGCTCCTGCCCGAGCTCGGTGAAACGGCGGTCCGATCGCTCGACGGCTGGGACCGGGTCGCGTTCCTGCGGGTCGCGCTGAACCGGCTGGACCGCTGGTACCGGCCGGGCTACCTGTGCATCGGCGACGCCGCGCACGCGATGACGCCGGTCGGCGGGGTGGGCATCAACCTGGCGGTCCAGGACGCGGTGGCCACCGCGAACCTGCTGGCCGACGCGCTGTATCGGGCACAGGCCGACCCCGACCGGTTCGGCAAGACCCTCAACCCCGAGCTGCTGGCCCGGGTCCAGCGACGCCGGTGGATGCCGACGGTGGGAACACAGCGGCTGCAGCAGGTGCTGCAGGACCGGGTCATCAGCAGGGTGCTGGCCGCCTCGCCGGACACGCCGCTGGACCTCCCGCTCATGCTTCGAGTGGTCGCCGGTGCCCCGATCGTCCCACGCCTCGTCATCCGCACGCTGATGCTGGGGCTGCGCCCGGAGCACGTCCACACGCCGGAGCGCCCGACAGCCGCCCACTGAGCTCTTCGCGCGCGACATTGCTTTTCCACCCCCGCCCCTTCCCGAGACCATCGGGAGGGTGTGGCTAACAGCGGGTGACTGGCAGCGGGTCGCGGCAGAGGGCGGCGCCGGCGTTGGCGGGCGGTCAGCCGCCGGCGAACCCGCGGGGGTTAGCGGACTGCCAGCGCCAGGCGTCGGCGCAGGCCTCGTCGATGCTCCTGGTGGTCTGCCAGCCGAGGTCGCGCCGGGCCGCGCTGGGATCGGCGTAGCAGGTCGCGATGTCGCCGGGTCGGCGGCCCACGACCTCGTAGGGGATGCGCCGGCCGCAGGCCCGCTCGAACGCGGCGATCGACTCCAGCACCGAGGTGCCCGTTCCGGTCCCGAGGTTGTACACGCGGTGGCCCGGGGTCCCGGCAAGGTGCTCTAGGGCCGCGAGGTGGCCCAGGGCGAGGTCGGTGACGTGCAGGTAGTCGCGCACTCCGGTGCCGTCGGGGGTGTCGTAGTCGTCCCCGAAGACCCGCACCTTGTCGCGGCGTCCGGCCGCGACCTGCGCGATGTAGGGGAACAGGTTGTTGGGGACGCCGTGGGGGTCTTCGCCGATGAGGCCGCTCTCGTGCGCGCCGATGGGGTTGAAGTAGCGCAGAGAGATGATCTCCCAGCGCGCGTCGGCCGCCGCCAGGTCGCGCAGGATCTGCTCGATGAAAAGCTTGGTGGCGCCGTACGGATTGGACACCGACAGCGGCATGTCCTCGGTGATGGGAACGTGCGCGGGATCGCCGTACACGGTGGCCGAGGAGCTGAACACCATCCGCCGCACGCCGTGGGCCTGCATGGCCTCGCAGACGGTGAGCAGGGCGTCGAGGTTGTTGCGGTAGTAGCGCAGTGGCTGCTCGGTGGACTCCCCCACGGCCTTGAGCCCCGCGCAGTGGATGACGGCGTCGATGGGGTGGTCGGTGAGGATCTTCTCCATGACGACCGGGTCGGAGCAGTCCTCCGGGTAGAAGGGGACGGCGTGGCCGGTGATGCGCTCGACGCGGCGGATGGCCTCCGCGTTGCCGTTGCTGAGCGCGTCTACCACCACGACGTCGTGGCCGGCGCTGATGAGCTCGACCGCGGTGTGCGTGCCGATGTACCCGGCGCCACCGGTCAGCAATACGTTCATCAGCGTTCCTGCTTCCTGGGAGACGGCCGCACGGTTCCCCGGCCACCTGCGGCGCTCCACTCAGGATATGCAGGCCATGGACGCGGTGAACCGGCAGCCCGGATCATGACGCGAGGCCGACCGAAAACGCCTGTTCCGGTCACGGGGGCCGTCGCGGCCCACCAGGGACGATCCCGGCGCGGCGTCCGTGTCGCGGACGTGGGGGACCGGCCGCCCGTGCGGCCGGTCCCCCACGCGGCGTCACAGCCGCGGGTCCACCGGTTCGGACTCCAGGGCCAGCACACCGAACACCGCCTGGTGCACGCGCCACAGCGGCTCCCCGCGGGCGTGCCGTGCCAGGGCCTCCAGGCCGAGCTTGTGTTCGCGCATGGCCAGTCCGTTCTTGCGGCCCAGGCGGCGGTCGCGCAGCACCTCCATGCGGTCGGGCTCGGTGTAGTCCGGGCCGTAGATGATCCGGAGGTACTCCGGGCCGCGCACCTTCAGCCCCGGCTGGGCCAGGCCCTGCCGTCCGCGCGCGAGCGCCCCGGTGAGGGGCTTCACGACCATGCCCTCGCCCCCGGCATCGACCAGGTCGCGCCACCACGCGGCCGCGGCGGCGGTGGCGTCGGGGTCAGTGACGTCCACGACCAGGTAGCGCGTTGTGCGCACCAGGTCGCAGGCGTCGGCGAGCCGCTCGGCCACCGCCATGTGCCACAGATGGTCGGCGTCGGCGAACGCCCGGCCTTCGGCGGCCAGCACCATGAACGGGGCGTAGCGCAGCCCGGCCGCCCCCTCGGTGGGCCAGCTGTAGCGCCGGTAGACCCGGCTGAACGCCTCGATCTCCTCAGCCCGCCGGGTGACCCGGTCGGCGAGGCCGCCGACGTCCAGGCCGCGCTCGGCCGCGGCGGCGAGCGCGGCCTCGGCCGCCGGGAGCGCCGCGCGTGCCGCGGCCCCCACCGAGGCGTACTGGTCGCGGATGAGCCCCTCGGCCTTGGCCGACCACGGCAGCATCTCGCCGTCGAGTGCCACCCAGTCGGTGTCGAGCCGCTCCCACAGTCCGGCCGCCCCGATCCCGGCGCGCAGGTCGGCCAGCACCTCCGACTCCACCTTCGGGTCGGAGAAGAAGGGGCGCCCGGTGCGGGTGTACACCGCGCCGAGGGAGCCGGGCACGAAGCGGCGCTCGGCGGCGGCCGTGTCGCGGCACACGACCGCGACCGCCCGCGACCCCATGTGCTTCTCCTGGCAGATGACCGTGTCGACGCCGTTGCCCCGGTAGTGCGCGAACGCCTCGGCCGGGTGCTCCAGCAGCGCGGGGTCGGCCGCGGTCGGGGCGGGGGCCATGGTCGGCGGCAGGTAGAGCAGCCAGTGCGGGGCGACCGCGAAGCGGCTCATCACCTCCAGTGCGGCCAGGGCGTTCTCCCGGGCGATCCTGATCCGCCCGTGCGCGGTCTCGACGCCTCCCCCGGAGACGTCGTCGCCGGTGAGCACGTCGCCGATGTCGAGGGCACCGGACTCGCGGGACTCAGCCCCAGCTGCGGTCGCCGCGGCGGCGCTGTCGAGGAACGGCGTGGCCGACGCGTACCAGGTGCGATGCGCCGGGACGTCGGCGAGCTGGCGTTCCGGGTAGCGCAGCGCGGTCAGCCTGCCCCCGAAGACGCACCCGGAGTCCAGGCAGATGGTGTTATTCACCCACTGCGGCTCGGGCGTGGGCACGTGGCCGTAGACGACCGCGGCCTTGCCCCGGTAGTCGCGCGCCCACGGGAGGCGGACCGGCATACCGAACTCGTCGGTCTCACCGGTGGTGTCGCCGTACAGGGCGAAGGACCGCACGCGCCCCGAGGCACGGCCGTGGTACTCCTCCTTGAGCCCGGCGTGCGCGACCACGAGGTTGCCGCCGTCGAGCACGTAGTGGCTGATCAGGCCGTCGCAGAAGTCCCGCACCCGGGCACGGAAGTCCGCGTCCTCGGCGTCGAGCTGCTGCAGCGACTCGGCCAGCCCGTGCGAGGGGGTGACCTTGCGCCCCTTGAGCGCCCGCACCAGCTTGTTCTCGTGGTTCCCCGCGACGCACAGGGCGTCGCCGTCGGCGACCATGCCCATGGCCAGCCGCAGCACGCCGGGGGTGTCGGGTCCGCGGTCGACGAGGTCGCCGACGAACACGGCGGTGCGTCCCGCGGGGTGCCGCGCGCCGGTGGCGCGGCCCAGCTCGTCGCGGGTGATGGCGTAGCCGAGTTCCTCCAGCAGCTCCTCCAGCTCGGCGCGGCAGCCGTGGACGTCGCCGATGATGTCGAAGGGGCCGGTCAGCTCGCGCTTGTCGGTCCAGGACTTCTCGTAGGAGACGACGGCGGAGTCGATCTCCTCGACGCCGCGCAGGATGTGGACCTTGCGGAACCCCTCCGCGGACAGCCGATTGAGGCCGCGCCGCAGATCGCGCCGCTGCCGGGAGATCACGTGGTCGCCGAAGCCGCGGTCGGGCCGGTTCCGGTTGCGCTCCCGGGCGACCCCTTCGGGCACGTCGAGCACGATGGCCGTGCACAGCACGTCGTTGTCCTTGGCGACCCGGACCAGCTGCTGGCGGGCTTTCTGCTGCACGTTCGTGGCGTCGACGACGGTGAGCAGGCCGCGCCGCAGCCGCTTGTTCACGATGAAGTGGAGCAGGTCGAAGGCGTCGGAGGTGGCCGACTGGTCGTTCTCGTCGTCGCTGACCAGCGCACGGCAGTAGTCGGAGGTGATCACCTGGGTCGGGGCGAAGTGCCGACGGGCGAACGTGGATTTGCCTGAACCGGAGACCCCGACGAGCAGCACGAGCCCCACCTCGGGCACGCTGAGCACCCGGGATTCCGCAGGCGTGACCGGTGCGTCCGACGCGCCCGCCTCGGCGGGCTCGACCGGCTCGGGTTCCGGGCTGTTCTCGCTCATCTGGTGAAGACTCCCATCTGCGTCGGCGCCCCCACCTCGGGGTCGTCCCACCCCACGGGCAGGTACCGCACCCGGTAGCCGTGGGTGCGGGCGACGTTGTCCGCCCACGCGCGGAACTCGGCGCGGGTCCATTCGAATCTGTGGTCGGCGTGCCGGAAGCCGCCCTCGGCCAGGCCCGGGTAGCGGACGTTGTGCTCCGCGTTGGGCGTGGTCACGACGACGGCGCGCGGGGCCGCTCCGCCGAAGACGACCTGTTCCAGCGCGGGCAGCCGGGCGGCGTCGATGTGCTCGATGACCTCCATGAGCACGATCGCGTCGTGGCCGGAGAACCGCCGGTCGCGGTAGAGGGCCGAGCCGACGATCAGGTCCAGCCGCTCGCGCTGCCGCTCAGGCATGCGCTCGACGCGCAGCCTGCGCTGGGCGTAGCTGATGTTGTCGGCGCTCACGTCCACGCCGGTGACCGTGGTGAACGCGGGGTCGTTGAGCAGCCGCCCGACGAGCTTGCCGGTGCCGCAGCCGAGGTCGAGCACCCGTTGTGCCCCTTCGGCCTTGAGCACGGAGAGCACCGCTCCGGCCCGCTGGTCGGCGAGCGAGGGTTCCGGGGGTTCACCGCTCTCGGTCTCCGGCCGCCCGGACCGCGGTGCCGCGCCGGCCGGAGCGTCCACCTCGGCAGTGTCGGTTCCCGGCGCCTCCTCCTGGGCGGGATCGGCAGCCTCGTCCGGTCCGGTCAGGTCGTCGACCTCGGCCAGCCGCGCGATCGCCTGGCGGAACAGGTGCTGCTTGCGCGACAGGTATCGGCGGGTGATCCACGCCCGTTCAGGGTGTCCGGAAAGCCACCCCGCTCCCGCTCGCAGCAGCTTGTCGACCTCGTCGGCGGTGACCCAGTAGTGCTTGGTGCCGTCCAGGACGGGCAGCAGCACGTACAGGTGGCTGAGCGCGTCGGCCAGCCGCATCTCGCCGGTCAGCGTCAGGCTCACGTACCGGGAGTCGCCCCACCCGGGCAGGCCGGGGTCGAGGGGAACCGGGACGGCCGCCACCTGCCAGCCCAGCGGCTCGAACAGCGCCCGCGCCCGCTCGGCTCCGCCCCGGCAGGGCACCGCCGGAAGGGAGAGGGTGAGCGGGATGGGCGTCGCGGCCAGGTCGGGGCGGGCCGCGCAGCGCGCCTTGAGGGCGGAGGAGAATACGTCGCCGAGCGCCACGGCGAACAGCGACGACGCGGCATACGGCCGGTCGTTGACGTACTGCGCGAGCGCGAAGTCCGGACTCGCCACCGACGTGCGGGAGCGCAGCAGCTCCCGCGGGTCGACCTCCAGCATCAGCGCCGCCGTGCAGCGGTCCGGCTCGGCCTCCGGATAGAAGACGTGCGCCGCCCCGAAGGACTGGCTGAAGTGCTGCACGCGGTCGGGATGCTTGTGCAGCAGGTAGCCCAGGTCGGTGGCGGGCCGATGCGTGGTCGTGATCGTCAGTAGCACGCCCCTAGTGTGCGGGATGCCGACGCCCGGTATCGAGGGATTTTCCCGCTGGGCACCGCCCGCGGGCCGCCGGGATCCTTGCCTGGAGCGCGCCGAACCGGCTGCGGGGACGGCGCGGCAGTGCCAGGGAGCAGTGCCACGGAACAGTGCTAAGGGAAAGTCAGAAAGATGCGGGTGGAGCCGTCGGGCCCCACCCGGACACACCGATCGCCCGGGGCCGCTGAGCTGGGTGGGCCTTCCGCCGATCGTCGTCCCGGCAGGGCCGTGTCAGCCCGTTAGGGCCGCACGTGTGCTCAGGACTTCACCTGGGGAAGCTTGGGCGTGGCCTCCGGGACGATGTCCGGCGCGCCGTGCTGGACGGCGTCGGCCTCGTGGTCGTTCTCCTGCTCCTGCGCCGCGCGTTCCGCCTCGATGCGCTTGCGGTAGTACTCCACCTCTCGCTTGATCTGCTCCTCGTTCCAGCCCAGCGGCTCGGCGATGAGCTCGGCGGCCTCCTCGGCCGCGGCGATACCGCGGTCCCAGGTCTCGAAGGAGATACGGGTGCGCCGCGACAGCACGTCGTCGAGGTGGCGGGCGCCCTCGGAGGTGGCCGCGTACACGATCTCGGCGCGCAGGTAGTCGCCGGACCCAGTCACCGGCTCCTTGAGGTCGGGCCGCTCACGCATCAGCTCCAGCAGGTCGTCGATCAGCGACCCGTACCTGCGCAGCAGGTGGACGACGCGGGAAACGTGCAGTCCGGCGTCGCGGGCGATGGTGTGGCGCTGGTTCCACAGCGCCGCGAACCCGTCGGCCCCTACCAGCGGCACCCGGTCGGTGACCGACTCGGGGATCTTGCCGTCGAGGCCGTGGACGACCGCGTCCACCGCGTCCTTGGCCATGACGCGGTAGGTGGTGTACTTGCCCCCGGCGATCAGCACCAGGCCCGGTACCGGGTGGGCGACGGTGTGCTCCCGGGACAGCTTGGAGGTCTCGTCGGACTCGCCGGACAGCAGCGGGCGCAGACCGGCGTAGACGCCCTCGACGTCGTCCCGGGTCAGTGGGACGCGCAGGACGGCGTTGATGTGGTCGAGGACGTAGTCGATGTCGGCGCGGCTCGCCGCCGGGTGCGCCTTGTCCAGGTTCCACGGGGTGTCGGTGGTCCCGATGATCCAGTGGCGCCCCCAGGGGATCACGAAGAGCACACTTTTCTCGGTGCGCAGGATCATCCCCGACGACGCCTGGATCCGGTCCCTCGGGACGACGAGGTGGATGCCCTTGGACGCGCTGACGTGGATCTGCCCGCGGCCGCCCACCATCTCCTGAATGTCGTCGGTCCACACACCGGCGGCGTTGACCACCTGCTGGGCGCGGACGTCGATCTCGTGTCCGGTCTCCAGGTCCTGCACCCGGGCCCCGGTGACGTGCTCGCCCTCGCGCAGGAAGCCCACGGCCTGGGCGCGCGAGGCGATCCGCGCGCCGTAGGTGGCGGCGGTGCGCAGCACCATGAGGACATAGCGGGCGTCGTCGACCTGGGCGTCCCAGTACTGGATGGCACCGGCGAACGCGTCGCGGCGCAGCGCCGGGAAGACGCGCAGGGCGCCCGAGCGGCTGAGGTGCCGGTGCGCGGGCAGGCCGCGAGTGCTGCGGCCGGTCAGCGCCAGGATGTCGTAGAGCGTGACGCCGGCCCCGATGTAGCCGCGCTCCCAGTGCTTCTGGAACGGGAACAGGAACGGCACCGGCCGGACGAGGTGCGGGGCGAGGCGGCCGAGCAGCAGCCCGCGCTCGGTCAGCGCTTCGCGGACCAGCTCGAAGTCGAGCTGTTCGAGATAGCGCAGCCCGCCGTGGATCAGTTTGCTGGACCGGCTGGAGGTGCCGGCGGCGAAGTCGCGCGCCTCGATCAGGCCGACCGACAGGCCGCGGGACACCGCGTCCAGCGCCACGCCCGCGCCCACGATGCCACCCCCGACGACCAGAACATCGAGCTCGTTGTCGGCCATGTGCGCGAGCGCCTCGGCCCGCTCGTCCGGCCCCATGCGCGCTGCCGTCATGTCACGCCCTCCCGACACATGCCCACCTGGCACTACTCGGAACATCCGCGGACATCCAGGCTAACCCGCCACTCTCCGGGACGGCCGTCGGTGGGGTCGGCGCGTCGGGAGTCACCGGTGCCGTGGCTGGTACCGGAGACATCGACCGGATGTGCGCCATGGTGTGGTCGAAGGCTGCGAGACCACCGCCAGTTTCGGGAGGACGGGCGCGCGGGTCAGGTGGCGCGTGCGGCGTCGGCCGCGTAGCGGTTGGCGATGTCGAGGATGTCGCGGGCGTAGGACTCGGACTGGTTATAGGAGAGCACCGCCCGCCACCAGTCCTCCTGGTCGGTCAGGTCGCGTCCCTCCGCGCACAGGTAGCGGGCGGCGCTCAGCGCGGTGTCGTCGATGTCGTGCGGGTTGGCGCGGCCGTCGCCGTCGGCGTCGGCGCCCCACTGCTCCCAGGTGGTGGGGATGAACTGCATCGGCCCGACCGCGCGGTCCCATCGGGTGTCGCCGTCGAGGTCGCCGCCGTCGGTGTCGCCAATGGCCACGGTGTTGTTGGAGCCGTCGAGGGGGATTCCGATGATGTCGACGGTGGTGCGCCCGTCGGGCCCGACCTTCCCGCCCGCGTACGTCCCGTGCTTGGACTCCACCTCACCGATGGCGGCCAGAGTGGGCCAGGAGATCCGGCACCGCGGCTGCTCCTCCATCAGCCGCAGCTGCGCGTTGGCGTAGGCCAGCAGGGCGCGGCGCGGCACGCCGGATGCCGCGGAAATGTTGTCGAGCCACTCGGGGAGGGGGTCCGCCGACGCGGTCTCCCGGGAGGCGGGCGACGGGCGTTCGTCGGCGTGGAGGTCGGCCTGTTCCGCCGCTTCCGCGCCGTCGGCGGGGACGGTGTCGATCACGCCGCCGGCCTCCTGCGGGCCGGGTGGGGGCTGCGGGGGGACCGCTGAAGGGTGAAGACCGCCGACGACGGCCACGATCCCGGCGGTCAGTCCCGCCGCGGAGAGGACGGCCGCGGCGGCGACCACGGCGGGTTTCCGATGAGGGAGGGGTTTGGCTGTGGACGCTTCCGCGTCCTGCCCGACCGGGGGGGAAACTGTCACGGACTACCTCACTCGCTCACCGAGGGCACGCCGGGGCGAATCGGTCGCCCTCAGCACACCCTCATGTACGCAACGGCCTACGCCGAGAGAACAACCTACGCGACTTCGCGGATCACGGGCAGGGGCCGAACGAAAAAAGGAAGGACACCGCTCGATTGCGCGCGAGCGGCGCGCCGGTCGATGGTAATGCGGGACCGGCGTGACCCGCCCGCCCAGACGAGCGAGCGTGTCCTCGGCGGTTCGCGCCCGTTCGCGCCTGCGCCGGGGAGGGCTCCCCGCCAGGGGCGCCGGACGCGCGCCTCGCCCGCGTCCGGCGCTACCCGCGGATGTGCGCTACGGCGCGCCCCGAGGGGCGGGGCGCGCCCGAGCGTCGGTCAGCGGTGCGGGTTGACCACGACCTCGACCCGCTGGAACTCCTTGAGGTCGGTGTACCCGGCGGTGGCCATGGTCCGGCGGAGCGCACCCATCATGTTCATCGAGCCGTCGCTGGTCGACGCGGGGCCGTGCAGGATCGATTGGAGGTCGCCGATGGTGCCGACGTGCACCCGCTCGCCCCGCGGCAGCTCGCTGTGGTGGGCCTCGCTGCCCCAGTGGTAGCCGTGGCCGGGCGCCTCGGCGGCACGCGCCAGCGGCGATCCGACCATGACGGCGTCGGAGCCGCAGGCCAGCGCCTTGGCGATGTCGCCGCTGCTGGTCATCCCACCGTCGGCGATGACGTGCACGTAGCGGCCACCGGACTCGTCGAGGTAGTCGCGGCGGGCCGCGGCCACATCGCCGATGGCGCTCGCCATCGGCACGGCCACGCCCAGCACGGAGCGGGTGGTGTGCCCGGAGCCGCCGCCGAAGCCGACCAGCACACCGGCCGCACCGGTGCGCATCAGGTGCAGCGCCGCAGTGTAGGTGGCGCAGCCGCCGACGACGACCGGGACGTCCAGGTCGTAGATGAACTGCTTGAGGTTGAGCGGTTCGGCGCGCCCGGAGACGTGCTCGGCGGAGACCGTGGTTCCGCGGATGACGAAGATGTCGACACCGGCGTCGATCACGGCCTTGTGGTATTGGGCGGTGCGCTGCGGCGAAAGCCGGGCTGCGGTGACGACTCCGGACGCGCGGATCTCCTCGATGCGGCGGCCGATCAGCTCCTCCTTGATGGGGGCGGAGTAGATCTCCTGCAGCCGCAGGGTCGCGGCCTCGTCATCGAGTTCGTGGATCTCGGCCAGCAGCGGCTCGGGGTCTTCGTAGCGCGTCCACAGCCCTTCGAGGTCGAGAACGCCCAGCCCGCCGAGCTCGCCGACGGAGACGATCGTCTTCGGCGAGGCGACGCTGTCCATCGGGCTGACGACCAGCGGTGTTTCAAACCGGTACGCGTCGATCTGCCACGCGATGGACACTTCCTCGGGGTCGCGGGTCCGTCGGGCGGGAACGATCCCGATCTCGTCGAGCTCGTAGGCGCGGCGCCCGTTCTTGCCCAGCCCGATCTCAACCTGAGCCAACGCTTAGATCCCCTCTTGCGTGCTTCACCGGAACCATCCCCGGCGGATACTGCCGCCGCGAGTTTACCGCCGGGCCGGGTGGCGACGGCCCGCCTCGTCCCGGGACGCCCGTCCCGGGACGAGGCGAACGGCCTGGCCGACCGGGATCCTGGCGGACCCGCCGATTCCGCGACCCTTCGAAACGCTTCTAGCGCCGGGAGTAGTTCGGCGCCTCGACGGTCATCTGGATGTCGTGCGGGTGGCTCTCCTTGAGACCGGCCGAGGTGATCCGCATGAGCTGGCCCTTCTCCCGCAGCTCGGCGACGGTGCGTGTGCCCGCGTACCACATGGACTGCCGCAGGCCACCGGTGAGCTGGTGCGAGACCGCCCGCAGCGGTCCGCGGTAGGGCACCTGGCCCTCGACGCCCTCGGGGATGAGCTTCTCCTCGGAGGCGACATCGGCCTGGGAGTAGCGGTCCTTGGAGAAGGAGCGCCCGCGCATCGCGCCGAGCGACCCCATGCCGCGGTAGGTCTTGTACTGCTTGCCGTTGATGAAGATGAGCTCGCCCGGGCTCTCCTCCACGCCCGCCAGCAGGCTGCCGAGCATGACGGTGCTCGCACCGGCCACGAGGGCCTTGGCGATGTCGCCGGAGTACTGCAGGCCGCCGTCGGCGATCACCGGGACGTTGGCGGGTCCGGCCGCTTTGGAGGCCTCCAGGACGGCGGTGACCTGGGGTGCGCCCACACCGGCGACAACGCGGGTGGTGCAGATGGAGCCGGGGCCCACCCCGACCTTGACGGCGTCGGCACCGGCGTCGATGAGGGCCTGTGCGGCGGCGCGGGTGGAGATGTTGCCGCCGATGATGTCGGCGCGGGAATTGGCCTTGAGCTTGGCGATCATCTCCATCACCCCGGCGGAGTGGCCGTGGGCGGTGTCGACGACGATGAAGTCGGCGCCGGCGTCCATGAGGGCCTTGGCCCGCTGCTCGGCGTCCGGACCCACGCCCACGGCGGCGCCGACGACGAGGCGGCCGTCGGCGTCCTTGGTGGCGTCGGGGAACTGCTCGCTCTTGATGAAGTCCTTGACGGTGATCAGGCCGCGCAGCCGCCCGTCGCCGTCGACCAGCGGAAGCTTCTCGACCTTGTTCTCGCGCAGCAGCCGGTAGGCCTCGTCGCGGCTCACCCCGACGGGCGCGGTGACCAGCGGCATCGGGGTCATGACGTCGCGCACCCGGCGGCTGCGGTCGTCCTCGAAGCGCATGTCGCGGTTGGTGACGATGCCGACCAGGCGCCCGTCGTCGTCGGTGACCGGGGCGCCGGAGATTCGGTAGTGCGCGCTGAGCGCCTCGACGTCGGCGAGCGTGTCGTCGGGGCCGCAGGTCACCGGGTCGGTGACCATGCCCGCCTCCGACCGCTTCACCAGGTCGACCTGGGCGGCCTGGTCCTCGATCGACAGGTTGCGGTGCAGTACCCCGGCGCCGCCTTGGCGGGCCATGGCCACGGCCATGCGCGCCTCGGTCACGGTGTCCATGGCGGCCGACAGCAGCGGGATGCGCAGGCTGATGTTGCGGGAGAGCCGGGTGCCGGTGTCGGTCTCTCCCGGCTGCAGATCCGAGTAGCCCGGAACCAGCAGCACGTCGTCGTAGGTGAGTCCCGGCGGCAGAATCTTGTCGCCGTCCCCCGTGTTCATGTACGTCATGACGCCCTCCGCCCTCTTGCGACCACTCCCGCGTGTCTTTTTCATCCTAGGGCGCTGACCGGCGCGCATCTTGCGTCTGGGGTGACGACCCACGTCACACCGGGCACCCGGTGGGACGGATCACACCCGTGCGGGCGCGGCGTCGCGTGCGGCACGGGTGGTCACCGGAAGGACGCCCCTGTCAGCGGAGGCCGCGGCCGTAGGCGCAGTGGTCGCGGGTGCGGATCCGGGAGGGGCAGCGACGGCCGCGGGGACCGGGACGGAGCGGGGCGTGGTGGGTACGGCTAGATGAGGCGGTTCGCCACGGCCACCTTCCGAAGCCGAGCAAGAGCTCGGTGCTGGGCAACCCGAACCGCTCCGGCCGACATTCCCAGAACATGTCCCGTCTCATCAGCAGATAGACCCGCAATCACGCGCATGACCAGCAGCCGACGCTGCTGCTCGGGGAGTTCACTGAGCAGTGCCCGGGCCCGTTCCGCCTCGACGGTGCGCACCGCGGCCTCCTCCGGCCCCGGACCGTCGTCGGGACAGTCCGGTACCGCGTCGGTGGGAACATCGCGGGTGGAGCCGCGCAGGGCGTCGGCCACCTTGTGCGCGGCGATCCCGAACACGAACGACGCGAAGGGCCGACCCATGTCCTCGTAGCGGGGGAGCGCGGCCAGGAGTGCGATGCACACCTCTTGCGCGACGTCATCGGAATAGTGTACGTAACCCGAGACGCGGGCCAGGCGCGCCCGGCAGTACCGGACGACCATGGGGCGCACCTCCCGAATAAGGGAGTCGACCGCCCCATGATCACCTTGGACCGCCAGCGTGGTTAGCTGGCTCAATTCTGAGTCGTGCCGTCGGGCACCTGATCGTTCCGCGAGCATGCCCCCCGCACCGCGTGGATCCGTCACGTATCGAATGATGCCCCCGCCGGTGGACCCGCCAGTCACGAACCGCGGCTACAGAATGATCACATTTAAGGGAAATGCCGGGTAATGGCACGCGTGCCCCGAGTGGGAACCCAGGGCACGCGTGGTACGGCAGACGCCCGCGTCGGCGGGCCGCCTCACCGCCCCGAGGGGCGGAGATCAGCGGAGATCAGTGGCCGTGACCGTGGCCGTGACCGCCGGCCGCGTTCGCGTCCTCTTCCTCCGGCTTGTCGACGACCAGCGCCTCGGTCGTCAGCAGCATGCCGGCGATGGAGGCGGCGTTCTGCACCGCGGAGCGGGTCACCTTGACCGGGTCGATGATGCCCTGGGCCATGAGGTCACCGTACTCGCCGGTGGCGGCGTTGTAGCCGTGGCCGCTCTCCTGCTCGGCGATCTTGTAGGTGACCACGTAGCCCTCGGCGCCCGCGTTCTCGGCGATCCAGCGGGCCGGCTCGTTGAGCGCCCTGCGGACGATCGACACGCCGGTGGCCTCGTCGCCGCTCAGGTTGAGGCCGTCCAGGGCCGCGGCGGCGTGCACCAGGGAGGCGCCGCCGCCGGGGACGATGCCCTCCTCGATCGCGGCGCGGGTGGCCGAGATGGCGTCCTCCAGGCGGTGCTTCTTCTCCTTGAGCTCCACCTCGGTGGCCGCGCCGACACGCAGCACGGAGACGCCGCCGGCCAGCTTGGCCAGGCGCTCCTGCAGCTTCTCGCGGTCCCAGTCGGAGTCGCTGGCCTCGATCTCCTTGCGGATCTGCCGGACCCGGTCGTCGACCGCCGACTGCTCACCGCCACCGTCGACGATGGTGGTGGCGTCCTTGGTGATGGTGATGCGACGGGCGGAGCCCAGGACGTCGAGCTCGGCGTTCTCCAGGGTGAGGCCGACCTCCTCGGCGATGACCTGGCCGCCGGTGAGGGTGGCGATGTCCTGCAGCATCGCCTTGCGACGCTCGCCGAAGCCGGGGGCCTTGACCGCGGCGACGTTGAGCGCGCCCCGGATCTTGTTGAGGACCAGCGCGCCGAGCGCGTCGCCCTCGATGTCCTCGGCGATGATCAGCAGCGGCTTCTTGTTCTGGACAACTTTCTCCAGCAGCGGAAGCAGCTCGTTGAGGCTGGAGATCTTGCCCTGGTTGATCAGGATCTGCGCGTCCTCCAGCACCGCCTCCTGGCGGTCGCCGTCGGTCACGAAGTAGGGCGAGATGTACCCCTTGTCGAACTGCATGCCCTCGGTGAAGTCGAGGTCGAGGCCGAAGGTCGGGGCCTCCTCGACGGTGATGACACCGTCCTTGCCGACCTTGTCGAAGGCCTCGGCGATCATGTCGCCGATCTGCTCGTCCTGAGCGGAGTTGGTCGCGACGTAGGCGATGTCCTCGCGCTCGCCGACCTCGCGAGCGCGCTCCACGAGCGCTTCGGAGACGCGGGCCGCGGCGGCGTCGATGCCCTTCTTCAGCGACATCGGGGACGCACCGGCGGCCACGCTGCGCAGGCCCTCGCGCACGAGCGCCTGGGCGAGCACGGTGGCGGTGGTGGTGCCGTCGCCCGCGGTGTCGTTGGTCTTGGTGGCGACCTCCTTGACGAGCTGGGCGCCCAGGTCCTCGTAGGGGTCCTCCAGCTCGATCTCACGGGCGACGGTCACACCGTCGTTGGTGATGGTCGGAGCGCCGAACTTCTTGTCGATGACGACGTTGCGGCCACGCGGGCCCAGCGTCACCTTCACGGCGTTGGCGAGGCTGTCGACGCCCCGCTCGAGGGCGCGGCGAGCCTCGTCCTCGAACTCCAGGATCTTCGGCATGGTGAGCTTTCCTCAATCCGTGCAAGTACGTCGGAAAATAAGAGAACCGCCCCGCCCGGCTGCGAGCCGGCCGGGGCGGGATGTCACATGGGTGACCTCAGTGGATGCCGAGACCTACTTCTCGACGACCGCGAGCAGGTCGCGGGCGGAGAGAACGAGGTACTCCTCGTTGTTGTACTTGACCTCGGTGCCGCCGTACTTGCTGTACAGAACGACGTCGCCCACGTTGACGTCGAGGGCGACACGGTTGCCCTTCTCGTCGAGGCGGCCCGGGCCCACCGCGAGGACCTCGCCCTCCTGCGGCTTCTCCTTGGCGGTGTCCGGGATGACCAGGCCGGACGCCGTGGTCTGCTCGGCCTCCAGCGTCTTGACGACGACGCGGTCCTCAAGCGGCTTGAGCACGGTCTTGGTGGCGGTCGACACGGTTGTGACCTCCCCCTTCATTCGATGGTTCGAGACGTCATGCTTGGTAAAAGGGGCGACCACGGCGGCCTGCCGTCGCGGGTGCCAGACCGGCCTCGTCGCGATTAGCACTCTACCCTTGAGAGTGCCAGTATGGAACATTAGTCGTGCCCGTGAGGCTCGTCAAACAACAGGTCACAGGGGGAAAAGAGCGTGCAGGGCAACGGGCAGGTCACGGCTCATATCGCGGCTTTCGAAGCGCTGCTCACGCCCGCCGGACAGCGCCTACTGGAGGCGCTGGACCCTGCCGAGGTCGAGGCCGACCCGCTGGGTGTCGCCACGCGGCTGCGCCGCGCGCCGGTGGAGGGCACCGACGCCCTCGGGGTGGACCTGTCCGAACTGGTCGGCGCGGCCCTCACACAGGCGCGCCTCCGCGGGCGCGCGCGTGGGAAGTTCGGCGAGCTGGCCGAGCGCATGTACTTCACCCCCAACGGGCTGGAGCAGTCCACCCGGCGCCCGGTCGCCGCCCTCCGCGCCCGCCGTTTCGCCGCCGCCGTGCCGAGGGAAGCGCTCGTCGGCGACCTGGGCTGCGGGATCGGCGCCGATTTGCTGAGCCTGGCCGAGGCCGGGCTGCGTGTCGAGGGTGTCGACGCCGATCCGTTCACGGTGGCCGTCGCCAACGCCAACATCGCGGCCCGGGGGCTGGGCGAGCGCGCCCATGCGCGGGAGGGCGACGTCACCGCCACCCCGCCCGGCGCCTATGACGCGGTGTTCTGCGACCCGGCGCGGCGGGGCAGGCGCGGCCGTGTCTTCGACCCGGACGCCTACTCCCCGCCGTGGAGCCAGGTTATGGCGCTCGCCCAGGGCGTGTCGGCCGCGTGCGTGAAGGCGGCCCCGGGCATCCCGCACGATCTCGTCCCCGAGGGATGCGCGGCGGAGTGGATCTCGGTGGGCGGCGAGGTGAAGGAGGCCGCGCTGTGGTTCGGGGGGCTGAGCGACGGCGGCCGCCGGGCCACGCTCCTGCGCGAGGGCGCGGAACCGGCCATGCTGACCGCCGACCCTACGCTGGGCGCTCCGCCGGTGGCGGAGCCCGGCCGCTACCTGTACGAGCCGGACGGGGCGGTGATCCGCGCCCATCTGGTCGCCGAGGCGGCGGCGGAGATCGACGGCGCCCTGCTCGACCCGCACATCGCCTACATCACGTCCGACCGGCTCGCCGCCACGCCGTTCTCGCGCGCCTACGAAGTGAGAGACGTCCTGCCCTTTTCCCTGAAACGGCTGCGCTCCGCACTCCGAGAACGCCGCGTCGGCACCGTAACGATTAAGAAACGCGGGTCGGCCGTCGACGTCGAAAAGCTGCGACGGGATCTCCGGCCGTCCGGGCCGGAGTCGGCCGTGGTGGTGCTCACCAGGATCGGCGAGCGCCCCTTCGCCCTCCTGTGTTCCGAGGTCACGGCCTTCCCGTAAAGACAGTTTCCGACAACTCCACAAAAAGGGCGGGGGTGACTGACGGGACAGACGGTACTAATGTGACGAACGCCGGTGTTCCATCCGGAACCGATGTCTTTTCCACTCGATCACGGTGAACGCTGTCCATGTCGTTAGACTGAGCCCCACTGCATCCATTCCCCCTACTCCCGGATTCTCTGTCGGCCGTGCAGACGGAGAGTGAACCCCTAACGAACTCTGGTTCACCACGCCTCGCAGGCTTACGGCGAGTAGGCGTCGGACATCCGAATGTGAACGCAATACGTCGGCAGGTCCCGCCCCGTTACTTCCGTGCCGGCGATTCTCTCCACAACACCCCCGTCCTCCCGTCGGAGCAGGACTGGGGCGCCAGAGCCAAAGGAGCACCTCGGTGGAACAGTCGAATCACAACTTCCTCAATGGAGGAGGTCAGACCGGGATCTCCGACCGAATGCGGGACCTCCTCTCACGGGCCGCGCAGGACCAGGTCTCGGAACAGAAGACGCAGGGCGCGATCTCCGAGGAGATGCGCCAGCGCCTTGAGGGCATGGAGTGGCTGCTACGTGAGTTCCGTGAGCGGGAGTTCGCCACGCTGGCGGAGGGCCTCGCGACGGTGCAGAGCCGCGTCGACGAGCTCAGCACGCGCCCGCCGGAGTGGGCCGAGACCCTCGCCGAGCACATCGCGTTGGTCGGCGAACGGGTCAAGCCGCTGGCGGAAATGGCCACGCTGCGCACCGACGTCCGCCAGATCGGCGGCAACGTCGACACCGCGCTGACCCGCCTACAGGGAGTCATCGAGACGGGCTCCCGCACCGCCGCCCAGGTCGACGCGGTGAGCGAGCGCCTGGAGGAGCTGGCCTCCACCATCGAGGCGCGCTTCAGCCGCGCCGATGAGGCCATCGAGTCGCTGGCCACCCGCGCCGAGGCCCTGGAGGCCGCGATCGCGGGCGTCGGCGAGCGCGTGGACGGCCAGCACGAGGCCGCCATGAGCTCGGCGGCCGAGCAGCACGAGGCCCTGACCGCCGCCGTCGCCGAGGGCCGCGCCGCCCTGGAGCAGGCGGTCACCGAGGGGCGGGAGGCGCTGGCCGAGGCCTTCAGCGAGCGGCACGATGCCCTGCGAACCACGCTGCTCGAACAGCACGAGGCGGTCACCGCCAAGCTCGACGACAGTGTCCAGACCCTGACCGACACGTCCCAGGAGCACCACAGCACCGTCGCCACGAAGCTGGAGACCACCGCTGAGGACCTGGGCGGCAGGCTCGACGGCGCGACCGAGACCCTGAGCGGCAAGCTCGACAGCTCCACCGAGCAGCTGAGCGGCAAGCTGGACGGCGCCGCCGAGGAGCTGCGGACCAAGGTCGACGCCAGCACCGAGGAGCTGCGCGGCACCGCCGAGACGCACCACACCGCCCTCACCGCCAAGCTCGACGACGGTGTCCAGACGCTGACCGGCACCGCCCAGGAGCAGCACGAGGCGCTGACCACCGCCCTGCGCGAGAGCGTGGCCAACCTCAGCACGCAGGCCGACGAGAACCACGCCGAGGCCACCGCCGCGGTCGCCGATACCAACAGCGCGGTCGTGAAACTGGCCGAGGCGACCGACGAGAAGCTCGGTTCCTTCGGCACCCACCTGCGTGAGCGCCTCGGCGAGCTGAACGACCAGCTCGAACTGCAGCGCGCCGAACTTCGCGAGCGCGACGACCAGCAGCGCGAGAGCATCCTCGCCCGGCTCGCGGAGACCACCGAGACCCTCCGCGCCAAGGCCGAGGAGGACCTGGCGACAGCCACGTCCGCCCTGGCCGAGATGCGCGCCTCCCTGGACCGCAACGTCCGCGAACTCAACGAGAAGGTCGACGAGCGGCACACCGCCCTGACCGAGCTGAGCGAACAGCACCGGTCGGCTGTCGCCGAGCACTTGGAGCAGCACAGCGCCTCGGTGGACGAACGGCTGGAGGAGTACCGCGCGTCCGTCGACGAGCGCCTCGACCAGCAGCACCGGGAGCTGAGCGGCAAGGTCGAGACGCACCTCAGCACCATCACCGGCAAGTACGAACACGGGCTGGGCCGGCTCTCCGACCGCTTCGACACCTTCGAAGGCCACTTCGAGGGCAGCTTCGAAGGCATCGACGGCAAGATCGACGGTGTCGACGGTCGCCTCGACGGCCTCAACGGCCGCCTCGACGGAATCGAAGGCCGAGTCACCGGCGTGGAAGGCCAGTTCGAGGGCGTCAACGGCCACATCAGCGGGGTCGACGGCCGCCTGGAGGCCGTGGACGACCGCCTCGAAGCCCTCAACCAGCGCCTCGGCCAGCTGCCCGCCTCGATGGAGGTCAGCGAACTCCACCGCCGCCTCACCGAACTGGCCGACCGTCCGGTCATCGACCACTCCGACCGCTTCGACGCCGTCGACCGCGCCCTGATCGAGTCCCTGGAACCGATCCTCCGCGAACTCCAGAACCGCCCCGACCGGCACGAGTTCGAAGAGACCATCAACGAGGCCGTGGAGACGTCCCACGACGACGTCACCAAGCGCCTGGCGTCCCTCGAAGAGACCATGCTCGCCCTCGCCGAGGCGCTGCTGCGCCCCGGACG
Organism: Nocardiopsis rhodophaea; assembly: GCF_039530945.1. Lineage (NCBI taxonomy): Bacteria > Bacillati > Actinomycetota > Actinomycetes > Streptosporangiales > Nocardiopsidaceae > Nocardiopsis > Nocardiopsis rhodophaea. The sequence goes on from NZ_BAAAPC010000007.1 coordinate 34,127, forward strand.
CGACGGCAAGAAGAAGCGCCGCCGCGACGAGGACGACGAAGACGACGAGTAACTCGGGCGTCGTCACCCGCGCGGCACCAAGGGCCGGTCCGTACGGGCCGGCCCTTTTTCCTCAGCCTGTGGAAGGTCTCGCCGCTCTGGAGATGCCCCGCCTATCATGCGGTCGCAGACGATGTCAGAGGAGTGACCATGGCGATCAGCCTGCCGGATCGACACACCACGGCCGGTTCGTTACGCCGACAGGTGGAGGAAGCTCCGACTCCCAGAGGCTTCCGTGTCGAGATCATCAAGGGACGCATCGTGATGTCACCGACTCCCTCGTTCAAACACGGGGGCATCGTCCGGCGGATCGAGCAGCAGCTCCTCGCCCAGCTCGACGAGGGTCGGATCGCACAGCAGATGTACTCCATCGCGTCCCCGATCGACGCGGACGACTACACCTCACCCGCCCTGGTCGTCGTTCCCGCCGCGGTGGAGGACGACGATGGCTGGCTGCTGGACTCCGATGTCGTGGATCTGACGGTCGAGGTCGCGTCCCCGGGCAACGCGAACTCCGATTTCACGGACAAGCTTGAGGAATACGCGTCCTGGCACATTCCCGTCTATCTCCTCGTGGATCCCCGCAAGGGTGACATCTTCGTCTACTCGGATCCGGGCAATGGCAGGTACCGCACCACGCACGAAGCGCGCTTCGGTGAAGCCATTGAACTCCCGTCGCCGCTTGACGGCATCCGGATCGAAACCACAGGCTTCCGGCGCTACAGGTAGGCGGCCCTCGGCCCGCATCGCTCCGCGCACCGCGCGATGGCGGAGCAGCGGTTCACCTCGCCGTTAGACCGCGAGAGGGCGGTTGATCGGCAGGGAGGTGTCGGTGGCCAGGTCCAGGGCGGACGGCGTCAGGCCCGCGGCGACGACCTCGGCGCCCAGGGCGGCGATCATGGCGCCGTTATCGGTGCACAGGCGCGGGCGGGGGACGCGGAGTTCCAGCCCGGCCTCGGCGCAGCGCTGTTCCGCCAGGGCGCGGATGCGGGAGTTGGCGGCCACGCCGCCGCTGATGACCAGGGTGCCCACGCCGTGTTCGACGCAGGCGTCCACCGCCTTGCGGGTGAGGACATCGGCCACGGACTCCTGGAAGGCCGCGGCGATGTCGGGGACCGACAGATCGCTCCCGTTGCGCTCACCGTCCTCCACCCACCGGGCGACCGCGGTCTTCAGGCCGGAGAAGGAGAAGTCGTAGGTGCCGTCGCCCCACTTGCCGCGCGGGAAGCGGATCGACGTGGGGTCGCCCTCACGGGCCGCGCGGTCGATGTGGGGGCCGCCCGGGTAGGGCAGGCCAAGCAGGCGGGCGACCTTGTCGTAGGCCTCTCCGGCGGCGTCGTCGACGGTGTCGCCGAGCGACTGGACGTCGGTGGCCACGTCGCGCACCAGCAGCAGGGAGGTGTGGCCGCCCGACACCAGCAGCGCGATGGCCGGCTTGGGCAGCGGGCCGTGCTCCAGCTGGTCCACCGCCACGTGGCCGACCAGGTGGTTGACACCGTAGAGCGGCTTGCCGAGCGCGAGAGCGTAGGCCTTGGCGGCCGAAACTCCGACGAGCAGCGCCCCGGCCAGGCCCGGCCCGGCCGTCACCGCGATCGCGTCGACGTCGGAGAGCTTGGCCCCGGCGCTGTCGAGCGCGCGGTGCACGGTCGGCAGCATCGCCTCCAGGTGGGCGCGGCTGGCCACCTCGGGAACGACGCCGCCGAAGCGGACGTGCTGCTCGACGCTGGACGCCACCTCGTCGCCGAGCAGCTCGCAGCCGCGGACGAGGCCGACGCCGGTCTCGTCGCACGAAGTCTCGATCCCCATGATGAGGGGCAGGTCACGGTTGCTCATCGCGTCTTCTCTTCATTCTCCGCCACGGTCGCGTCCGCGCCCGTGGAGGTGCTCAGGTCCGGACTCGTGGCGGCACCCGCGCCCGCGCGCGTGCCGTTGGCCGATGCCGACAGTCCGCCCGCGGCCCGCTCGGCGGCCGTGGCTGAGCGGCGCATCACGATCGCGTCGGCGTCCTGGTAGTAGCGGCGCCGGATGCCGATCTCGGTGAACCCGAAGCGGCGGTACAGCTCCCGGGCGCGCGGATTGTCGGAGCGCACCTCCAGGAAGAGGTCGGTGACCCCGCGTTCTCCGGCCTCGTTGACGAGTTCCGTCAGCAGCGCGGAGCCGATGCCTCTCCCCCAGTGGGACTCGGCAACGGCGATGGTCTGCACGTCGCCCTGCGGCGGCACGGCGCGCAACCCCGCGTAGCCCACCACCGTTTCCTCGTCGTTGTCATCGTGCGCGACAACATAGTGCCGGGAGGCCTCCGCCATCTCACCGCGGAGCATCCCCTCCGTCCAGGCGTCCTTGGGGAACAGCTCGCCCTCCAGCCGGATCACCTGGGCGACATCGGCGGCGGCCATCGGGCGCAGCGCGACACCGGGGGTCACGCCTGCCATTGCCGCACCTTCTTCGGCGTTCCCGGCACGACAGCGTCGGGGCGGCGCAGGTAAAGGGGGCGGGGCTCGGGCAGTTCCTCGCCCGAGGCCAGCCGGCGCAGCGCGACTTCGCCCAGGGCCGCGGCGGACGGGTACAGCGGCTCGGCCTCCGCCTCGTCCTGCCCGAAGACCTCGGCGTACATCTGCGCGCCGTGGCCGATCACCGGCAGCCCTCCGGTGTCGATGTCGCCGGGCCGGTCGACGGAGATCTCACCGGTCCGCGTGGTGGCGTCGGCGTAGTGCGCCCAGAACACCTCCTTGCGGCGCGCGTCGCTGGCCGCGATGAAGGGGGCGGTCCGGCCGGAGGCGAACGCGATGGCGTCCAGCGTGGCGACCCCGTGGCAGGGGATGCCCAGCGCGTCGGCGAGGGCGTGCCCGGTGGAGAGCCCGACCCGCAGGCCGGTGTAGGGGCCGGGGCCGATGCCGACCGCGATGTGGGTCAGCTCGCCGAGGGTCACGCCCGCCTGTTCCGCGACGTCGCGCACGCTCGGGGTGAGGAGTTCGCCGTGGCGGCGCGCGTCGACCGAGGACGCGCTCGCGCGCACCCGGACGCCGGAACCAGAGAACTCGCAGACCGCGGCGGTGACCGCCGGGGTCGCGGTGTCGAAAGCCAGTAGCAGCACGATGGTCCAGCCTATTCCGCGCTCAGTACCGCATCGGCCCACCGCGGGCCGACACCGGTCAGCCGGACGGTGCGGGTGTCGTTGGGGAGCCGGTCGATGGAGATCTCCAGCCGGTCGTCGGAGAGCTCCTCGGCGACACCCTCGCCCCACTCGACGATGGTGACCGAGTCGGCGAGCCCCGCGTCCAGGTCGAGGTCGTCGACCTCGGCGGCGCTGCCCAGCCGGTAGGCGTCGACGTGCAGCAGCGCCGGTCCGCCGTCGAGTGACGGGTGGACGCGCGCGATCACGAAGGTGGGCGAGGTGACCGGTCCGCGGACGTTCAGCCCCTCGGCGATGCCCTGGGTCAGGGTCGTCTTCCCCGCGCCGAGGGGACCGGACATGATCAGCAGGTCGCCGGGGCGCAGCAGCCCGGCGATGCGCTTGCCCAGGTTCCGCATGGACGCGTCGGTCTCGGCGGTGACGAGGGCGGTCGCGCCCAGCGTGGTGGTCTCGGTGGTATCGGTCATGAGCTCACAGCGGTGTCGAAGAAGATGTGGCCCGAGGTCGGTGCCTTTCACCAGGGTAGGCAAAACTCCGCACTCGCGTGTCCCCGCGACGGAAGCCGTTCCCTGCTGGTCGCGGATCGCGCGAGGGAAATCCGCTCCGCTCTGCCCTGGGGCGGGGCACTTCAGGGGAAAGACGGGGATCTCTCACCGCCGACGTAGACGCGCGGCACGCGCGGGCTGATGCGCGTGACGATCTCGTAGGGGATCGTGCCCAGTGCCGCCGCCCAGTCCTCGGCCGTGGGTTCGCCGTTGTCGCCGGGGCCGAAGAGGATGGCGTCGTCGCCGGCCTCGGCGTCGTCATCGCCGAGGTCGAGGACGAACTGGTCCATGCAGACGGTCCCCGCGACCGTGCGGCGGCGTCCGGCGGCCAGCACCGGCCCGAGGTTGGTCGCGGCGCGCGGGATGCCGTCGCCGTAGCCCAGGGGGATGAGGGCGAGGGTGCTCGGACGCGTGGTGGTGTAGCGGTGCCCATACGATATGCCGCTGCCCTCCGGAACCCTTTTGACCAGGGCGATCTTCGTGTGGAGGGTCATGGCCGGGCGCAGCTCGGGAAAGGTGAGCTCGGGGATGGGGTTGATCCCGTAGCTGGCGATGCCGGTGCGCACCATGTCGAAGTGGGTTTCGGGGAGGGTGAGGGTCGCCGGGGAGTTGGCCAGGTGGCGGACCTCCGGGCGCAGCCCGCCCTTCTCCGCCACCTCCAGGGCCTCGTGGAACACGTTGATCTGGGAGGCGATGGAGGGGTGTCCGGGCTCGTCGGCGCAGGCGAAGTGCGACCACACACCGGTGACCTGGAGCAGTCCGGCCGCTTCGGCGCGGGCGGCGGCGGTCACGACGTCCGGCCAGTCGGCGGCGGTCACGCCGCCGCGGGTGAGCCCGGTGTCGGCCTTCAGGTGGACGCGGGCCCGGCGTCCGGCCTCCCGCGCCGCTGTCGCGATCTCGTCGAGCAGCCAGAGCGCGCTCACGCCGAGGTCGATGTCGGCGGCGATCGCCGCCGACAGGGGGGCGCCGGGCGGAATGATCCACGCGACCGTGGGCGCCTGGATCCCCGCGCCCCGGAGTTCGAGGGCCTCCTCGATGAACGCCGTGCCCAGCCAGGTCGCGCCGCCGGCCAGCATCGCGCGGGCGGCCGGGATCATCCCGTGCCCGTAGCCATCCGCCTTCACGACGCCCATGACCTGCGCACCTTGCGCCCGACCGCGCAGAACCGCGACGTTCTCACTGATCACGCCCAGATCGACGCGGGCTTCGGCGAAAGAAGGAGGCATACCCCAAGTCTGGCACGCGTACGGAGCGACCTGCGCGGACTCGCCGCGGCACAGACAAGCGGCACAGACGAGGGGAAAAGTTGGCAGATTCCGTGCGGGGTGACGGGGAGGAGGGTTGGGGGTCTGCTGGGCGGCCTTGTCGGCGGGCACCTTCCCGCTGTTCGGTGGTGAAAAGCGGCACCGAGGCCGGAGGGAGTGGGGGCGCCGGGCCCCAACGGGTGGGGCGGAGCCGGGGCGCGGCGTGCGGGGCCTCCTCCGCCGATGATCATGGGGAGAGTCCCGATTCTGTCCGTTTCGCCGGAAGAATCACCATGATCATCGCGACAAGGCGCGGAGAGCGCTTTCTCACCCCTCGGGGGCCACCCGGCCCCACCCGGTGGGCGATAGGGAAGCCCCCACTCCCTCCGGCCTCGGTGCCGCTTTTCACCACCGAGCATCGGGAAGGTGCCCGCCGACAAGGCCGCCCAGCATGCCCCCGGCCCCCTCCTAGCGCCGAAGCAGCCGATCGGTGCTCCTGGGCAGTGCCGTGCCCGCCAACGCGGTCAGCGCGTAGGCGGCCTGGCCCGGAGCGCAGGCGCCGAGGACCAGGCCGATGTTGCGGCCCGGTATCCGCAGGAACTCGCGCACGGTCGGGTAAACGCGGGGCACGCTCCAGCCGCTGATCAGCAGGCTGAGCAGAGCGACCATCGCCGCCCCCACCCACACCGCCTCGGCGGTCGGCAGCGTTCGCAGCCACTTCTCGGCACCGCCCACGACCGTGAGGGCGTAGGCGGAGGTGGCGGAGCCCGGCGTGCCGCCGTCGCCCGCGGCCACTCCCACGTGCGGGTGGACGGCGATCAGGGCAGCGGCGGCGACCGCGACGGCCCCGGAGGCGGGAGCGGGTGCCAGTGCCCCGCGCAGTCGGCGCGCCGACGCCGTCAGCTCCTCCTGGCGGGGGAAGCGGCGCCAGGGCCGGTCTCCGGCGCGCGCCGCGCCCATCGCGTAGGCGCGGCGGTTCCGGAGAAAGTCCCAGGTCGCGGCGAGCGTGGCCGGCCCCCGGCTCGCCGCCGCGATCATCACCGCGAACTCGTGCAGGATCGTGGAGAGCGTCGTCGTGAGCGTTACCGGGAGGAGGGCCCAGGCGTAGGCCGCGCGCTGGAACACCGGGGCGATGTCGCCGGGGACGCGCACGCGCAGGCGCACTGATCTGCCGCGCGCCCAGCGCCGCAGCGCCGCGAGCGGCGGTTCGCCCGGCAGGGCGGGGGTGGTGTCGGCCGCCGAGAGGGTCAGCCGGTAGTCCATGAGCACCGCGGCCACGAGCAGGAGCAGCAGAACCCAGCGGGTCGCGGCGCCGCCGCCGGTGACGGCGGCGAGGAACGATGTGACGGGTGTCGGGTCGACCCCGGCCAGTGCCGCGTTGAAGTTCATGTGTTCCAGCGCGGCCATCCACAGGGCGATCGGCGGCAGGAACCAGAGCCGCGCCCCGTAGTGGCGGCGGCCCACGATCGCCAGGCCCAGCGCGGCGCCGACGAGCCCGGTGGTGACGGCGTGGCCGGAGAACTGCACACCGAGCCCGGGGAGTTCGACCCATCCCGGGAACAGGGTGAAGACGTCATAGACCGGGGCGGGCGCGGGGGCGGTACCGCCGGTGACGGCGCGCAGCGCCTGTTCGGCCAGGTGGAAGCCCGCCCCTGAAGCGGCGGCCAGCAGCAGGTAGTCGACGGCGGCGAAGCGCTTGAAGCGGCGTCCGGCGACCGTCCGGCAGAGGAGCAGGGGAAGGAGTTTGATCGGTTCCTCGACGAGGACGGCGATGTAGGTGGGGCCGACCCACGCTTCGACGCCGCCCAGCGTGCCGGACAGCAGCCGCTCGGCGAGGGCGGCGGGCCAGATCATCAGCGCGCCGAGCGCCAGCACGCGCATCAGCGTGGCGAAGCCGACGGTGCGGGAGCGGGCGAACCACGCGAACTGTGCCATCAGCCACAGCGTTCCGACCAGCACGGGAAGCGCCACCGAGACGCCCGGCACGATCAGCCCGGCGACCAGCAGAACCACCACCATCGCCCAGCCCCAGGCGCCGCGCGCGGCGCGCATCCATGTGACGGCCTGGTCGGCGCTCTCGCGGAGCTTGCGGCCGCGCACCGCGACCCGTTCGGCGAGGTCCGGACCTGGTGTCCGGGGCCCGGGTGGGTGTCCCTGGTCGATGCAGCCGTAGAGCTGGGCGGCGCGCAGCAGCGCGGGGTCGCGGTCCTTACGGGCCTCCTCGGCGAAGCCGGTGCGGGCGCCGGCGAGGTCGCGCCCGACGAAGGGGCACAGGAAGTCGTCGGATCCGGCGGCCACGGTGAGCTCGGACGAGGTGACCAGGACCGCGGCGGACAGGTCCTCCACGGCGATCAGCACATCGGTGGGTTGGTCTCCCCAGGCGCGGATGACGGCGACGATGCTGGTGGTATCCGCGGGCACCTCGGTCACCGGTTCGAAGGCGAACTCGTTGCGGGTGCGACAGATGAGGAGGCGGTCGACGCCCACGGCCCGCCCCGCGGCGACGATGGTGTCGATCAGGGAGGTGTCGCGGGGGGCCGTGAAGGGGACGACGATCTTGCGGTCGGACCGGAGCCAGTCCTCATCGAACTCGACGGGGTCGGCGCACAGGCGCAGGACGAGATCGCGGGTGAGCATGGCCTGTTCGTCCATGGGATCCCTTGTTGTCTAGGGCATTGTCTAGTGCCGAATCCGACAAACTTCGATAATTCCCCCGCCTTATCGTTCCGAGGTGAGTCCCCTCCCCCGGCGATCGCCTACGCTATCGCGCCGGTGGCAGCCCAGGGCAAGGCCTGGACGGTGGTTCACCCGCCGTCACCTGTTCACCGCGGATGATCCAGGGTGGTGCCCGCGCCCGTGTCGAGGGCGGTACCGGTACCCGTGCCCGGTCGGGGCTCCTTGGGCCCCGCACCCAGGGCATCGGCCACGAGCTGGGCGAACCAGCCGACGCCGGGCAGCACCAGCAGCCAGCCCAGGAGCGCCCACCCGAGGTGGAGGTGCTCCAGTGCCCGCGCGAGCGCGGCGATCCCGGCCGCGCGGGTGCCGTCGGCGCTCTCATAGGTCAGCCGCCGCAGGCCACCCGGATGGGACTCGGCAGGGCGCAGGAGCAGCGCCACCGGCCGGCGCGCGGCCACCCACCCGCCGAGCCCTGAGCACATGTCGCAGCCGCCCGCCACGTACAGCGTCGCCTCCGGGCGGCCCGGCCAGGGGCGGACATGGGGGACCCAGGGGCGGACCGCCGCCCGGTAGCGCGCCCAGGGCGCACCGAAGACGCGCTGGAGCTGGGCGCCCTCGTGCCAGGAGGCGATGCCGGCCCCGTAGGCGAACGCGACCAGCGCTCCGACGAGCAGCCGCGGCTCGGCGGCGAGTACCGCGCACCCGGTGAAGGCCACAACGATGGAGAGCTGCATGGGGTTGCGCACGTAGGCGTAGGGGCCGGTGGTGACCAGCCGCTTGGGCGGGTCGTAGGGCAGCGGGGTGCCCCCGCCGGCGCGGGCGAATTCGAGGGCCGCCGCCAGCCCGGGCAGGAGCAGGACCGCCAGAACCTGGGCCCCGGCCGCGGTCACCGGTAGCGGCCAGGCGGGCCCGGCTCCAAGCAGGTAGAGCGGGAGCCCGAGCATGATGGCCCCGGCCAGCCCCGCCTGCGCCCAGACACGGACGCTGAGGAAGCGGTCGTGGCGCGTCCAGCTCCCCAGCAGGACGGCGGGGAGGAGGCAGCCGGCCACGCCGACGGCCTCGCCGGCCATCCACCCCGGGGCCAGCCGGACGACCGGCGCGGTCAGCGGCATCAGGATCAGGTCCAGCCAGACGATCGCCCCGACGACGAGCGGCAGCGGCAGGTCGCGGGCGAGCAGCACGGGCAGCACGCCCCACAGCAGCGCCCACCCGATCCAGAGGTCCACCGGGACGCCCAGCGCCACCGCGCCCTGCGCGTGGAAGGACCACCAGCCCACGTGGAAGGCGAGCAGGTTCAGCCCGAAGACGGTGATCCCGCTCCAGGCCGTGGCGACGATCGCGGCGGCGGCATCGCGCGTCGATGGCCGGTGCACGGCGACCAGCGCCGCGACCACCAGCGCGGGTGCGAACAGGGCGACCGTCCGGATGACCGCCGGATCTCCGGTGACCGGCGGCATGCCCCAGACCAGCCGGGAGACCGCGACGGCGGTCACCGCGCCGGCCTTCCACCGGTGGGTGGACCGGCGGAGACGGCGCTCGCCGCAAAGGTGTCGGCGAGGTACCCGGCGGCCTCCCCCACCGCGTACTCCTGGACTGGGCCGAAGTACCAGGAGGGGTCATAGGTCCGCTCGTATGAGAGGGTCCAGCTCAGCCGGGTTCCCTCGCCCTCGGCCCGCCAGGCGGGCTCCGCCTGGCGGAGGTCCAGCCACCGGGCCAGGGTGGTGTCGTCGGTGACCCGGAAGACGACACGGCCGCTGTCGGCGTCGACGTCGCTCTCGACGACTTCCAGTGTCATGCCGCGTCGGGCGGGTGGCGAGCCGGGCCCGGACGCGTGGTGCGGGGTGAACTCGATGACGCGCTGGGCGCCCACCTCCAGCCCGGTGCCGCGCGCCGCGACCGGCGCCGGGAACGGCAGCATCGTCAGAAAGGCCGATTCGACCTCACCGTACTCGGGGGCGGCCGCGAGCGCGGCGGCCACCTGCTCCGGTGCGGCGTCCACCACCCGTTCAGCCGACCCCGAGCTGCCCCGGGGGAGGTAGCTGACCCCCGCGACACCTTCCAGGGCCAGCAGCGCGATCACGGGCGCCACCACCAGCGCGCTCGGCCCCGCCGACCAGGTGTTGATCGTTCGGTCGACGCACCATCCGATGAATCCCGCCACCGCGAAGAACAGGGGCGAGGCGATGACCAGGCAGATCAGCCCTTCGCCGAGCAGTGGTCCGGCGAGCAGCAGGCCGATGGCGGTGGCCCCCGTCGCCACGCCGACGGGGCTGCGCGGGCGGGCGAGCAGGACGACCATCACCGCGATCAGCGCCGGAAGGCCGACGTAGAACAGGGCCGTCTCCTCCAGTCGCCCCACGGTGAGTACCCGGTAGCCGAGCATCGCGGCGAACAGCGCGAGCAGCACGGCCGCCAGGGTCCAGCGCGCCCTGCGGCGCGCCCGGGGCTCCGGCTCGTCCGAGTAGTGGTATTCCGCCGACACCAGCCCGTCGTCCTGCCTCGGCCGGTCGGCGCCGTCCGCGCGCGGCCCGGAGGGGTGCCCGGGCGGTTCGTCCTCGTGCACGGCGTCCTCATCCCTTCGCGGTGGCTCGACCATCGCTTGATCGCTCGATTTAATCAGGCGATTAAAGCGTACGATGAAGGGGCCCCAGCGCGAAAGAGGAGAGGGAAGAAGCCGTGGCCAAGGGAGCTGCACAGGCCCGCAAGTCCAGCGAGGAGACGCGGGACCGGCTGATCACCGCCGCCGGGCGGGTTCTGCGCGAGGAGGGGTACACCGGGGCGTCGGCCCGGGTCATCGCCAAGGCCGCCGATGTCAACTCGGCGCTGATCTTCTACCACTTCGGGGGCGTCGACCAGCTCCTGCTCGCCCTGCTGGACCGGTCCGCCGAGGAGCGCATGGCGCTGCACCAGGCCACCGCGTCGCGCGCCGCCACGCTGGAGGAACTGATCGAGGCGGCGGTGGAGATCTACCACACCGACCTGGAGGGCGGGTATCTCTCCGAGTTCGCCGAACTAGTCGCCGCCGCGGTGACCCGGCCGGAGCTGCGCGCGGAGATCAACGCGCGCGCCGAGCCCTGGATCGCGTTCGTCGAGGAACACTACGAGCGCGTCGTCGGCGGGTCGCCCCTCGCCCGCCTCCTGCCCGCCCGCGAGGTCGCCTACGGAGCGATCACCTACTACATGGGCGCCAACTTCTTCTCCGTGCTCGATGAGGACCGCAGCCGCACCGAAGCGGTCTTCGACCTCGCCGCACGCGTGGCGCCGCGCGCCAAACTCCTCACCCTGCGGCTGCCCCGGCGCACGGGCCGTGCGGGCGCGGAGCCACAGGGAGCCGAGGAGGCCGGCGACGAGTAACAGGGGGCAGGGAGCTGGTCGGCGTGGCCGTGGCGGGCGGCCGACGCCGGTAGCGTCGGTGCCGCGGACGACGAACCAGGTGGACGAACAGCGAGGGGGCGGCAGGGTGTCGGCGGACGTGGAGATCGCGGAGGGGATCGTGTTCCCCGATACGGGGGACGGCGGCCTGTGGGTCGGCGGCGCGGTGATCATCGACGACGAGGGCCGCGCGTTCGCCCAGCGCCGCTCGCCAGACCGAAAGATCTTCCCGCACTGCTGGGACATCGTCGGCGGGCACGTCGAGACCGGGGAGACCATGGTTCAGGCCCTGCGGCGGGAGATCGCCGAGGAGACCGGCTGGGAGCTCGCGGCCGTCCTCGACGAGCTGTACCGGCTGGTCTGGACGCCGGACGACGGCATTGAGCGGCACGAGGTCGACTACCTCGTCCGCGTCGACGGCGACCTGGCCGCGCCGCGTCTGGAACCCGGCAAGCACACCGAGTTCATGTGGGTGGACGGTGATCACGTCCATCTGCTGCACGACCACCGCGACCCCGGCGACTACTTCATCACCGAGATCGTGTCCCGAGGGCTCGAAAGCGCCCGGAAGCTGCGCGGCCGGGGCTGACACCGCCCGCCGCGGCGACGTTCGGCCTCCGGACCGCCTGGATCGCGCGCGGCAGGGCTTCCAGCAGGTCCGACGCCGACACCGGAGCGCCGCTGTTGGCCAGCCGCGCAGCGAGGCCGTGGAGGTAGGCCCCGCACAGCGCCGCCTCGCGCGGGGCCAGCCCTCCGGCGAGATGGGAACCGATGAGGCCCGACAGGACATCGCCGCTGCCCGCCGTGGCCAGCAGCGGTGTTCCGGTCGGGTTGACGACGGCGGGGCGTCCGGGTTCGGCGATGACGGTGGTGGATCCCTTGAGGAGGACCGTGCAGCCGTACTCATCGGCCGCGCGGGTGGCGTACTCCAGGCGTCGGGCCTCCACATCGGCGCGGTCGGTTCCCGGGAGCAGGCGGGTGAGTTCCCCGGCGTGCGGGGTCAGCAGGGTGGGGGCCCGCCGTTCGCGCACGAGGTGGGGCTCCCTCCCCACCAGGGTGATGGCGTCGGCGTCGACCAGCACCGGCAGTTCCCTGGACAACACCCACGTCAGCTCCATCATGGCGGTCGGGTACAGGCCCCGGCCCGGACCGATCACCCAGGCGGCCACGCGGTTGGGGAGACCGTTCACCGGGTCGAGCGGGTCGAGCACCGAGGCGACCGTCTCCGGCCAGCTGCGCAGCACCTCGTCGACGGCCTCGCTCTGCCCGGCGTAGCGGACCATGCCGACCCCGCCGCGCAGGGCGCCGCCCACAGCCAGCACCCCGGCGCCCCGGTAGCGCGCCGAGCCCGCCGCTATGGCGAGCACACCGCGGCGGTACTTGTCGGAGTCGCCGCCCGGGGCCGGTAACAGGGTCGCGATGTCCTCGGTCTGCGGGCACTCCACGCGCGCGGCGGGCAGCTCGGGTCCGAGCCCGATGTCGACGAACTCCACGACCCCGGCCCGTTCCGCCCCGGGGTCGATGAACAGTCCCGGCTTGTGGGTACCGAAGGTGACGGTGACATCGGCGCGCACGGCCGTACCGTCCACGGCGCCGGTGTCGGCGTCGATCCCGCTGGGCAGGTCGACCGCGACGACCGGCGCGGCGGCCGCGCTCGCCAGGGCGGCCACCGCGGCGTGCGGTTCGCGCAGCCCGCCGCGTCCGCCGATGCCGACGAGGCCGTCGATGATCAGGTCGGCCGCGGCGATCTCGGCGGCGGCCTCGGAGATCGGCGCGGGGTCCGGGCGCGGGGCGCCGTCGGGGGCGCCGCCCTCCTGCCGGCGTACCGCGATCGTCCGGCCGCCCGCCGCACGCAGCGCCGCGAGCCCCGCCTCGTGCACCCGTGACCCTGTCAGCACAGCGCGCACCGCCGCTCCCCGGCGTGCCAGGTTGGTCCCCGTGTACAGGGCGTCGCCGCCGTTGTCACCGCTGCCGACCAGCAGCACGACCCGCGAGCCGTAGACGCGCGGCAGCATCCGGGCGCAGGTCGCCGACAGTCCTCGCGCCGCCCGCTGCATCAGCGTCCCGTCGGGGAGCCGCGCCATGAGCTCGCCCTCGGCCTTGCGCACCGCCTCGACCGTGTGTGCGTACCGCACAGCGCCTCCCGTCCGTCGTTCTCCGCAACCCCGGGCACCCAACGGGGCCCTCACCACCAGAGCATGCCCCACCGACAGCTGCCCGCGCACGCGGGCGACGGGCGGCCGGTCCCGGATCCGGGACCGGCCGAGGTCCCCGGTCGCGTACGGTCGATGAAACCCCCCGCTGCGCGCACCGGTGTGAAGCGGCGCGCGGACCACTGATTTACTGGCCCGAAAAACGATATTCCAGGCACGGACAGCAGCACAGGACGTTTCCGCATGACCTTTACCGACAACCGCATCGCGACCGATGACGGACTGTCCGAACGCGTCGCGCACCTGCAGAACGCCATGCACAAGCTCGGCGCGGACGTCATCAGGCTGCAGACCCAACTCACCGATCTCGCGACCGCCGCTCCCCCGCAGGCGGAGGAGGAGTCGGAGGAGGCGGCGCCGTTCATCTTCAACATGTCCCGGGACGCCTACAAGCGCGAACTGGCGGCTCTGGTGCGGTGGGTCGACGAATTCCTGGTGCCGGTCTATGTCGGCGACAGCGCCGCCTGGTGCCCGGCGTGGTGGGAACACCACGAGGCGGTGGGCCGCCTGCACGCGCTGCGGCTCGCCTACGGCGAGCTCGCCGACACCTCGGTCTCGGGGCCGGTCGGCCCGGCGGTGTGGCACCGCGACCACCTCGATCCGGTCCTGGACCGGTTGCGGTCGGAGACGGGGCCCTTCGCCGCCTGCCTGGCCGCCGCCGGCCACGTGGAGCGGCGCCGAACCGCTCCGGCGTGAGCCGACGGGGCCGAGCCGGATTCGGCCCGCGGGTGGTGCGTCGCCTTCATGCGGCGGCGTGCAATGGAGCGTCACCCGCCGGCGTCGGACGCGTTCCGCCCGCCGGTTCCTCCCGCCTTTTGGCGACGGCAGAGGATGTCACACGCGGATGAGGTGCGGCACGAAGGACGACGTGTCGTCGGTGATCAGGCTGGACGTCTCGCGGATGCCCACCCCTGCCGATGTGTCCCCGACAACCCACGTGCCCAGCACGGGGTGCCACCCCTCGATTTCGGGGAGCGGCTGGAATTGCTGGAAGACGTACCCCTCCGCGCCGTAGTCGCCCGCGGTGCGCTCCAGCTCCCCGTCGGGCGTCACGATCCGCATGCTCGCCCCTTCGCGTCCCAGCAGCGGTTTGGCGATGTAGGTGTCCAGCGGCCCGGGGTCGTCCAGGTAGGCCGGGAGCAGGTTCGGGTGGCCGGGGTACAGCTCCCACAGGACCGCCAGCAGCGCCTTGTTGGACAGCACCATCTTCCAGGCCGGCTCCACCCAGGGCACACCGTGCAGCCGCTGCAGGATGAGTGGGCCGAACCGGTCGTGGATCAGCCACTCCCACGGGTAGAGCTTGAAGGCGGCCGTGATGGCGCGCTCCTCAAGGTCGACGAATTCGCTCGCGGAGTAGTCCCAGCCGATGTCCTCCAGGGCGATCTCCTGGGTGGGCAGCCCCGCCTGCTGGGCCGCCTCCTGGAGATAGGCGGTGGTCAGCGCCTCCTCGCCGGTCTCGTCCTCGTTCGTCCAGGCGAAGTGCACCAGCCCGTCGGGGAGACGGCGGCGCAGCGCGGCCCACCGGTCGACGAGCCGCTCGTGCAGGGAGTTCCACTGGTCGGCACCGGGGTGGGTGTCCTGGAGCCAGTGCCACTGCACGATCGCCGCCTCCACCAGGCAGGTCGGGGTGTCGGCGTTGTACTCCAGCAGCGTGGGCGGGTTGACGCCGTCATAGCGGAGGTCGAACCGGCCGTACAGGTAGGGGTCGGTACGCCTCCAGGAGTCGCGGATCGCGGGTACCGCCCACGCGGGGATGCCGAAGTCGGCGAACCGGTTCTCCGCGACCACGTGCTCGACCGCTTCCAGGCACATCCGGTGGAGGGACTCCACCGCGGTTTCGAGGTGCAGCACCTCGTCCATCTCGAACTCGTAGTGCACCGACTCGT
The DNA here is from genome assembly GCF_039530945.1 of Nocardiopsis rhodophaea. NCBI lineage: Bacteria > Bacillati > Actinomycetota > Actinomycetes > Streptosporangiales > Nocardiopsidaceae > Nocardiopsis > Nocardiopsis rhodophaea. Next base: position 49,235 of record NZ_BAAAPC010000007.1, read on the forward strand.
CCCAGTAGGTGCGCGACAGGTGCCCGGGGTGGACCGCGCGGTGGTAGCCGAGCCCCTGCGACTCGACGAGTTCCGGCCAGTTCGGACGGACGGCGTTGCCGCTTTTCCTGATCATCTCCGGCTCAGCCTCCTCGCCCGCTGCCACCGCGGCCGCCCGCGCCGCCGCGCTGGATGACGGTGCCGCGCTCGGTCACGATCCGCGCGTCCGAGGGCCGCGTGACGCTGCCGCCGCTGACCCGGCCGTTCCTAACGGTCCCGCCGTAGTAGTAGTGGTAACCGCCGCCTGCGCGACCGGAGTCGTCGCAGTACCGCTCGTCGACGACACGCTGACCCTTCTCGCTGCCGTCGAAGGACGTGGTCCGCGCCGTGGGCTTGTCCTCCACGCAGTGGGCGGTGACCTCCTTGGGGCTCGAACACCCGGCGACCACCAGCGACAGGGCGCCGATGGTGCCGATGAGCACCGTGGACGAGCTTTTCCTTCCCGGCTGCGCGTTCTCTCCGGTCCCGCGATGGGCGGTGGTGTTGCCTGGCGACATGGCGCTACTGCTTCTCCTCGGCTCGTCAGTGCTGGGGAATGGGGAGAGGGGAGGGGGTGGGGAGCTTCGTCAAGCCGTCCCGCTCCCCCATGCCTGATTCTGACCGGCCTACGGGCGCCGAGGTTCCCGACCAGAACGTGGAAAGTTCACGTGATCCTGACCGCTTCCGGTCAGGTCTTGCGCAGACGCACGCGGCGGATGCGGTGGTCCTCTCCCTTGTAGAGCACGAGGGTGGCCCGCCCGCGCGTCGGGCGGATGTTCTCCACGAGGTTGACCTCGTTGATGGTGCGCCAGGTGTCCAGCGCGAACTTCGTGGCCTCGTCCTCGGGGACGGTGGTCGCCATGGAGTGGAAGTAGGAGCGCGGGTCGGAGAACGCGGTGCGACGCAGCTCCAGGAACCGCTCCATGTACCAGGAGCGGATGTGGTCGACCTTCGCGTCGACGTAGATGGAGAAGTCGAAGAAGTCGGCGACGGCGAGGCGCCCCGGCAGCGGCGGCTGCAGCACGTTGATGCCCTCAAGGATGAGGATGTCGGGCCGGTACACCGTCTGCCGCTCGCCGGCCACGATGTCGTAGTGCAGGTGCGAGTAGACGGGGATCTCCATCTGCTCCGCGCCCGACTTCATCTCGGAGACGAACCGCACCAGCCGGCGCCGATCGTAGCTTTCCGGGAACCCCTTGCGGTTCATGATGCCCCGGCTCTTGAGCACCGCGTTCGGGTGGAGGAAGTTGTCGGTGCTCACCAGCTCGACGTTGGGGTGGTCCGGCCACTGCGCCAGCAGGGTCCGCAGCAGGCGGGCCGTGGTGGACTTCCCCACGGCCACGCTTCCGGCGACGCCGATGACGAACGGGGCCGGACGGTCGTCCTCGCCCAGAAACGCGCGCACCGCCCCGTGCCGCTCCCGCGTGGCCTTCACATACAGGTTGAGCAGCCGCGACATGGGCAAGTAGATGTCCCGCACATCCTCCAGCGACGTCGGGTCGCTGGTCCCGCGCAGGACTTCGAGCTCCGCCTCGGTCAGGGAGAGGGGGGTCGAGTCGCGCAGCGCCGCCCACGCCTGCCGGTCGAGCTCAACGTAGGGCGTTGAGAAGCCGTTCTTCGTCGCTTGAGACACGTTTGCCCACCTTAGATCAGCCCCCACCCCGGTCGGCGCACCGCCCCTGCGCCATGGCCGCATTGAGTTCTGGACTATCTCCCCCGATATGTGCGTCCGGATCGGCATGTGGGCGGATTTTTTTCGACACGAGACCAAGGACACGTCGCGGGGGCACTCGTCGTCCCCGCGCGCGCCTGACGTGCGCCGTCGGTTCGCGACACACCAACTGGTCTATACCGCCACCTGCGAAAATGGCCAATGGTCTGGTGTCGCAAGAGGCCCGTCGACCCCGTCTGATCGCTTACGCTGGCGCTCATGTGCGGAATCGTTGGCTACGTCGGGCCGCAACCGGCGCTCGGGGTCATTGTGGACGGCCTGGCCCGACTGGAGTACCGCGGGTACGACTCCGCGGGCGTCGCCGTCCTCACTGACGGCAAACTCGACACCGAAAAGCGGGCCGGGAAGCTCGCGAACCTCCGCGCCGCGTTGGAGCAGACCCCGCGCGACGCCGACGGCATCGGTATCGGGCACACCCGCTGGGCTACCCACGGCGCGCCGAACGACCTCAACGCCCACCCCCACGTCGACAACGACCGGCGGGTGGCGGTCATCCACAACGGCATTATCGAGAACTTCGCGTCGCTCCGCCTGGAGCTGGAGGAACGGGGCTGCAAGTTCAGCTCCGAGACCGACACCGAGGTCGCCGCGCACCTGCTCTCCCAGGAGCTCAAGGACCGGGGCGACGACGACCTGGCCGCCGCCATGCGCGCGGTCTGCCGCCGGCTGGAGGGCGCGTTCACCCTGGTCGCGATGTTCGTCGGCGACCCTGACCTGGTCGTGGCGGCCCGCCGCAACTCCCCCCTGGTCGTCGGCCGGGGCGACGGCGAGAACTTCCTCGCCAGCGACGTCGCCGCGTTCATCGCGCACACCCGCGACGCCATCGAGCTGGGCCAGGACCAGGTCGTCGAGCTGCGCCGCGACTCGGTGGCCGTGACCGACTACGACGGCAACCCGGTCGAGGTGCGCGAATACCACGTGAACTGGGACGCCTCCGCCGCCGAGAAGGGCGGCTACGACTACTTCATGCTGAAGGAGATCGTCGAGCAGCCGAAGTCGGTCGCCGACACCCTCCTCGGCCGCGTCGGCGTCGACGGCACCCTCACCCTCGACGAGATGCGCCTGGCCCCATCCGACCTGCGCGACATCGAGAAGATCGTCATCATCGCGTGCGGTACCTCCTACCACGCGGGGCTGATCGCCAAGTACGCGATCGAGCACTGGTGCCGCATCCCGTGCGAGGTGGAGGTCGCCAGCGAGTTCCGCTACCGCGACCCGATCCTCAACCGGCAGACGCTGGTCATCGCCATCTCGCAGTCCGGCGAGAGCATGGACACGCTCATGGCGGTGCGCTACGCCCGCGAGCAGCAGGCGCGTGTGCTGGCCATCTGCAATGTCAACGGCTCCACCATCCCGCGCGAGTCCGACGGCGTGCTCTACACCCACGCCGGCCCGGAGGTCGGCGTGGCGGCGACCAAGACCTTCCTCACCCAGCTCATCGCCTGCTACCTCATCGGCCTGTACCTGGCGCAGGTGCGCGGACTGAAGTTCGGCGACGAGATCAACGCCGTCATCGCGCAGCTCGCGAACATGCCCGAGCAGGTGGAGCGGGTCCTGGCCACGGTCGAGCCGGTGCGCAACCTGGCCCGCACCCTCTCCGACGCCAGCACCGTGCTGTTCCTCGGGCGCCACGTCGGGTACCCGGTGGCCCTGGAGGGCGCGCTCAAGCTCAAGGAGCTCGCCTACATGCACGCCGAGGCGTTCGCCGCCGGTGAGCTCAAGCACGGCCCGATCGCCCTGATCGAGAAGGACCTCCCGGTCGTCGTGGTGGTCCCGTCGCGCGAGGGGCGCAGCGTGCTGCACGACAAGATCGTCTCCAACATCCAGGAGATCCGCGCTCGCGGCGCCCGCACCATCGTGATCGCCGAGGAGGGCGACGAGACCGTGCGCCCGTTCTCCGACGAGCTCATCGAGGTGCCGGCGGTGCCGACGCTGCTGCAGCCGATCGTGGCCACCGTCCCGCTGCAGGTGTTCGCCTGCGAGCTGGCCCTGGCCAAGGGCAACGACGTCGACCAGCCGCGCAACCTGGCCAAGAGCGTCACCGTGGAGTAAGCCGCCCTCGGCTCCGGGCGCCAGCGCTGCTCCCCCTCTCGGCCCACGAACAGCGGGCGGATCTTTGTGAAGATCCGCCCGCTTTTCTCGTTTTTTCGCCATGGCCGCCAAAGCCATCCAGAATCGCGGCGATAACCAGGCGGAATTTTCCGGCGCCACGAAGGATCCGGACAATTCTGAATGCCTCGGGAGCGGCCTTGCGGCGACACCCAATTGTGACCATAAGCGGTCACTGGAATGTTCAGGGATCAATTGCCACGGGTAAAACCGGCTACCGCGTGGCGGTTCTCGGCGATCGGGTGGAGAAGCACCACGATGAACTTCTAGACGGCATCGCACCCATTGCGGCCAGGACGACTATCGACCGGGTCCGGTGCCCTGCCAGTGAATAGAGGCGATATTCCATGACGGAAAGGACCCACACATGGCACGCAGCCGGTTGAGACGAGCCGGCGCCGCGTCGGTGACGGCGGTGCTGCTCGCCGCGGGACCCGCCACGGTGGCGGACGCGGCGCCCGGTGACGGCATCGGCGACCCGTACTTTCCCACGTACGGCAACACCGGCTACGACGTCGAGCACTACGACCTCCGGCTGAATTACCAGCCCGACACCGACCGGCTCTCCGGAACCGCCACCCTGGTCACCGAGGCCACCGAGGACCTCGACAAATTCAGCCTCGACTTCCTGCTGGATGTCACGTCCATCCGGGTCAACGGCAAGAAGTCCGCGTTCGAATCCGACGGCGGCCACAAGGTCATCGTGACCCCCGGCGCGCCCGTGGACTCAGGCGACCAGATGACCGTCGTGGTCAAGTACTCCGACGTCCCCTCGTCGGTGGAGTGGAACCAGGGCCAGGTCACCGGCTGGCACCGCTCGGACGACGGCGCCATCGCCCTGGGCGAGCCCGAGGTCGCCTGGTGGTGGTTCCCGAGCAACGACCACCCGCTGGACAAGGCGACGTTCGACGTCCGGATCAGCGTCCCCGAGGACTACAAGGCGGTCAGCAACGGCATCCTCACCAGCCAGTTCACCAGGGCCGGACGGACCGTCTACTCCTGGCGCCAGGACGAACCCGCCGCCACCTACCTGGCCACGCTCGCGGTCGGCAAGTACGAGGTGAACACCGGCACCACGGCCGCCGGTCTCCCCGTGTACAACGCCTACGACCCGGGCCTCGACTCGCTGCTGGGCCCGGCCAAGGCCAGCATCGAACGCAGCGAGGAGATCCTGGAATTCCAGGAGCGGGACTTCGGCCCCTACCCCTTCAACGCCCTGGGCGGCATCGTCGCGGGCCCCGACACCGGCCTCGGCTACGCGTTGGAGACCCAGACCCGGCCGGTCTACAGCCACGCCTTCTTCGCCGCCGGATCCAACCCGTACGTGGTCGCCCACGAACTCGCTCACCAGTGGTGGGGCAATCACGTCTCCGTCGCGCGCTGGCAGGACATCTGGCTGAACGAGGGCTTCGCGAGCTACGCCGAGTGGATGCTGTCGGAGCACGAGGGCGAGGGCACCGCCCAGGAGATCGCGGACTACGTCTACGACTCCTACCCCGAGGACGACCCGTTCTGGAAGGTGAAGCCGGGCGACCCGGGGGCGGACAGCGTCTTCCACTCCGCCGTGTACGACCGGGGCGCGCTCGCGGTCCACGCGCTGCGTCTGGAGGTGGGCGAGGAGGCGTTCGGCGACATCCTCACCACCTGGCAGCAGGTGCACGCCAACGGCAACGCCACCGTTGAGGAGTTCGTCGAGCTGGCGGAGAAGGTCTCCGGGCAGGACCTCACCGAACTGTTCGACACGTGGCTCTACACCGAGGGCCGTCCCGCCGAGCCCCCGGCGCCGCGGGCCATGCCCCAGACCATGGCGGCCCCGGCGGCCGACGAACGGCCGAAGGAGCCCAAGTCCTGGAAGAAGATCAAGGCCAACCACGATCTGATGCACCGTGGGGGACACGCGCACTCACACGCGAACGCCCACGCGCACTAGCGACTCCGCGGTAGCCGTGCGCATCGGGGTGGTCGCCCGCGATGTACACGGCGCCACGACGACCGCCACCGCTCATCCCCGGCCCTACGACACGGGCGTGCCGGTGTGCTCGAACGCGAGCACACCGGCACATCGGCAGAGGAAAGGGCCCAGAGACAAAGAAGGGCCCGGAGACGGGAAAAGGGGCGCCTCAGCTGCCGTTGGAATCAGCCCAGATCGGATTTGACGACCCCGGCCAGGCGGCCGGCGATCTCCTCAGCCCGGTTCTCCGTGGTGGCCTCGACCATCACCCGAACCATCGGCTCGGTGCCGCTGGGCCGGATCAGCACCCGGCCGGACTCGCCCAGCTCGTCCTGGGCGAACTTGACCGCGTCGGCGACCGCGGCGGACGTCGCGGCCCGGCTCTTGTCGACACCGCGGACGTTCACCAGCACCTGCGGCAGCCGGGTCATGACCTTGGCCAGCTCGCCCAGGGGTGCTCCGCGCCGGGCCACCGCGCTGAGCAGGTGCAGGCCCGTCAGCAGTCCGTCACCCGTGGTCGCGTGGTCCAGCAGCACGACGTGCCCCGACTGCTCGCCGCCCAGCGAGTAGGACCCGGCATTCATGGCCTCCAGGACGTAGCGGTCCCCCACGGCCGTTTCCACGACCTTGATCCCGGCCTTGCGCATGGCCAGCTTCAGCCCCAGGTTGGACATCACCGTGACGACGAGCGTGTCCTCGGCCAGGCGCCCGGCCTCCTTGAGCTCCCGCGCGAGGATCCCCAGGATCTGGTCGCCGTCCACGACCGAGCCGTCGGCGGCCACGGCCAGGCAGCGGTCGGCGTCGCCGTCGTGGGCGATACCGGCGTCGGCGCCGTGCTCCACCACGGCCGCGCGCAGCGCGTCCAGGTGGGTCGACCCGCAGCCGGAGTTGATGTTGAGGCCGTCGGGCTGGTCGCCAATGGCGATGACCTCGGCCCCGGCCCGGCGCAGCGCCTCGGGGGCGACCTCGGAGGCGGCGCCGTGAGCGCAGTCCACCACGACCCGCAGACCGTCAAGCCGATGCGGCAGCGACGCGAGCACGTGCGCGATGTAGCGGTCCGCGCTATCGGGGGCCTCGGTGACCCGCCCCACGTCGGCACCGGTCACCCCCTCGGATGGCTGGGCGAGCTGGGCTTCGATGCGGTCCTCGACCTCGTCGGCGAGCTTCTGCCCGCCGCGCCCGAAGAATTTGATCCCGTTGTCGGGGGCCGGATTGTGGCTTGCGGAGAGCATGACACCGAAGTCGGCGTCCAGTTCGGCGGTGAGGTGCGCGACCGCCGGGGTGGGCAGCACGCCCAGGCGCACCACATCCACCCCGGCGCCCGCTAGCCCGGCCACGACCGCGGCCTCCAAAAACTCACCGGACGCGCGCGGGTCCCGCCCGACGACCGCGAGGGGGCGGGCGCTCGCGCCCGCGTCGCGCCCCTCGGTCAGTACCCGCGCCGCGGCGATGGACAGGTCCAGAGCCAGGGTCGCGGTGAGATCGCGCCCGGCGACCCCTCGTACTCCGTCAGTACCAAACAGCCGAGCCACGTATCTTTCGCCCCTTACACATCTCATGGAGGTTCGACGACAAGGCCGTCGGGGCGCGCATTGGCGTCCCAACTCCCGTCCGGCGTCCGACTGACGCCGTGGACGGCCCAGGGCCCGGCCCTGACGGCCCCGGATGGTGAACGTTCTCGGCGCGGCCACGCGCGGGAACCCCCGTGTGAGTATCCCCGGACGACGCGCCCCTGGGGAGAATTTCACCGCAACGGAGCCGAGAAACAGCTATGGCCCGCCCTGGCCCCCGGGGACCAGGGGACAAGGCGGGCCGTCGCGTGCGGCACCGACATGAACGGTGCTCGTGAGTCTCGACGGAGTGGTTACCGCTTGGAGAACTGCGGAGCCTTGCGGGCCTTCTTGAGACCGGCCTTCTTCCGCTCGACCTCGCGCGCGTCGCGGGTCAGGTAACCGGCCTTCTTCAGCGCCGGGCGGTTGTTCTCCGGGTCCAGTCCGGCCAGCGCACGGGCGATGCCGTGGCGCAGGGCACCGGCCTGGCCGCTGGGGCCGCCGCCGTTCAGGCGGGCGAAGACGTCATAGGAGTCTTCAAAGCCGAGGGCGACCAGCGGCTCCTTGATGACCTGCTGGTGGACCTTGTCCGGGAAGTAGTCCGCCAGCGGCTTGCCGTTGACCTTCCACTCGCCGGAACCCGGGGTGATCCGGACCCGGGCGATGGCCTGCTTGCGGCGGCCGGTGCCGGCGCCCGGGCCGGTGGCGGTGGGGACATAAGCCGCACCGGACGCCTCGGGCGTCTCGCTGGTGTACTCGCTCGGGAACTCGTCGGAGTTCTCGTCGAAGTCCTGGGTGGTGACGTCTTCGATACCGGTGGGCTCGACCACGGTTCTCCTCGTACTTCCTTCAGTCTCGCGAACGCCTAGGCGGGCTGGTCGATCTTGGTGATTTCGAACGGCACCGGCTTCTGGGCCTGGTGCGGGTGCTCCGGGCCGGCGTACACCTTGAGCTTCTTGGCCATCTGCCGACCAAGGGAGCCCTTCGGCAGCATGCCCTTGACCGCCTTCTCGATGGCCCGCTCAGGGCGCTTCTCGATCAGCTCGCTGTAGGCGACGGAACGCAGACCGCCGGGGTAACCGGAGTGCCGGTAGGCCCGCTTCTGCTCCAGCTTCTTACCGGTCAGCGCCACCTTGTCGGCATTCACGATGATCACGAAGTCACCGGTGTCGATGTGGGGCGCGTAGTAGGTCTTGTGCTTGCCTCGGAGCAGCGTGGCGACGTGGCTGGCCAGCCGCCCGAGCACGACATCGCTGGCGTCGATGACGTGCCACTGACGCTGGACATCGCTGGGCTTAGGGCTGAATGTGCGCACGATCGTAAGCCTTCTCAGTCGGCGTGGCCCACCCCCGCGAGCGGAGATGGGGAACTCGTAATGAACGGGACCGGCCGCCTCAACGTGTCTGAGGGCCCGGCCGGCGATGAGTGTGCAGACGATGATGCGTGACCGGCGCCCATCCAACAGATGTGGGAACCCACGGCAACTCAACGCACAACGACGAAGTATCTTACCGATCGGGTGCACCGCAAGTCAAAATGACCCATGATCATAGATTCTGCACTGACAGGGGTCGACAAGCACTGACACCACGATCCGCGATTACTCCACCTTCATTATGCCCTCCCTGTGGAGTGCTTGCGCCGGTTCCGCGGGGCAGCGTACCCGCGCGCCGCGACGATCGGCCGCCACAATGCCCACAGGCTGGGTGATCGAGCCGCTGAGGCCGGGCGAACCGCGGAGAGTCGGGAGATTACCGCCATACTCCCACCTCCCACCCCGAACCGGGCGCTAGAGTCGCGTGCGGAGCATCCGAGCATAGCGCCGACAGGCCGGGGCAGCGCCGCTTTCCGCGCCGCTCGGCCGGAGCGCCCCCGGCTCACCACCGGACGGCGGTCACCGCGCCCGGCCACCCGCCCGCGCGCGGCGCCGGTGGGCGCCCGCGTGGACGGAAGACGCCCTATCACGGCTCTCGACACCCATAACGGGTTATCCTCGGGCCGCACGCTCGATGCCCCACATCAAACGAGCCGCGGACGGATCCGTCGGCGCCTCGTCTCGGAACACAGCAGGTCACCCCGAACTCGGGCGGCATCCGACCGCTGTGGTCCGCAGACCCCGCACGACCACGGCCCCCGGCCCCCGGACCGGCCGCGTCATCGACCCCCAAGTGCCGCCCCAGGACAGTCTCCGGAGCCTCCCATCGCACCGCATCCGAACGAGCCAACCGACGGCCGCCCCGGCCCTGACGGCCGGCATCAGCGGCAGCCCGCCGCCATGAACAACGGACCTGCCGAGGAGCCCGCGCAGACCCAGCGACCGCCGCAGCCCGGCCCGCCCCCGCACAACGGGCCCGGCGCCGTGGGACCGCAGCACACCGGACCGCCCACGCCGCCCCCGACTGCGGGGCCGCGCCACGCGGGTCCCCCATCGGGACCGGCCACGCCTCAGGGCGCACCGGCTCCGGGCGCTCCAGGCGCGCAGCAGCCGCCGCCCAACGGACCCCAGCGGCCGCTCTCCCCGACACCCCCGCCCAGCGGAGGCCACCCGGCAGCGCAGCGCCCCACGGGCGGCCAGCCCCCGACACAGCCAACTCCGCCCGCGAGCGGCCCCCTCGGTTCACCCCAGCAACCGCAGACCGGAGCGCGGCCGCCGGGACCACAGCACCCCCCGAGGCCGAGCCCGCACGGGCCCTCGGCCCCCCAGCCGCACCAAGGCGACGCTCTGGGGGCACCTCCGCCACCGCCCGGACCGCCCCAGGCACAGCGTCCCGCGCTTCCGCCCGGGGCCGAGGGGGCACCGCGGCGCCCCGGCCCGGCCGCACCACCGCCCGTCCAGGGTGGTCCCAGTCCACAGCAGCCAGCACATCCGCATCAGCAACAGCCCGAGTCACCACCCCCGCACGGACTCCCCCCGCACCCGCCCACCGGAGCGCCGACGGGAGGCCAGCCCGGTGCGGGACCGTCGACCGGTGGCCAACAGCCCCCCATGGGCGGGCCGACCGGAGGGCAGCAGCCGTGGGGAGGGCCGCAGCAGTTCCCGGGCAGCGGTGCACCGCACCACCAGCCCATGGACGGGCAGCCCCGGCCGTCGCAGGCGACCAGCGGACCACACCACCCGCTGCAAGGGCGCGTCCTGCATCCCGGCGCACCCGCGCCCGACGCGGAGTCCGTCCCAGCGGACGATCCCGTCGTTCCTCCCGACGCCGGTGCGGCCACCCACACCATCAACTCCGTCACCGAAGACAACGCGACCCAGGCCATCCCCCCGGTCGACGACGACTTCGGCGGCCTGCCCATGTTCCGGGACGAGACCCGCCAGGGCGCCGCCACCTACGAGCGCACCGCCGAGATCGACCTGTCCGGCATGGACGTCGGCGACGTCCCCGCCTCCGCCCCCGCCCGCGAGCGGGGCCGCCGCCGCGGCGGCAAGAGCGGCAGGAAGCAGGGCATCCTGCTGGGCGCCGGGTTCGTCGCGCTCCTCCTGATCGGCGGCGGGGGCGCGTTCGTGATCGCCAGCCGCAGCGGCTCGGGCGGCTCGGACACCGGCCTGACCGGGGGTGGGGAGGCCGCCGCGCCCGACGCGCCCGCCTCCCTCGAAACCGGCGCGTTGTTCCCGGAGAACATCGAGGTCGAGGGCGTGAAGTTCGAACGGGTCATCACGGATGACACCGGCGACCAGTGCGAGACCGCCACCCACGGCGGCTATGGCGACGTCCTCAAGGACAACGGCTGCCAGCAGCTCATCCGCGCGACCTACGTCGACGCGGACGCCCGCCGCGCGGTCACCACCGGCGTCGCCGCGCTGCCGTCCCCGGACAACGCGGCAGCGGCCCAGGAGGCCCAGGACCTTGGCACAACCACATGGTTCGCCGGGCTGAAGGGCAAGGACGACACCGGCACCGAACGCATGGGCTTCGCCGGAGGCCACGCCTCCGGCGCCCAGTGGGGCCCCTACCTGGTCTTCACCCTCGCCGCCAACAGCGACGGCCGCGCCCCCGAGGGAGACGACCCCGAACTGGCCGAGCTGAGCGACGGGTTCACCAGCAGCTCCCTGGAGTCCCTCGCCGAGAACGTCGACTGACACCGCCACCCCGAGCCGCACACCCAACGGTGATCACGGGATCCGGTCACGGCAACGGACCTCGCCCGACGACGACCGCCGTGATCACCGCCAGAAGCGGGCAGGGACGGGGGTCCGCTGGGCGGCCTGGTCCGCTGCAATCCCTTCCGGTGCCCTGTGGTGAAAAGCGGCACCGAGGGCGGAGGGGGCTGGGGGGGGCAGCCTCTAGCGATGATCATGGGGATAGTCCCGGAAAAACGGACAGAACCGGGACCGTTCCCATGATCACCGCGGGGAACTTGTGACAATCCGGGCATACCAGGCGTCCGGCGGCCCGCAATCCGACTTCCGGGCCGCCCGGATGGCCCGCCCGGGCGTCGGTGAGGGGCGCGCCACCCCCGCCGCCGTCGCTGCCGCCTTTGCCGCTCCACCGGGAAGGTGCCCGGCGGTGCGGGCCGCCGCCGCGACCCCGCCCGGCCGCAGCCCTCACGCGACCGGTGCGACCAGCCCCTCTGCCCTGGGTGCCGCTTTTCACCCAAGAACATCAAAAGAGCCGAACGCCGACAAGGCCGCCCAGCGGGCCCCGGGACTCTCCGTGTCCTAGCTACCGGACAGGGTCCGCACTCTGCGGGTGGCGGTAGCGCGGGTGGCCAGGTCGGGGTCGGCGGGGTAGCGGATCTCCTCCAGGCAGAGGCCGTGGGGTGGGACGACGTGGACGGCCGAATCCCGGACCCCGGCGCTGAGGACGGTCCCGGGCCAGGATGTGTCGCGGCGGCCCTCGCCGACAGCGAGGAGGGCGCCGACCAGGGCGCGGACCATGTTGTGGCAGAAGGCGTCGGCCTGGACGGTGCCGGCGTAGAGGTGGTCGTCCTCGCGCACCCACTCCAGGCGCTGCAGTTCGCGGATGGTCGTGGCACCCTCGCGCTTGCGGCAGTAGGCGGCGAAGTCGTGTTCGCCGAGGAGTTCGGCGGCCGCCTGGTTCATGCGGTCCAGGTCGAGGGGGCGCTTGTGCCACAGGACGTCGCGCCGGCGCAGCGGGTCGACGCCGCCCGGGGCGTCACTGACCCGGTAGACGTAGCGGCGGTACAGCGGGGAGAAGCGCGCGTCGAATCCCGCGGGGGCCGGGGCCGCGGCGCGGACGCGGACGTCGGCGGGGAGGACGCCCGCCAGACGGCGCAGGAGACGATCGCCCTCAGCGGCCCACAGATCCACAGGGGCGTCCAGATGGGCCACCTGCCCACGCGCATGCACCCCGGCGTCCGTTCGCCCGGCCACGGTCAACTGAACGCCGTCCAGGCGCAACACGCGTGCCAGGGCGGACTGCAGTTCGCCCTGGACCGTTCGCCGTCCCGGCTGCTCGGCCCACCCGGAGAAGTCGGTGCCGTCGTAGGCGATGTCCAGCCGCAGGCGGAGGAGCTCGGGCGTGCTCGGTGCGGGCGACGCCGGGTCGTGCATCTGTCGTCTCCTGGATCGTCGAGGTCTCGTGTGGGAATCCGCCGTCGTGCCGACGGCGTCCGCGTTCCCGGTGCGGCTGTGCCCCTGCGGCCCCTCCGCGGTTCCCAACGCACGAAGTGCCCGGCCCCCGGCGCGGGGATCGGGCACTTCGTCGCGCAAGGCGATGAGTACGGCGCTCACGCCGACCGCGTCGGCGTGGGGCCGCTCGCCGATGAGGCGAGAACGCGGAGCGCTCCTACTTCTCCTCGGTGGCCTCGTCGGCCTTGGCCTCCGCCTCGGCCGGAGCCTCGGTGGTCTCGTCGGCCTTGGCTTCCTCGGCCTTGGCTTCGGTCGCCTTCTCCGCGGCCGGCTCGGCCGGGACGGTCGTGGCGGCCGGAGCGGACAGGGCCTCGACCAGCTCGATCACGGCCATCGGGGCGTTGTCGCCCTTGCGCGGACCGATCTTGGTGATCCGGGTGTACCCGCCGTTGCGGTTCTCGTAGCGCGGGCCGATCTCGGTGAACAGCTCGTGCACGACCGACTTGTCGCTGATCTTGGTCAGCACCTGGCGACGCGCGTGCAGGTCGCCCCGCTTGCCCAGGGTGATCAGCTTCTCGGCGTACGGACGCAGCCGCTTGGCCTTGGCCTCGGTGGTCTTGATGCGGCCATGCTGGAACAGCGCGGTCGCCAAGTTCGCCAGCATGAGCCGCTCGTGGGCCGGGCCGGCCCCCAGGCGAGGCCCCTTCGTTGGCGTGGGCATGGTGTCGTTCTCCTAATGATGCGGTCCTCGACCAGGCACTCGGCCGTGGACCATTGGGCGACGTCTTCTAGTACTGCTCGGTTTCGACGAAGGACTGGTCATCGTCGTCGGAACCGTAGGAGTCGGCCGCGCTGCTCGGGTCGAATCCGGGCGGGGAGTCCTTGAGCGAGAGGCCCATGTCGATGAGCTTCTGCTTGACCTCTTCGATGGACTTCGCGCCGAAATTCCTTATATCGAGAAGGTCCTGCTCGGAGCGTGCGACGAGCTCGCCGACGCTGTGGATGCCCTCGCGCTTGAGGCAGTTGTAGGAACGGACCGTGAGGTTGAGGTCCTCGATCGGCAGCGCCAGGTCGGCCGCCAGAGCGGCGTCCGTCGGCGAGGGGCCCATGTCGATGCCCTCGGCGTCGACGTTGAGCTCACGGGCCAGACCGAACAGCTCGACCAGGGTCTTTCCGGCGCTCGCGACGGCGTCGCGCGGCCGGATAGCCGGCTTGGTCTCGATGTCGACGATCAGCCGGTCGAAGTCGGTGCGCTGCTCGACACGGGTGGCCTCGACCTTGTAGGTGACCCGCAGGACCGGCGAGTAGATCGAGTCGATCGGGATGCGCCCGATCTCCTGGCCCAGCTGCTTGTTCTGCGCGGCCGAGACGTAACCGCGGCCACGCTCGACCGTCAGCTCCATCTCCAGCTTGCCCTTGCCGTTGAGCGTCGCGATGTGCAGGTCGGGGTTATGCACCTCGACACCCGCCGGCGGAGCGATGTCCGCGGCGGTGACGACACCCGGGCCCTGCTTGCGCAGGTACATCAGCACCGGCTCGTCGTGCTCGGAACTCACGACGAGGCCCTTGAGGTTCAGAATGATCTCGGTGACGTCTTCCTTGACACCGGGAACGGTGGTGAACTCGTGCTCCACGCCCTCGATGCGGATGCTGGTGACAGCGGCACCGGGGATGGACGAGAGCAGGGTCCGCCGAAGCGAGTTTCCGATGGTGTACCCGAAGCCCGGCTCCAGGGGTTCGATGACGAACTTGGAGCGGTACTCCGCGAGCGACTCCTCGGAGAGCGTCGGACGCTGAGCGATCAACATGGTCCGTGATTCCTTTCCCACGGCCGCCCGCTATATGACGGCCACTGGACGGCTCCGCGAACACGAAGCCTGATTACCTCATACCCGGACTCGCGGGCCCTGAGGCAGGGCCCGCGAGAACAGCGCGGTCGACGGGCGGGTCAGACCCGGCGGCGCTTCGGCGGACGGCAGCCGTTGTGCGGAACCGGCGTCACGTCCTGGATCGAGCCCACCTCCAGGCCGGTGGCCTGGAGCGAGCGGATCGCGGTCTCACGGCCGGAGCCGGGGCCCTTCACGAAGACGTCCACCTTGCGCACCCCGTGCTCCTGGGCGCGGCGCGCGGCGGCCTCGGCGGCCATCTGCGCGGCGAAGGGGGTGGACTTGCGCGAGCCCTTGAAGCCGACCTGTCCGGAGCTCGCCCACGAGATCACCGCACCCGTCGGGTCGGTGATGCTCACGATCGTGTTGTTGAACGTGCTCTTGATGTGAGCGTGCCCGTGGACAATATTCTTCTTTTCCTTGCGGCGCACCTTACGCGCGGCGCCCTGCTGACGGCCCTTAGGCGGCATACCTGACTACTCCCAAGATCATCGGTCCGTTGGCGTTTCCGGACTCGAAGCTGCTGGCTTACGTCCGGACGGACTACTTCTTGCCGGCCTTCTTCTTGCCGGCCACGGTCTTCTTCTTGCCCTTGCGGGTACGCGCGTTAGTCTGCGTCCGCTGGCCGTGGACCGGCAGGCCGCGACGGTGCCGGATGCCCTGGTAGCAGCCGATCTCCATCTTGCGCCGAATGTCGGCCTGGACCTCACGGCGGAGGTCACCTTCGACCTTGAAGTTGGCGTCGATGTAGTCGCGAATCTTCACCAGCTGGTCCTCGGTGAGCTGGTGGACGCGGGTGTGCGGGTCGACGCCCGTGTTCTTCAGGGTCTCGATCGCGCGGGTGCGCCCAACCCCGAAAACATAAGTGAGAGCGACCTCCACCCGCTTGTCGCGGGGGATGTCAACGCCGGCAACGCGTGCCATGTGGGCGAACTCCTTCGTACTAGTGCGGAGGTCTTTCCCGTTCCTCAACCCTCTCGTCGCCCAATCGACGAGGCCCCGGCCTCCGACCGGGGGTTATCTCCAGCGCCGCGGCGGTCCGCGGATCGAGGAGATGGAACGAGACTTCTACAGCTTCTTCTTCGCCGCCCAAGCGCGGACGTCCAACGCCCGCGTGGCGGACGAGCCTGTCAAGAAGCGGCCGTCAGCCCTGACGCTGCTTGTGGCGCGGGTCCGAGCAAATGACCATGACTCGGCCCTTGCGGCTGATGACACGGCACTTCGCGCAGATCTTCTTGACGCTCGGCTTGACCTTCATGGTGTCTCCGAACTCATGCCGTCACGCTACGCCGTCTCCCACCGGGAAGGCGGCCGCCGCGCGAGGGCCTACTTGTAGCGGTAAACGATGCGCCCGCGCGTGAGGTCGTACGGGCTCAGCTCCACCACGACGCGGTCGTCGGGGAGGATACGGATGTAGTGCATCCGCATCTTGCCGCTGATGTGGGCAAGCACCTTGTGCCCGTTGTCGAGCTCCACTCGGAACATAGCGTTGGGCAGGGACTCGATAACGGAGCCCTCGATCTCGATGGCGCCGTCTTTCTTAGCCATATCCTCCACGCTTCGGAATCAGCCCCGTGGCCACAGAGAGCACGAGGCGGGGCCGCTGCCGGCCCGGTACCATTTGCTGAATCGAACACTGAGAAATCAGGTCAACTGCGTCAGCATACGTCGAGGAACCGAGCGGATGCGATTTCAGGCAGCCTGACCCAACAGCCCGAGTGTGGGCACAGCTAGTCTAGCGTGCTCAGACGAGTGCTCTTGACAAGGGCACGTAACGTGCCGCGGAACGGCGGTGCCGTTCCGCTGTGCCGACGGTGCCGGCGCTGGCGCCGGCCTCCGCCGCCTCTGTCTCCGCCCGAAAGGCGGTCAGTCGCCGTCCGCCCGGCCGGACCCCGTCTGGGTGAAGAGCAGCGCCAGGGTGATCAGCAGCATAATCATCCCCCATGGCACGAGCACCCACAGGAACCACGGATAGCCCTCGGTGGTGCCGGTGAGGTACAGAATCGCCCAGACCGAGAAGCAGACGGCGTTGACCCCGGCCCACAGCCCCCAGGGGATCAGCAGGGCGGGATCCTTCAGCAGGTCGCCCGCCTGCGTGGAGCGCTCGGAGGCCGCTCCCCCGCCCCGTCGTCCCTTCCGGACCGCGCGTCCCTCGGCGGCATGGCGGTTCTCGGTGAGGTCGCGTTCCGGGAGGTCGCGCGTGAGCGGGTCGAGTTCACCGATGGTGCGCGCCCGGTAAGCGCTCTCCAGCCGGGTGCTGAACTCGTCGTTGTCCAGCCGCCCCTGGGCGAAGTGCTCCTGCAGAAGCTTGGCCACACGATCGCGATCGGTGTCGGAAGCCCTGATCTCCGGCGCTGACTCGGACACCACTCACACCATCCTCGACGACTGAACGGGGGCCGGATGGCCACGCGGCCATCCTAGCGACCGAACCGGGGCCCCTCAGTCCCGAGCATCAGAAGCCGGGGGCCGCAAAGCCCATTTCGGCGATCTTCGCGCGGTTCTCCTCGCGAGCGGTGAGGACGAGGGGGCCGTCGGCGGTGATTGCGACCGAGTGCTCGAAGTGGGCCGAGCGCTGGCCGTCGCGCGTGACGACCGTCCAGCCGTCCTCCAACTGCACGACGTGCCGGCTTCCGTGGTTGGTCATCGGCTCGATGGCCAGGCACATGCCCTCGGTCAGCCGCAGGCCCTTGCCCGGCCGCCCGTGGTTCAGCACATGCGGTTCCATGTGCATCTCGGTGCCGATGCCGTGCCCCCCGTACTCCTGCACGTTGCCGTACCGGCTCTGGGAGCGGATGTAGGAGTCGACGGCGTGCCCGATGTCACCGAGCCGCTTGCCGGGGCGCAGCTGGGCGATGCCCTGCCACATGGACTCCTCGCAGACCTCCAGCAGGCGCTGGTCGGCCTCGCTGATCTCCCCCACCGCGACCGTGATCGCCGAGTCCCCGTGCCACCCGTCGAGGATGGCACCGCAGTCGATGGAGATGATGTCCCCGGTCTCCAGCACCTTGGTGTCGCGCGGGATGCCGTGCACGACCTCCTCGTTCACCGAAGCGCAGATCGACCCCGGGAAGCCGTGGTAGCCCTTGAACGAGGGCACCGCCCCGGAATCGCGGATGCTGCGCTCCGCGATCGCGTCGAGGTCCAGCGTGGTCATGCCGGGTTCGACGGAGGAACGCAGCAGATCGAGCGTGCGGGCCACGACCCGGCCCGCCGCCCGCATCTTCGCGATCTCGGTCTCGCTCTTGAGCTGGACCGCGGGTTCACCCTTGCGGAACATCAGTCCTTGGCCCTCAGCGCTTCCTTGGCTCGCGCGGTGACGTCCTCGACCGCGCCGGTCGCCTGAATCGACACGAGAAGCCCCCCGCCCTCGTAGAACGAGACCAGCGGGGCGGTCTGCTCCCGGTAGACCTGCAGGCGGTGCCGGATGGTCTCCTCCTGGTCGTCGTCCCGCTGGAACAGCTCACCGCCGCAGACATCGCACACGCCCTCCCGCTTCGGCGGGTCGTACAGCACGTGCTGCACGTGACCGCAGTTCCGGCAGGACCGGCGCCCCGACAGCCGCTTGACGACCTCCTCCTCATCGACCTGGAGTTCGAGCACCGCGTCGAGGCGCTCGCCCATGTCGTCGAGGATCTTGTTCAGGGTCTCCGCCTGGGCGACATTGCGCGGGAATCCGTCCAGCAGGAAACCGCCCTGGGCGTCCTCCTGGCCGAGACGGTCGCGGACCATCGCGTTGGTGACCTCGTCGGGAACCAGGTCGCCCCGGTCCATGTACGCCTTGGCCTGCTTGCCAAGCTCGGTGCCGCCGCTCACGTTGGCACGGAAGATGTCACCCGTGGACACCTTCGGAATCGACAATTCTGACGCCAGGATCTGGGCCTGGGTACCCTTACCGGCACCCGGCGGTCCCACCAATACGGCACGCACTATCGCAGAAAACCTTCGTAGTTCCTCTGCTGGAGGTGACTCTCGATCTGTTTCACCGTGTCCAGCCCGACACCGACCATGATCAGGATGCTCGTACCACCGAAGGGGAAGTTCTGCGTGGCACCGGAGGCACCCATCGCGATCATCGGCAGCAGAGCGATCAGCCCGAGGTAGAGCGACCCGGGCGTCGTGAGCCGCGTGAGCACGTAGTCGAGGTACTCCGCGGTCGGACGCCCCGGACGGATCCCCGGGATGAACCCACCGTACTTCTTCATGTTGTCGGCCACTTCAGTGGGGTTGAAGGTAATCGCCACGTAGAAGAAGGCAAAACCAACGATCAGTACGAAGAATGTGGCCATGTAGACCGGATGGGCGCCGGTGACGAAGTACTCGGAGAGGAACCTCACAACGACGTTGTCCGAGTCCCGGCCCATGAGACCGATGGCCAGCTGGGGCAGGTACAGCAGCGAGGAGGCGAAGATGACCGGGATGATGCCGGCCTGGTTCACCTTCAGCGGGATGTAGGTGGAGCTGCCGCCGTACATCCGGCGCCCGACCATCCGCTTGGCGTACTGCACGGGGATGCGGCGCTGCGCCTGCTCGATGAAGACCACGCCCGCGATCAGAACGATGCCGGCGATGACGATCAGCGCGAAGATCCAGGTCTCCTGCTCCTGGAAAATCGTCATGATGGCGGACGGGAAGGTCGCGATCACCTGGGTGAAGATCAGCAGCGACATGCCGTTGCCGACGCCGCGCTCGGTGATCAGCTCACCGAACCACATGATGATGCCGGTTCCCGCGGTCATCACGAAGACGATGGTCACCAGGGTCAGCAGGTCCTGGTTGGGCATGTAGGAGTTCACCGGGATCTGCTGCTGGAACAGCTGCCCCGTCCGCGCCATCGCGATGATGCTGGTGGACTGCAGGACCGCCAGGGCCAGCGTCAGATAACGCGTGTACTGCGTGATCTTGGTCTGCCCGGCCTGGCCCTCCTTCTTCAGCGCCTCCAGCCGTGGGATGACCACCGTGAGCAGGTTGATGATGATGCTCGCGGTGATATAGGGCATGATGCCCAACGCGAACACCGCCAGCTGCAGCAACGCGCCACCGCTGAAGAGGTTGATCAGCGCGTAGACGCCAGCGGCGTCCGACTGCTGGACGGCCTCAAGCTGGTCTCTGATCGCCGCCGAGTTGATGCCTGGGGCCGGGATCACCGATCCAAGGCGGAAGATGGTCAGGATGAACAGTGTGAACAGCAGCTTGTTACGCAGGTCAGGCGTGCGGAACGCACGGACGAACGCACCTAGCACGTCTCCTCCTGCGAGGCTTCGGCGGCGGAACCGGTTCGAGACATCGCGGCCGATCCTGAATCGTCGTAGAGCGTCAGCCCCGAGCGTCTGCCCGGAACTCTTCAATTCCTCGATTAAATCGGTCGAGCAGTAGCGATCCACGCCATTTCGATCTTCTCTGTGTTCACGCGAGAAGATCTCTCACGGCGTGGATCGCAAGCAATGCAATAGGGAACTGTAACAGTCATCGCACGGTCAGGCGGGATCGGGATGCTAACGATCGGCCACGGCCAATCGTTCCGCCCCCGAGGTAGCCGCACATCACCGTGCAAATCCCCCGCAAAGCCAGCGAGGGCGCCCGCCGGTCCCATCGGGTGGGATGGCGGACGCCCTTTCGCACGCACGTGGGGATGATCCCTAGACCTCGGTGACAGTGCCACCGGCGGCGGTGATCTTCTCCTTGGCGGACGTGGAGAACGCGTTGGCGCTCACAGAGACGGCCACCGAGATCTCCCCCGTGCCCAGCACCTTGACGGGCTGGTTCTTGCGAACCGCGCCCTTGGCGACCAGGCTGTCGATGGTGACCTCGCCACCCTCCGGGTACAGCTCGCTGAGCTTGTCCAGGTTGACGACCTGGTAGGTCTTCTTGAACCTGGCGTTGCTGAAGCCCTTGAGCTTCGGCACCCGGCGGATGAGGGGCATCTGGCCGCCCTCGAAGCCGGCCGGGACGGTGGAACGAGCCTTGGTGCCCTTGGTACCACGACCGGCCGTCTTGCCCTTGGACGCCTCGCCGCGACCCTTGCGGATCTTGGCCTTGTTGGAGCCCGGAGCCGGACGGAGGTGGTGAAGCTTGAGCAGCTCGCCGGAGTCACTCATTCGCTGACCTCCTCAACAGAGATGAGGTGCGCCACGACGTTGATCTGCCCGCGAACCTCGGGACGGTCCTCACGGATAACGGCCTTGCCGATCCGGCCGAGACCGAGCGAACGCAGGCTGTCGTGCTGCTTCTGCTTGCCGCCGATCTTCGAGCGGACCTGCGTGATCTTCAACTTCGCCATGATTAGGCCCCCGCCTTCGCTTCCGCACGGGCGCGCAGCATAGCGGCCGGAGCGACGTCCTCGATGGGCAGACCGCGGCGGGCCGCGATCTCCTCGGGACGGCTCAGATCCTTGAGAGCCGCGACCGTGGCGTGGACGATGTTCAGCGGGTTCGACGAACCGAGCGACTTGCTCAGGACGTCGTGGATGCCGGCGCACTCCAGCACCGCGCGGACCGGGCCACCGGCGATAACACCGGTACCGGGAGCCGCGGGACGCAGGAGGACGACGCCGGCGGCGTCCTCGCCCTGGACCCGGTGCGTGATCGTGCCGGCGATGCGCGGGACGCGGAAGAAGTTCTTCTTCGCCTCCTCGACACCCTTGGCGATAGCGGCCGGAACTTCCTTCGCCTTGCCGTAACCCACACCGACCATGCCGTTACCGTCACCGACGACGACCAGGGCGGTGAAGCTGAAGCGCCGACCACCCTTGACGACCTTGGCGACCCGGTTGATGGTCACAACTTTTTCGATGTAGGAGACACCCTTGTCTGCGGCGCCGCCGCGGCGATCGTCACGGCGGTCACGCCGCTCGCCACCGGCGCCGCGCCGCGGAGCTGCAGCCATCAGTGGTTCCTCTTCCCGTCGATGTTTCCCAGCTGAGAGTTCGTCACCTTAGAACTCCAGCCCGCCGGAACGCGCGCTTTCGGCCAGCGCGGCGATCCTGCCCGTGTACTGGTTGCCGCCGCGGTCGAAGACGACCGCGGAAATACCGGCTTCCTTGGCGCGCTGCGCGATGAGCTCGCCGACCTTCTGCGACTTCTCGGTCTTCTTGCCCTCGACCGAGCGGATGCTCGGGTCCATCGTGGAGGCCGACACCAGGGTGTGGCCCACGGTGTCGTCCACGATCTGCGCGATCATGTGCTTCGAGGAGCGGGTCACGACCAGGCGCGGACGCGCCGGTGTGCCCGTGACCTTCTTGCGGATCCGCAGGTGCCGCCGCGCACGGGACGCCGCACGCTTGCTCGTGCCCTTGCGCACCAGCGTCATTGCCTTGCCCATGCTTACTTACCCGCCTTTCCGGCCTTGCGGCGGATGTGCTCACCCTTGTACCGCACGCCCTTGGCCTTGTACGGGTCAGGCTTGCGCAGGCTGCGAATGTTGGCAGCGACCTGGCCCACAAGCTGCTTGTCAATACCGTCGACGTGCAGCAGGGTCGGCTTCTCCACGCGGAAGCTGATGCCTTCCGGCGGCTCCACAACGACGGGGTGGCTGTAGCCCAGCGAGAACTCCAGGTTGGAGCCCTTCGCCTGGACGCGGTAACCGACCCCGTGGATCTCCAGCGTCTTGGTGAATCCCTGGGACACGCCCTCGACGAGGTTGGCGATCAGAGCACGGGTCAGCCCGTGCAGCGACCGGTTCTCGGGCTTGTCGTCGGGACGCACCACCGTGATCGCGCCGTCTTCTTGCGAGACGGTGATCGGAGCGGCGACAGTGTGCGACAGTTCGCCCTTCGGCCCCTTGACTTTGACGTCTTGCCCGTCAATCGTGACTTCGACGCCCTTCGGGACCGAGATCGGCAGTCGACCGATTCGCGACATGCTGAAATCTCTCCCTTTACCAGACGTAGGCGAGGACTTCGCCGCCCACGCCACGCTTCTTGGCCTGCTTGTCCGTCATCAGGCCGCCGGACGTCGAAATGATGGCAACGCCGAGGCCACCCAGGACACGCGGAAGGTTCTCCTTCTTCGCGTAGACCCGGAGACCCGGCTTGGAAACCCGGCGCACGCCGGCGATCGAACGCTCACGCGTGGGCCCGTACTTCAGGTCCACCACGAGGTTCTTGCCAACGGGGGCTTCCTCGGTACGCCAGCCCTGCACGTACCCCTCCTGCTGGAGGATCTCGGCGATGTGCGCCTTGATCTTGGAATACGGCATTGACACACTCTCGTGGTACGCCGAATTCGCGTTACGCAGACGCGTCAGCATGTCTGCGATCGGGTCGGTCATCGTCATGGCCGATAGGCCCTTCCTCACCGCGGTTTCCCCAAGGACAGGACTGTCCAGTGCAGCCTGTTCCAGCGCGCCCGAGAACGCGCCGGTTCCTCTAGGACCTACGGCGTGGTCGCGGGCACCGTGCCACCGGAGCGGTCACCGTGCCCTGTCGGTTCATTCCCTATATGATCTACCGCGCCCGGCCGCGTGCGCCGTCTCGACGGCGGCGGCTCAGGCCCGGCGTTCTTCACGGTGGTACTGCGTTCTCCCCGCGCTCGGGCTCCTCGTTCGCTTCGCCGCCGATCCCGTCCGGCCGTTTTCGGCCCTCGGAGATCGACGACTCCGCTCACTCGGTCGCCTATGCGCGGGGTGGTCGTGCCCTACCATCCGCTTCGTATGAGGCCCGGCTCTTCACCGGGCGGGTCCCCGGGCCGACCCGAAGGTCGGCCCGGTGGGGACTTACCAGCTCGACTTGCTGATGCCCGGGAGCTCGCCCCGGTGCGCCATCTCGCGGAAGCAGATACGGCACAGGCCGAACTTCCGGAAGACGGCACGCGGGCGACCGCACCGCGAGCAACGAGTATACGCGCGAACAGCGAACTTCGGCTTCCGGTTCGCCTTGGCGATCAACGCCTTCTTAGCCATCCCAGATCCCCCTAGGCTTCCTTGAAGGGGAACCCGAGCTGCTTGAGCAGGCTGCGCCCCTCTTCGTTGTTGGTCGCCGTGGTGACGACAGTGATGTCCATCCCACGCTGGCGGTCGACCTTGTCCGGGTCGACCTCGTGGAACATGACCTGCTCGGTCAGCCCGAAGGTGTAGTTACCGCGGCCGTCGAACTGCTTCGGGGAGAGCCCGCGGAAGTCCCGGATCCGGGGAAGCGCCAGCGAAAGCAGCCGGTCGAGGAACTCCCACATGCGGTCGCCGCGCAGCGTGACGCTGGCGCCGATCGGCATGCCCTCGCGCAGCTTGAACTGCGCGATCGAGTTCTTCGCACGGTTGACCTTGGGCTTCTGCCCGGTGATCGCCGTGAGGTCGGCGATCGCGCCCTGGATCAGCTTCGCGTCGCGAGCGGCCTCACCGACACCCATGTTGACCACGATCTTCGTCAGACCGGGGACCTGCATGATGTTGCCGATGCCG
Source organism: Nocardiopsis rhodophaea (assembly GCF_039530945.1). Lineage (NCBI taxonomy): Bacteria > Bacillati > Actinomycetota > Actinomycetes > Streptosporangiales > Nocardiopsidaceae > Nocardiopsis > Nocardiopsis rhodophaea. Next base: position 73,407 of record NZ_BAAAPC010000007.1, read on the forward strand.
AACTCTTCGCGAAGAGCAGGGACGATCTCCGAGCGGTACTTCTCCTTGAGGCGGGGCATCGCCGGGGCGGCGGTGCCTGCGCTCGCCGTCTCATTGGTGACCGTCATCAGATGTCCTTACCGGTACGGCGGGAGATCCGAACCTTCGTGCCGTCGTCCTCGAAGCGGTACCCGACGCGGGTGGCCTTGCCGTCCTCGACGAGCGCGACGTTGCTCACGTGGATCGGCGCCTCCTTCGTCACGACCTCGCCCTGCTGGCCGGCCGCCGGGTTCGCCTTCTTGTGCTTCTTAATGAGGTTCACGCCCTCGACGACGACACGCTGCTCCTTGGGAAGAGCCTTGACGACCTTCCCGGTGGCACCCTTGTCCTTGCCGGCGATGACGATGACCTCGTCGCCAGATTTGATCTTCATCGCCTAGAGCACCTCCGGCGCCAGCGAAATGATGCGCATGAACTTCTTGTCCCGCAGCTCACGGCCGACCGGGCCGAAGATACGGGTACCTCGCGGGTCCCCACCGTCCTTGATGAGGACGGCGGCGTTCTCATCGAAGCGGATGTAGGAGCCGTCGGGCCGGCGGCGCTCCTTGGTGGTGCGCACGATAACGGCCTTGACGACATCGCCCTTCTTCACGCCGGCGCCGGGAAGGGCGTCCTTCACCGTCGCGACGATGGTGTCGCCGATGCCCGCGTAGCGCCGACCCGAGCCACCGAGGACACGGATGGTCAAGATCTCCTTGGCCCCCGTGTTGTCGGCGACCTTGAGTCGCGACTCCTGCTGAATCACGTCTGCTCCTGATATTGGCAGGCGGGTTCCGACCCGCGCTGCTAGGTGGTCTCACCCCTTGGGCGGCCGATCTCCACGAACCGGCCGCCGAGGCAGGGGTTTACTTGGCCTTCTCCAGGATCTCCACGACGCGCCAGCGCTTGGTCGCGGACAGCGGGCGGGTCTCCATCAAGCGGACCCGGTCACCGATGCCGCAGGAGTTCGCCTCGTCGTGGGCCTTGTACTTGGTGGTGCGGCGGATGATCTTGCCGTACAGCGCGTGCCTGACGCGGTCCTCGACCTCGACGACCACGGTCTTCTGCATCTTGTCGCTGACGACGTAGCCCTCGCGCACCTTGCGGTAGTTACGCTCGGAGCCCGTCGCGCTCACCTTCTCGGTGTTCTCGCTCATTCGGCTGCTTCCTTCGTCTTCTCAGCCGACTCACCGGCCAGCGGCACAATGCCGAGCTCGTGCTCCCGCATGACCGTGTAGATCCGAGCGATCTCACGCTTCACGGTGCGCAGCCGCCCGTGGTTGTCCAGCTGCCCGGTGGCGGCCTGGAAGCGGAGGTTGAACAGCTCTTCCTTCGCCTCCTTGAGCTTGGCGGCCAGGTCCTCCTGGGACTGGGTCCGAAGCTCCTGGGCGGTCAGGGACTTCGCCATCACGCCTCCACTTCGCGCTTCACGAACTTGCACTTCATCGGGAGCTTGTGCATCGCCCGACGCATGGCCTCCTTGGCCACGTCTTCCGGCACACCCGACAGCTCGAACATCACGCGCCCAGGCTTCACCGGGGCCACCCACCACTCGGGCGAGCCCTTACCGGAACCCATGCGGGTCTCGGCCGGCTTCTTCGTGAGCGGGCGGTCCGGGAAGATGTTGATCCAGACCTTGCCGCCACGCTTGATGTGACGCGTCATGGCGATACGAGCGGACTCGATCTGCCGGTTGGTGACGTAGGCGGCTTCCAGCGCCTGGATGCCGTACTCACCGAAGTGCACCTGCGTCCCACCCTTGGCGCGACCCTTGAGGTCCGGGTGGTGCTGCTTGCGGTACTTGACCTTGCGGGGAATGAGCATTGGTCAGCTCCCCTCGTTCCCGGACTTCTCGGCCGTGCCTGCGGCCGACTCGGCGGACGCGCCGGACTTGGCCTCGGCCTGCTGGCCCTGGCCGCCCTGCTGGCCGCCACGACGACGACGCTGCGGACGCTCACGGCGCTGACCGCCGCCGCCACCGCCGCCGCCCGGCGTGCGCTGCGCGGCCTGGGCCGCCTCGCGCTCGGCCCGGGTGGCCGGGGCGTCGCCCTTGTAGATCCACACCTTCACACCGATGCGACCGAACGTCGTACGGGCCTCGAAGAAGCCGTAGTCGATGTCGGCGCGCAGCGTGTGCAGCGGCACGCGGCCCTCGCGGTAGAACTCCGAGCGCGACATCTCGGCGCCGCCCAGACGGCCACCGCACTGGATGCGGATGCCCTTGGCGCCGCCCTTCATCGCGCTCTGGATCGCCTTACGCATGGCACGGCGGAACGCGACTCGGCTGGACAGCTGCTCCGCGACACCCTGAGCGACGAGCTGAGCGTCGGTTTCGGGGTTCTTGACCTCGAAGACGTTCAGCTGGACCTGCTTCTTGGTCAGCTTCTCAAGGTCGGCACGGATGCGGTCGGCCTCCGAACCGCGGCGGCCGATGACAATGCCCGGCCGGGCGGTGTAGACGTCGACGCGGACACGGTCACGGGTGCGCTCGATCTCGACCTTGGAGATCCCGGCACGCTCCATGCCGCGGGTCAGCATCCGGCGGATGGCCACGTCTTCCTTGACGTAGTCCTTGTACAGCTTGTCGGCGTACCACCGGCTCTTGAAGTCGGTGGTGATACCGAGTCGGAACCCGTGCGGGTTGACCTTCTGCCCCACTATCGGGTCCTTTCCTTCGTCTTCGACGAGGCGCCGGCGCTGTCGCGCGGCTCAACGACCACGGTGATGTGGCTCGTCCGCTTGGTGACCCGGAAGGCGCGGCCGAAGCCCCGCGGCCGGATGCGCTTCAGGGTCGGACCCTCGTCCACCCAGGCGCCCCCGACGACCAGCGTCTCGCGGTCCAGCTTGTCGTTGTGCTCGGCGTTGGCGATGGCGCTCGCGAGCACCTTGCCCACAGGTTCGCTAGCCGCCTGGGGCGCGAACTTGAGCACCGCCACTGCCTCGTCAGCGGGCAACCCGCGAATAAGGTCCACCACCCGGCGGGCCTTTCGGGGCGTAACACGGACGAACCGTGCCTGTGCCCTCGTTCCCATCGCTTTTCCCTCGCTCACGGAAATCACCCCCACGCACCGCTTTCTCTCTTGGCGCGGGGTATATGGCTTTTACTCCTACTGCAACCGCTAACGACGGCTGCGGCGGTCTTCCTTGACGTGGCTCCGGAAAGTGCGCGTGGGAGCGAACTCGCCGAGCTTGTGGCCGACCATCGACTCGGACACGAACACAGGGATGTGCTTGCGCCCGTCGTGGACGGCGATGGTGTGCCCGATCATCTCGGGGACGATCATGGAACGCCGGGACCACGTCTTGATGACGTTCTTGGTGCCCTTCTCGTTCTGGTCCTCCACCTTCTTGATCAGGTGGTGGTCGACGAAGGGACCCTTCTTAAGGCTACGTGGCATCAGACGTGCTCCTTACCGCTTCTTCTTGCTACGCCGACGCACGATGAGCCGGTCACTGGCCTTGTTCTTCGCCCGGGTCCGGCCTTCCTTCTTGCCCCACGGGCTGACCGGGTGGCGGCCACCGGAGCTCTTGCCCTCACCACCACCGTGCGGGTGGTCGATCGGGTTCATGACCACACCGCGGACGGTCGGGCGCTTGCCCTTCCACCGCGAGCGGCCGGCCTTGCCCCAGTTGATGTTGGACTGCTCGGCGTTGCCGACCTGTCCCACCGTGGCCCGGCAGGTGACCTCGACCTGGCGCATCTCACCGGACGGCATACGCAGCGTGGCGTAGGCGCCCTCCTTGGCGAGCAGCTGGATCTGCGTGCCAGCGGAACGGCCCAGCTTGGCACCGCCGCCCGGCTTCAGCTCGACCGCGTGCACGAACGTACCCGTGGGGATGTTGCGCAGCGGCAGGCAGTTGCCCGGCTTGATGTCCGAGGTGGGGCCGTTCTCCACCTTGTCGCCCTGCTTCAGGCCGGCCGGGGCGAGGATGTAGCGCTTCTCCCCGTCGACGTAGTGGAGCAGGGCGATGCGCGCGGTGCGGTTCGGGTCGTACTCGATGTGAGCGACCTTGGCCGGGACACCGTCCTTGTCGTGGCGACGGAAGTCGATGACGCGGTAGGCGCGCTTGTGTCCGCCACCCTGGTGGCGAGCGGTGATACGGCCGTGGCCGTTTCGCCCGCCCTTGGAGTGAAGCGGACGCACCAGGGACTTCTCCGGCTCCGAGCGCGTGATCTCGACGAAGTCGCTCACGCTGGAACCGCGACGACCCGGTGTCGTCGGCTTGTACTTACGAATGCCCATCTTCTTCGTGCATTCCTTTGCGTGTTACTCGGGATGAAGCGGTCAGGCGAACCTGATCAGACGCCGAAGATGTCGATCCGGTCGCCCTCACGCAGGCTCACGACCGCGCGCTTGGTGTCGGGACGCTTCCCGTAACCGAAGCGCGTACGCTTCCGCTTGCCCTGACGGTTGATCGTGTTCACGGAGGTGACCTTCACGTCGAAGATCTTCTCCACCGCGATCTTGATCTGCGTCTTGTTGGCGTCGGGCCGGACCAGGAACGTGTACTGGTTCTGGTCCATCAGGCCGTAGCTCTTCTCGGAAATCACCGGCTCGACGATGATGTCCCGAGGGTCGGGGATCCTCACTGGTCGTCCTCCTGAGACGTCGCTGCCTTCGCGGCACCGGACGCGTGAGCCAGGAACTCCTCGTAGCCCGCCTCGGTGAAGACGACGTCGTCCGCGTAGAGGACGTCGTAGGTGTTCACCTGGTCGGAGTCGAGGATGTGCACCTCGCGCAGGTTCCCCAGCGCCAGACGGTTGTGCTCGTCCTCGTGGGCCAGGACCACCAGCACCTTGTCGGAGTCGGTGAGCTGGCGCAGCGCCTTCAGAGCGGTCTGGGTGCGCTTGGTGGTGACGTCGGGAGCGACGAAGTCGCTGATGACGTGCACGCGCCCGTTGCGCGCCCGGTCGGAGAGGGCCCCGCGGACAGCGGCGGCCTTCATCTTCTTGGGCGTACGCTGGGCGTAGTCGCGCGGCTGCGGCCCGTGGACCGTGCCACCACCGGTGTACTGCGGAGCCCGGATGGAACCCTGGCGGGCCCGGCCGGTGCCCTTCTGGCGGTAGGGCTTCTTGCCACCGCCGCGGACGGCGCCGCGGGTCTTGGTGGCGTGGGTCCCCTGGCGCCCGGCGGCCAGCTGCGCGTTCACGACCTGGTGCATCAGCGGGATGTTCGCCTGCTGGTCGAAGATCGCGTCAGGGAGCTCGATGCTCCGGCCGGCCGCGCCGTCGGGGTTCTTGACCTCGATCGTCGCCATGTCTTACTTGTCCCCCTTCGCGGCGGTACGGACGAGCACCAGCCCGCCGTTGGGGCCGGGAACCGCGCCCTTGACCAGGATGATGCCCTTCTCCGCGTCCACCGACTGCACGGTCAGGCTCTGCACGGTCTTGCGCCGGTTGCCCATGCGCCCGGCCATCCGCACGCCCTTGAACACGCGGCCGGGCGTGGCGCAGCCGCCGATGGCGCCCGGCGAGCGGTGCTTGCGCTGGGTGCCGTGCGTCGCGCTCAGGCCGTGGAAGCCGTGGCGCTTCATGACACCGGCGAAGCCCTTGCCCTTGGTCTTGCCCGTGATGTCGACCTTCTGGCCGACCTCGAACACGTCGGCGGTGACCTCCTGGCCGAGCTGGTACTCGGTGGCGTCGGAGGTGCGAACCTCGACATAGTGGCGGCGAGGGGTGAGCTCGTGCTTGCGCAGGTAATCGCCGAGCGGCTTGTTCACCTTGCGCGGGTTGATCTTCCCGAAGCCGAGCTGGACGGCGGAGTAACCGTCGGTCTCCGGGGTACGGACGCGCGTCACGACGCACGGACCGGCCTTCACAACGGTGACGGGCACGATCTTGCCCGACTCGTCGAAGACCTGGGTCATGCCGAGCTTCTCGCCCAGAACTCCCTTGATCTGCTTGGTGGCCATGTCTGTGCGTCCCTTAAAGCTTGATCTCGATGTCGACGCCGGCCGGAAGGTCGAGCCGCATGAGCGAGTCGACGGTCTTCGGCGTCGGGTCGATGATGTCGATCAGCCGCTTGTGCGTGCGCATCTCGAAGTGCTCGCGCGAGTCCTTGTACTTGTGCGGCGAGCGGATGACACAGTAAACGTTCTTCTCCGTCGGCAACGGCACCGGGCCAGCGACGCTCGCGCCAGTCCGCGTCACGGTCTCGACGATCTTTCGAGCCGAGCTGTCGATGACCTCGTGGTCATAGGCCTTGAGCCGAATGCGGATCTTCTGTCCCGCCATGGTGGCCTTTTCGTCCTTCGCTTAGTGTCCGTAGAGGCGCGGTGCCAGTTGACCGGCCCTGTGCCCTGCAGAGGCTGCCCTTTAAGTCTTGAGGCTCTATTCACCTGAGAAACTGCTACAGGGCTGTCCCCTGGAGGTGCATCACCGCTACAGAGCCCGATGACGTCGTTCATGGTGTGGCGGCCGGGCCCGGGTTGCGCGGCGCCCCGGAAAAGGGCGCCGCAGGGCCCGGCCGCCACACAGGGGCGGACTCATGCCGCCCCTGCGCGTTGCTGCTACTTGATGATCTTGGTAACGCGGCCCGCGCCGACGGTCCGGCCACCCTCGCGGATGGCGAACTTCAGACCCTCTTCCATGGCGACCGGCTGGATCAGCTGGACCGTCATGGCGGTGTTGTCGCCCGGCATGACCATCTCGGTGCCCTCGGGCAGCGTGACGACGCCGGTGACGTCCGTGGTCCGGAAGTAGAACTGCGGGCGGTAGTTGTTGAAGAAGGGCGTGTGGCGGCCACCCTCGTCCTTGGAGAGGATGACGACCTGCGCCTCGAACTCCGTGTGCGGGGTGGTCGTGCCCGGCTTGATGACAACCTGGCCGCGCTCGACGTCCTCGCGCTTGGTGCCGCGCAGCAGCAGACCGACGTTGTCGCCCGCGTGGCCCTCGTCGAGGAGCTTGCGGAACATCTCGACACCGGTGACGGTGGTCGTCTGCTTCTCTTCCTTGATGCCGACAATGTCGACGGTCTCGTTGACCTTGATGATGCCGCGCTCGATGCGGCCGGTGACGACGGTGCCGCGACCGGTGATCGAGAAGACGTCCTCGATCGGCATCAGGAACGGCTTGTCGGTGGCACGCTGCGGCTCGGGGATGCTCTCGTCCACGGCCTTCATGAGCTCCAGGACACCGTTGGCGGCGTCGGAGTCGCCCTCCAGCGCCTTGAGCGCGGAGACCTTGACGACCGGGACGTCGTCGCCCGGGAACTCGTACTCGGTGAGCAGCTCACGGATCTCAAGCTCGACGAGCTCGAAGATCTCCTCGTCGTCCACCATGTCGGCCTTGTTCAGGGCGACGACGATGTACGGAACGCCGACCTGGCGGGCCAGGAGCACGTGCTCCTTGGTCTGCGGCATCGGGCCGTCGGTGGCGGCCACGACGAGGATGGCCCCGTCCATCTGGGCGGCACCGGTGATCATGTTCTTCACGTAGTCCGCGTGACCCGGGCAGTCAACGTGGGCGTAGTGACGCGCCTCGGTCTGGTACTCGACGTGAGCGACGGAGATGGTGATACCGCGCTCGCGCTCCTCCGGAGCGTTGTCGATGTCCTCGAACGGCGTGAACGGATTGAGGTCCGGGTACGCCTCGTGCAGAACCTTGGTGATAGCGGCGGTAAGCGTGGTCTTACCGTGGTCGATGTGACCGATGGTGCCGATGTTTACGTGCGGCTTGGTCCGCTCGAACTTGGCCTTCGCCACTGGACTTCTCCTAGACGTACAGGATTGCTAGCTGACTGGTTACGTGTCCGCGGTTATTCGCCGCGCGCCTTCGCAACGATCTCTTCTTGGACGTTGCTCGGCACCTCGACGTAGGAGTCGAACACCATCGTGTAGTTGGCTCGACCCTGGGTTCGGCTGCGCAGGTCACCCACGTAGCCGAACATCTCCGACAGAGGCACCAGGGCCTTGACGAGCCGGGTTCCGGCGCGCTCCTCCATCGACTGGATCTGACCGCGTCGGCTGTTCAGGTCACCGATCACGTCGCCCATGTAGTCCTCGGGCGTCGTGACCTCGACCGCCATGACCGGCTCGAGAATAACCGGCTTGGCCTTGCGCGCCGCCTCCTTGAACGCCATGGAGCCGGCGACCTTGAAGGCGAGTTCGGAGGAGTCGACGTCGTGGTAGGCGCCGTCCTGCAGGGAGACCTTGATCCCGACCAGGGGGTACCCCGCGAGGACACCGAACTCGGCAGCCTCCTGGCAGCCCGCGTCCACGGACGGGATGTACTCCCGCGGGATGCGGCCACCGGTGATGTTGTTGACGAACTCGTAACCGCCGCTGTCACCGTCGCCATCGGCCGCGAGGGGCTCGAGGTCGATGATGACGCGACCGAACTGGCCCGAACCACCCGTCTGCTTCTTGTGGGTGTATTCGACCTTCTCGACCTTCTTGCGAATGGTCTCGCGGTAGGCCACCTGGGGCTTACCGATGTTCGCCTCGACCTTGAACTCGTCGCGCATCCGGTTGACGAGCACCTCAAGGTGGAGCTCACCCATACCGGCGATGATGGTCTGGCCGGTCTCCTCGTCGGTGGAGACCTGGAAGGACGGGTCCTCGTCGGCCAGACGCTGGATCGCGACGCCCAGCTTCTCCTGGTCGCTCTTGGTCTTCGGCTCGACGGCGACTCGAATGACCGGGGCCGGGAAGCTCATCGACTCCAGGACGATCGGCTGCGCGGAGTCGCACAGCGTCTCACCCGTCGTGGTGTCCTTCAGGCCCATGACGGCGACGATGTCACCGGCACCGACACGCGCGATCTCCTCGCGCTTGTTGGAGTGCATCCGGTAGATCTTGCCGATGCGCTCCTTGCGCCCCTTGACACTGTTCAGCACCTGCGTGCCGGCCTCCAGAACGCCGGAGTAGACGCGCAGGTACGTCAGCTTGCCCAGGTGCGGGTCGCTCATGATCTTGAAGACCAGAGCAGCGAGGGGCTCTTCCTCGCTCGGCTTGCGGCTGAGGCTGGCCTCCTCGGACTCGTCCTTGGGGTCGTGACCGGTGACGGACTCGACGTCCAGGGGCGAGGGCAGGTAGGCGGTGACCGCGTCGAGCAGGGGCTGCACGCCCTTGTTCTTGAACGCGGTGCCGCACAGCACCGGAACCGCGGTCCCCGCGATGGTGGCGCGCCGGATGGCGGGCACGATCTGCTCCACCGTGGGCTCGACGCCCTCCAGGTAGAGCTCCATGATCTCGTCGTCGGCCTCGGCCAGCGTCTCGATCATCTTGTCGTGCGCCTCGCGGGCGGCCTCGGCGTGCGTCTCCGGGATGTCGACCGTGTCGTACATCTCGCCCAGCTTCGCCTCGGCGTTCCAGACGAGCGCCTTCATGTGGACAAGGTCGATGACGCCCTTGAAGTCGGACTCGGCACCGATCGGAAGCTGGATCGCCAGCGGGTTGGCCCCGAGGCGGTCGGCCAGCATGTCCACGCAGCGGTGGAACTCGGCGCCGATCTTGTCCATCTTGTTGACGAAGCAGATACGCGGGACGTTGTACCGGTCGGCCTGGCGCCACACCTGCTCGGACTGGGGCTCGACGCCTTCCTTGGCGTCGAACACCGCGACCGCACCGTCGAGCACACGCAGCGCCCGCTCGACCTCGACCGTGAAGTCCACGTGGCCGGGCGTGTCGATGATGTTGATGGTGTGGTCGTCCCAATGGGTGGTGGTAGCAGCCGAGGTGATCGTGATCCCTCGCTGCTGCTCCTCCTTCATCCAGTCCATGGTGGCCGCGCCATCGTGGACCTCACCGACCTTGTAGGTCACGCCGGTGTAGTAGAGGATCCGCTCGGTCGTCGTGGTCTTACCCGCGTCGATGTGCGCCATGATCCCGATGTTGCGGACCTTGGCTAGGTCAAGAGCAGTGGTAGCCATGTGGCTCGTCTTCTCTCGGTCTCTCGTATCGATTCGGCCGCGGGGATTACCAGCGGTAGTGGGCGAAAGCCTTGTTCGACTCCGCCATCTTGTGCGTGTCCTCGCGGCGCTTGACGCTCGCGCCAAGACCGTTGCTGGCGTCGACCAGCTCGTTCATCAGACGCTCGGTCATCGTCTTCTCACGGCGCTGGCGCGCGTAGGTGACGAGCCAGCGGAGAGCGAGCGTGGTGCTCCGCGACGCACGGACCTCAACCGGCACCTGGTAGGTGGCGCCACCAACGCGGCGGCTGCGCACCTCAAGGGAGGGCTTCACGTTGTCCAGAGCACGCTTCAGAACCACGAGCGGGTCCTGTCCCGTCTTCTCGCGGGAGCCCTCGAGGGCGTCGTAGACGATCCCCTGGGCGATGGAGCGCTTGCCGTCCAGCAGCACCTTGTTGATCAGTGCGGTAACCAGCGGCGACCCGTAGACGGGGTCAGTGATCAGCTGGCGCTTCGGCGCCGGGCCCTTGCGCGGCATGCTTACTTCTCCTTCTTAACGCCGTAACGGCTACGCGCTTGCTTGCGGTTACGGACGCCCTGAGTGTCCAGCGAACCGCGGATGACCTTGTACCGGACGCCCGGCAGGTCCTTCACGCGGCCACCGCGCACGAGCACGATGGAGTGCTCCTGCAGGTTGTGCCCGACACCGGGAATGTAGGCAGTGACCTCGATACCGCTGCTCAACTTCACACGGGCGACCTTGCGCAGCGCGGAGTTCGGCTTCCGGGGCGTGGTGGTGTAAACACGCGTGCACACACCACGACGCTGCGGACTCCCCTTCAGCGCCGGGGTCTGGCTCTTTGTGAGCTTGTCCTGTCGGCCCTTGCGGACCAGCTGCTGGATGGTGGGCACCGCGTCTCCGTCTTTCTCGTGACCTACGCCGGTTCTGTTAGCCGATATCGCTATTGACCTGCTGAATTTCCCGTTCCTCCCGACCCCCGAATCCGGGCGTGTCGCGCTCTACCCCAAGCATGGCGAATATCGATACGCCCGACCTGGTGGTCGAATCACGTGGGAGGAGGTGTCACGTGGCACTCTTCCTCGCCGCCCGCATGCGGGACCGGCGAAAAAGCACACACGTGTGACCCGTTGACTCACGGGCACGAAGTTAGAGAGTACCGAATCGGTTCTGCCTGGTCAAAACGTAAAGACCAGCGCCCCGCGGTACCCGTACTCCGGAGCCGCATGCTGCCGTAGGCCACTACCAGTGTACGCCGTCAGAGCAGTGGTCGGGTTGGCCGACGGCCGCACCCGGTACGGAATCTCTATACCACAGGGAAACACGACGCGCCCCCGATCCCATGGCCTCGGCATGTCGCCCGGAAACGGAGCGGTGATCAGGGCCGCATGCGTGGTGACGATCACGACGACGGCGCCCCGCCCGGCCCCGTGTCGCTCGGGGTGGGCGGGGCGCCGTCGCTCGAACGCGGGGTCCGGGCCCCTCCGCTCAAATGAACATCATGACGACCGTCGCGGCCTCGACGAGGAACAGCACGATGCCGATCGCCGCGAGGATAGTGCCGGTGGTCACCAGGTTCAGCCCTTCGAGCTCACCGTCGGAGGCCTGGATGTTGCGCTTGGCCTTCGGCCCGGTGACGAACGCCGCGAGCGCCGTGAACAGGCCGATCACCGGCACGAGCCCGAGAATGCCGAGCCACAGCGTGGTGGTGGCCCCGGAGTCGGTCTCCGGCCAGTAGTCGATGTTGTCGTACCCCGGGTAGGGATCGCCGCCGCTGACCGGGCCGTCGCTGAAACCGGGGAAGTCCTCGGCGATGGGGTCGCGGCCGCCGCGGCCCCGCCCCCCGCGCGGGGACGGTTCCCCGCGTGCGGGCTCGGCGTAGGCGTCGTATCCCTCGTCGTCGTAGTACCCGGCGCCAACCTCGCCGTCGTAGCCCTCGGCCCCGTGCGCGTCGTGGTCGCCGTCGTACCGGTCCCCGTGCCCCGGCTCCGGAGCGTAGGGGGCACCGCCGTCGGGGCCGAAGCGGCCATCGTGGTCGGGAGCGTCGTGGCCGTAGGCGTCCGGTTCGCGATCGTCGGCATAGCCCTGGTCGGGGCCGGGCCTGTGGTCGTCACCGTCGTGACCGGGCCAGCCGCCGCGCCCGTCCTCGGCATAGGGGTCGCCGTATCCGTAGCGGTCGTCGGGGCCGCCGTCGTCACCGTACTCCGCGGGGCGGTCCCCCGCGGGGCGGCTGGTGTAGGCGCCGAGCTCGTCGGAGATCGCGGGCATCGCCTGCGTTCCCTGCATCGCGTCCGCGTAGCTCGTCTTCTCCGCCCAGTTCTCCGAGGCGTGCTGTGCCGACGGTGCAGGAGCGGACCACGCGTCGTCGGGCCGCGGTGCCCACGGCTCGGCGGCGTAGGACCGCGCGTCGGGGGCGTAGGCCTGCGGGTCGTCGGCGCCGGAGCCGCGACCGAACGCGTCGCCGCGCGGGTCGTACTCGGCCTCGCCGCGCCGGTCCGGGCCGAGTTCGTCCTCGACCGCCCGCTGCGGCGACGACATCGGGCTCAGCCGCGCGCCCCAGTCGTCCAAGCGCGCCCCTTCGTCGGAGCCGGGCGCCCCGGTCTCCTGCGCGCGTGCCTGCGCCTGCTGGGCGGCGATGGCCGCCAGCGGGTCGTCGCCCGCCGGTGCACCCTCCGCACTCGGGTCGGAGTCCGCGGGCGGTGGACCGGCGTACTCGGCCGCGAAGAACTGCGTGGTGTGCTGGGGCGAACCGTCCCGCCGCCTCTGCTCGGCCTGGAGCGCGGCGTCGCGCACGGAATCGGGCAGGCGGGGATCGTCCCTGCTGAACGCCCAGGTGTTTCCGCTGCCCGTGCCCAGGTCGCCGCCCAGCTCCGACGACGATCCGCCGGGCGCGGGGGTCCCGCCCCCGGGAGCCTCCGCGCCCTGCGGCGGCTCCGCTCCGTCGCGCGCGGTCTCGCTCTCGGCGGGCGGCGGAGCGAGCGGGTCGATCCGCGCGAACGGGCCGGTAGTCGGTGGGGGAACGTCGGTGGCGGCCCACGGGCTCTCCCACTGACCGGTGGAGGTGCCGGCGGGAGGCTCCTTCGCGGCCTTCCGCCCCATATAGGGCCGGGACAGCTCGTCGGTGTACTCGCCGGTGGGCAGCGGCGCGTCCGCCGATCCGGCGGACCGCTCCCGGCCGCCCCCCGGGGCGGCACCGTCCGACGGCGTCCAGGAGCCGCCTGCGCTCAGGGGGTCGTCCCACCGGGCGTCGCGGCGGCCGTGGTCCGTGCCATCGCCCGGGTAGCCCCCGACGGACGGTGCGGCCGGTTCCGGCGGCACCGCCGGGAACCCGCCGGTCGTCGCCGCCCGCGGGGCGCCGAAGGGTTCACCGAAGGCGGGGCGGCCGAGCTCGTCGCGCGGGGACGCGAATGTGTCCTGCGGGCCGCTTCCGGGGATGCTCGGCGTGCCGCCGTCGGGGAGTCCGTCATACCCGTAGCCGGGCTGGGGCCCGGACGTGTCAATGCGGTACCACCGCTCAGGCTGGTCCGCGTACGGGGGCACGGCCGTGGGGGCCGAGGAGGGGGCGAAGTCCGTTTCGTCGGCGGGGGTCGCGGGGGGTGCGGGGGTCGGGTCGCTCGCGTGGTCCGCCTGCTCCGGTTCGTAGCGGACGTCGCTGTCGGCGCCGAGGGCGGGGGTGCCGAACGGTGGGGCGGAGGAAGCGTCCGGCTGGGCCGGCTCCGGGACAGGTGCCCGCGGAACCGATCCCGACCAGGCGGTCTCCGCCGCGTGGCCGGGCTCCCGGCCGAAGGCAGCGCGGTCCGCCCCTCGGTCGTCCTGCTGATCGGGGGTGGAGGCGGGATGCGCCTCCTCCTCGCCGGCCGGCTCGAACGGAGTGTCGGCACGCTCACGGCGCACGCTCGATCCGAACCCGGGGTAGCCGCCCGAGCCGCCGGGAACGTTGAACGGCAGGTCCGGCAGGTCGCCCTGGGGCGTCCACGCCGGCTGCGCACCGGTGGGCACCCGGTAGACGCCACCGACGGGGGCCTCCTCGGTACTCTCCCCGGTGGAGGGGGCCGATGGGGCAGCGTGGTCAGGGGCGCCCGGCGTGGGGCGGTCCGGCGTCTCCCCGGCAGTGTCGTCCCCGGTGGGGGCCGCTGACGGCACGGAACCGGTCGCCGGTTCCCCCGGCCCGGCGTAGGGGGCGGGGGTGCCGGGCGCGTAGGGCGGAAGACCGGGTGCGGTGCGGGGGTCGTAGGCCGGGGCCGACCCGGTGCCCAGATCGTACTGGGGGGTGGTCGGCATCGGCCCGGTATCCGGTTCCCGCGTGCCGGGCCGATCGTCGCCGTAGGTCGGCGCGCCCGCGGGCGGCTGGCCGCCCAGCGGCTGCTGCTCTCCCGTCGCCGGGGTGCCGCCGGTGGACGACGGCCCGTCAGCGGACGTTGGTCCGCTGACGGGCGGCTGCCCGCCGGTGGCTCCGGGGTAGCGAGGCGTACCGGGAAGCGGCGGCAGGCCCCCCGGGAGGTCCTGCCCGGGCACCGGCCGCGGTTCGCTCTGCGGCGTCTGGGCGCCCGCGGGCTCACGCGTGTCCGCCCCCAGGCCGCCGAGAGCCGCGGGGTACGGCTCCGCCATCCCGGGGCGCGTTCCGCTCAGCCCCGGGTAGCCGCCGGTGTTCGGGAACCCACCGAAGGAGCCGGGCGTGCTGTCCGCGTCGCGTGCCGGTGCGGTGTCGCCCGCCGCACCGTCGACTTCGTCGTTCCCCGCGTAGGGGTCCTGGTAATGCGCCTGTGTGCGGTACCGGTCGCCAGTCGGGGTGAACCAGGAGCCCGGCTTCTGCCGCTCCTGCTCCTTATCCGATGACCCGTACCGCCCTCCCCCGTTGTCCGTCACTGTGTTCGTTCTCCAGACCGCGCCTGCGCGCTTGAGTCCCCATCCGAATCCGAGTATGCCGACCGGGAACGACGAACGGCGGTAGTTCCACCCCTTCCGGAGTGGACTACCGCCGCTGCCAGATCAATCAATCGATCTCACCGGTCGTCCCTCGACGTCACCTGTTGTAGGGGCCGAAGTCGTACTCCTCCAGCGGAACCGCCTCACCGGATCCCTGACCGAAGGTGTACTCGCTGGGCTCGTCGTAGCCCGAGACAGAGTACATCGACGCCTTCGCCTCCTCGGTCGGCTCCACCCGGATATTGCGGTACTTCGGAAGTCCGGTACCCGCCGGGATGAGCTTACCGATGATGACGTTCTCCTTGAGACCGACCAGCGGGTCGCTCTTGCCGTGAATCGCGTTCTCGGTGAGCACCCGAGTGGTCTCCTGGAAGGAGGCCGCCGACAGCCACGACTCCGTGGCCAGCGATGCCTTGGTGATGCCCAGAAGAACCGGTCGACCGGCCGCGGGCTGGCCGCCTTCGGCCACGACCTCGCGGTTGATCGCCTCGAACTTCGGACGCTCCACCATCTCGCCGGGCAGCAGCGAGGTGTCGCCCGACTCCAGGATGTTCACCCGCTTGAGCATCTGCCGCACGATGATCTCGATGTGCTTGTCGTGAATCGAGACACCCTGCGACTTGTAGACCTCCTGGACCTCCGACACGAGGTGCTGCTGCACCGCGCGCGGACCCTGGATGCGGAGCACCTCGTGCGGGTTGATCGCACCCGCGATCAGCTGCTGGCCGACGGTGACCTGGTCGCCGTCGCTCACCATCAGCTGGGCCCGCATGGGCACCGGGTAGGCGATCTCGTCGGAGCCGTCGTCCGGGATCAGGACGATCTTCCGGCTCTTCTCGGTGTCGTCGATCCGGATCCGGCCCGGCAGCTCGGCGATCGGGGCCACACCCTTGGGGATACGGGCCTCGAAGAGCTCCTGGACACGGGGCAGACCGTGGGTGATGTCCGCACCGGCGGAACCACCCATGTGGAAGGTCCGCATGGTCAGCTGGGTACCCGGCTCACCAATGGACTGCGCGGCGATGATGCCGATGGCCTCACCGACGTCGACGGCCTTGCCGGTCGCCATGGAGCGGCCGTAGCAGGTCGAGCAGACGCCGATCTTGGCCTCACAGGTCAGCGAGCTGCGGACGCGCACCCGCTCGACACCGGCCGCGACCAGCTTGTCGATGTTGGACTCGGAGGTATCGCCACCCGCGGGCACGATGATCTCGCCGTTGACCACGACGTCCTCGGCGAGCGTGCGGCCGAAACCGGTGTTCTCGACGTTGTGCTTGCGCACGACGACGCCGGCGGCGTTCTTCTCACCGATCTCCTGCCACAGCGAGCGATCCGTGCCGCAGTCGACCTCGCGGACGATGACGTCCTGGGCGACGTCCACCAAACGCCGGGTGAGGTACCCGGAGTCAGCGGTCCGGAGCGCGGTGTCGGCCAGACCCTTCCGCTGACCGTGCGTGGAGATGAAGTACTCCAGCACGGACAGGCCCTCGCGGTAGGAGGACTTGATCGGACGCGGGATGGTCTCACCCCTGGTGTTGGACACCAGGCCACGGATACCGGCGATCTGCCGGACCTGCATCGGGTTACCACGGGCCCCGGACTGGACCATCATCCACACCGGGTTGTCGACGGGGAAGTTGTCCTCCATGACCTGGGCGACCTCGTTGGTGGCCTTGGTCCAGATCTCGGTGAGCTCCTGACGGCGCTCATCGTCGGTGATCAGACCGCGGTCGTACTCCCGCTGGATCTTGTCGGCCTGGTTCTCGTAGCCGTCCAGGATCTCCTGCTTGCCGGGAGGCGCCAGGACGTCGCCGATACCGATGGTCAGGCCCGAGCGTGTCGCCCAGTGGTACCCGGCGTCCTTCAGGGCGTCGAGCGTCGTGGCGACCTGGACCTTGTCGTAGCCCTCGGCCAGGTCGTTGACCAGGACCGAGATCTGCTTCTTGCCCATCTGGTGGTTGACGTACGGGTAGTCGAGCGGCGTGGTCTCGTTGAAGAGGTACCGCCCGAGCGTGGTCTCCAGCAGGTAGGACTCTCCGGGCTCGCGGCCCTCCGGCTCCTCCCAGTCGCGCGGCGGCGGGACGTCGCCGTCGATCCGGAGCACGATCTTGGCCTGCAGGTCGAGCTCGCCGTTGTCGTAGGCCATGATCGCCTCGGCCGGCGTGCGGAACGAGCGGCCCTCGCCCTTCGCATTCTCCTTGAGAGTGGTCAGGTAGTAGAGGCCGATGATCATGTCCTGCGTCGGCATGGTGACCGGCTTGCCGTCGGACGGCTTGAGGATGTTGTTGGTCGCCAGCATGAGCAGGCGCGCCTCAGCCTGGGCCTCCGCAGACAGAGGCAGGTGCACGGCCATCTGGTCACCGTCGAAGTCCGCGTTGAACGCGGTGCAGACGAGCGGGTGGATCTGGATGGCCTTGCCCTCGACCAGCTGCGGTTCGAAGGCCTGAATGCCCAGGCGGTGCAGGGTGGGCGCACGGTTGAGCAGCACCGGGTGCTCGGTGATGACCTCTTCGAGGACGTCCCACACCACGGGGCGGGAGCGCTCGACCATCCGCTTGGCGCTCTTGATGTTCTGCGCGTGGTTCAGGTCGACCAGGCGCTTCATCACGAACGGCTTGAACAGCTCCAGGGCCATCTGCTTGGGCAGACCGCACTGGTGCAGCTTCAGGGTCGGGCCGACGACGATGACCGACCGGCCCGAGTAGTCGACGCGCTTGCCGAGCAGGTTCTGGCGGAACCGGCCCTGCTTGCCCTTGAGCATGTCGGACAGCGACTTCAGCGGACGGTTGCCCGGACCGGTGACCGGTCGGCCGCGGCGGCCGTTGTCGAACAGCGCGTCGACGGCCTCCTGCAGCATCCGCTTCTCGTTGTTGACGATGATCTCGGGCGCACCGAGGTCGAGCAGCCGCTTGAGGCGGTTGTTCCGGTTGATCACCCGGCGGTACAGGTCGTTGAGGTCGGAGGTCGCGAAGCGGCCACCGTCGAGCTGCACCATCGGACGCAGGTCCGGCGGGATGACCGGGACGCAGTCCAGGACCATGCCCATCGGGCTGTTCCGGGTGTTGAGGAACGCCGCGACGACCTTGAGCCGCTTCAGGGCGCGGGCCTTCTTCTGGCCCTTGCCGCTGCGGATGGTCTCGCGCAGCTTCTCGGCCTCGGCGTCGAGGTCGAAGTTGGCCAGGCGCTCCTGGATGGCCTGGGCGCCCATGCCGCCGCGGAAGTACTTCCCGAAGCGGTCCCGCATCTCGCGGTAGAGCATCTCGTCGCCCTCAAGGTCCTGGACCTTGAGGTTCTTGAAGCGGTTCCAGACCTCTTCGAGGCGGTCGATCTCGCGCTGCACGCGCTCGCGGATCTGCCGCATCTCGCGCTCGGCGGACTCGCGCACCTTGCGGCGCGCGTCGCCCTTGGCGCCCTGCTCCTCCAGCTCGGCGAGGTCGGCCTCAAGCTTGCGGTGGCGCTCCTCGACCGAGGAGTCCCGCCGCTGTTCGAGGTGCTGGCGCTCCACCGAGATGTGCGCTTCGAGCGACTGCATGTCGCGCTCACGCGCCTCGGTGTCGACCCAGGTGACCATGTAGGCCGCGAAGTAGATGATCTTTTCGAGATCCTTCGGGGCAAGGTCGAGCAGGTACCCCAGGCGGCTGGGCACGCCCTTGAAGTACCAGATGTGGGTCACCGGAGCGGCGAGCTCGATGTGGCCCATGCGCTCACGACGGACCTTCGCCCGGGTGACCTCGACCCCGCAGCGCTCACAGATGATGCCCTTGAAGCGGACCCGCTTGTACTTACCGCAGTAGCACTCCCAGTCGCGAGTGGGACCGAAGATCTTCTCGCAGAAGAGTCCGTCCTTCTCCGGCTTCAGGGTTCGGTAGTTGATGGTTTCCGGCTTCTTGACCTCGCCGTGCGACCACTGGCGGATGTCGTCGGCGGTCGCGAGGCCAATGCGCAGCTCGTCGAAGAAATTGACGTCGAGCACTTATTTCGTCCCCTGCTCTTGAAGATCGCGGAAGTTAGACCTCTTCGACACTGCTCGGCTCGCGCCGACCAAGGTCGATCCCCAGTTCTTCCGCTGCACGGAAGACGTCCTCATCTGTGTCCCGCATCTCGATGGACATACCGTCACTGGACAGCACCTCCACGTTCAGACAGAGCGACTGCATCTCCTTGATGAGCACCTTGAAGGATTCAGGGATGCCCGGTTCGGGGATGTTCTCGCCCTTGACGATCGCCTCGTAGACCTTCACGCGGCCCAGGACGTCGTCCGACTTGATCGTGAGCAGCTCCTGCAGGGCGTAGGCGGCGCCGTAGGCCTCCAGCGCCCAGACCTCCATCTCGCCGAAGCGCTGGCCACCGAACTGCGCCTTACCGCCCAGCGGCTGCTGGGTGATCATGGAGTACGGGCCGGTGGAGCGCGCGTGGATCTTGTCGTCGACCAGGTGGTGCAGCTTGAGGATGTACTTGTAGCCGACGGAGATCGGCTGGGCGAACGGCTCGCCGGTACGCCCGTCGTACAGCGTGGTCTTGCCGTCCGGGCCGATCAGGCGCTCACCGTCCGCGTTGGGGAGGGTGGAGGCCAGCATGCCGCCGATCTCGTCCTCGCGCACACCGTCGAACACCGGTGTGGCGACCTTGGTGCCGGGCACGGCGGACTCGACGCCGATCTCGCGAAGCGCGCGCTTCCACGGTTCGTCCTCGCCGTCGACCTCCCAGCCGTTCTTGGCCAGCCAGCCGAGGTGGACCTCCAGCACCTGCCCGACGTTCATACGACCGGGAACGCCCAGCGGGTTGAGGATGATGTCGACCGGCGTCCCGTCGGCCATGAACGGCATGTCCTCCTGCGGGAGGATCTTGGCGATGACGCCCTTGTTGCCGTGGCGGCCGGCGAGCTTGTCGCCGTCGGTGATCTTGCGCTTCTGCGCGACGTAGACGCGCACCAGCTCGTTGACGCCGGGCGGCAGCTCGTCGCCCTCGTCGCGGCTGAAGACGCGCACGCCGATGACCTTGCCGGACTCACCGTGCGGAACCTTCAGGGAGGTGTCGCGCACCTCGCGCGCCTTCTCACCGAAGATGGCGCGCAGCAGCCGCTCCTCCGGGGTCAGCTCGGTCTCACCCTTGGGCGTGACCTTGCCGACGAGGATGTCGCCGTCAACGACCTCGGCACCGATGCGGATGATGCCGCGGTCGTCGAGGTCGGCCAGGACCTCGTCGCTGACGTTGGGGATCTCGCGGGTGATCTCCTCCGGGCCCAGCTTGGTGTCGCGGGCGTCGACCTCGTGCTCCTCGATGTGGATCGAGGACAGGACGTCGTCCTGCACCAGGCGCTGGGAGAGGATGATCGCGTCCTCGTAGTTGTGGCCCTCCCAGGACATGTAGGCCACGAGCAGGTTCTTACCGAGCGACATCTCCCCCTGGTCGGTGGAGGGGCCGTCGGCGAGCACCTGGCGCTCCTCGACCCGCTGCCCCTCGATGACGATGGGGCGCTGGTTGAAGCAGGTGCCCTGGTTGCTGCGGCGGAACTTGCCCAGGCGGTAGGTCTTGCGCGAGCCGTCATCGGCCATGACGGTGACGTAGTCGGCGGTGACGTCCTCGACGACACCGGCGCTCTCCGCCAGGACGACCTCGCCGGCGTCGGTGGCGGCACGGTACTCCATGCCGGTACCCACGACCGGGGCCTCGGCGCGCAGCAGCGGCACCGCCTGGCGCTGCATGTTGGAGCCCATGAGCGCGCGGTTGGCGTCGTCGTGCTCCAGGAACGGGATCATGGAGGTCGCGACCGACACCATCTGGCGCGGCGAGACGTCCATGTAGTCGACCTCGTCCACGGAGGCGAGCTCGAACTCCCCGCCCTTACGGCGGACCAGGACACGGTTGGTCTCGAAGTTGCCGTCGGCGCTGACCGGGGTGTTGGCCTGCGCGATGACGAAACGGTCCTCTTCGTCGGCGGTCAGGTAGACGACCTCGTCGGTCAGGCGGCCGTCGACCACCTTGCGGTACGGGGTCTCCACGAAGCCGAAGGAGTTGACCCGGCCGTACCCGGCCAGCGAGCCGATCAGACCGATGTTCGGGCCTTCCGGCGTCTCGATCGGGCACATGCGGCCGTAGTGCGACGGGTGGACGTCGCGCACCTCGAAGCCGGCGCGTTCGCGGGACAGACCGCCCGGACCCAGCGCCGACAGGCGGCGCTTGTGGGTCAGACCCGCCAGCGGGTTGGTCTGGTCCATGAACTGCGACAGCTGGCTGGTGCCGAAGAACTCCTTGATGGAGGCGACGACCGGCCGGATGTTGATCAGGGTCTGCGGCGTGATGGCCTCGACGTCCTGGGTGGTCATGCGCTCCCGGACGACGCGCTCCATGCGGGCCAGGCCCAGCCGGACCTGGTTCTGGATGAGCTCGCCGACGGTGCGCAGGCGGCGGTTGCCGAAGTGGTCGATGTCGTCGGTCTCGATCGGGAGGGAGCCGTTGGCGGTCTCCAGCTCCTCCTCACCGGCGTGCAGCCGGACGAGGTAGTCGATGGTGGCGACGATGTCGTCTTCGGTCAGCGTGCCCTGGGTGTACTCGGCATCGACCCCGAGCTTCTTGTTGATCTTGTACCGGCCGACCTTGGCGAGGTCGTAGCGCTTGGGGTTGAAGTACAGGTTCTCCAGCAGCGCCTGGGCCGACTCCTTCGTGGGCGGCTCACCCGGACGCAGCTTGCGGTAGATGTCCAGCAGCGCGTCGTCGGTACCCGCGGTGGGGTCCTTCTCCAGCGTGTTGCGGATGGACTCGTAGTGGCCGAAGCGCTCCAGGATCTGGTCGGTGGTCCACCCCAGCGCCTTGAGCAGGACGGTGACGCCCTGCTTGCGCTTGCGGTCGATGCGGACACCGACGAAGTCGCGCTTGTCGACCTCGAACTCCAGCCAGGCGCCCCGCGACGGGATGACCTTGCATCCGTACAGGTCCTTGTCGGAGGACTTGTCGATCTGGCGATCGAAGTACACGCCCGGCGAACGGACCAGCTGCGACACGACGACACGCTCGGTGCCGTTGATGATGAAGGTGCCCTTGACGGTCATGAGCGGGAAGTCGCCCATGAACACCGTCTGGCTCTTGATCTCACCGGTGTCGTTGTTGATGAACTCCGCCGTGACGAACATCGGGGCGGAGTAGGTCATGTCCTTGTCCTTGCACTCCTCTTCGGAGTACTTGGGCGGCTCGAACCGATGGTCGCGGAACGAGAGCGACATCGTGCCCGAGAAGTCCTCGATGGGACTGATCTCCTCGAAGATCTCTTCGAGACCGGACTGCTCCGGAACGTCCTTACGGCCGACGTTACGGGCCGCCTCCACTCGGGCACGCCACTTCTCGTTGCCGAGCAGCCAGTCGAACGAGTCGGTCTGCAGGGCGAGAAGGTTCGGGACCTCGAGTGGTTCCTGAATGCGAGCGAAAGAAACGCGGTTCGGACCAAGGGCGTTAGCGGAGGCGTTGCGCGAGGCTGCCAACAGGGGTCCTTCCGAAGGCTTGTGGCGGTTGATGCGCGCGCACGCCGGACGACCCTAGGTGTCGGAGTACCGTCGAAGTCGGAGGCTCCGGTCTGGAGCACGTACGAGCAACGCCGAGATCACGAAGAATCGGACACAACGCACGGACACCGGCACACGGATCGTCAAAGGGCAGCGCAAAAGGGCAGTGTAGCCGAATACTACACCGCTGTCCAACCGTGGCCCCCGGAGTCATTCACGACACCACGCAGCATCGCCCCAACCGACGAATCCGTCAAGCCCGGAGGCCGCTTGGAGGGGCCTGTCGGCGCCGTGAGAGGTCCCACAGGCCACCGGGGGTGTGAACGACCGGACAACCGGGAAGGACCTGTAGGTCCAGGTGCCATCCGGTCGCCACCGTTCCCAGTATCCCGGACATCGGAGACACGGGCCAAACGCGATCAGTCGGTCATGGCGGAGTCACGCGGAGACACGAAACGGCGCAGGACCTTTCCCCACGCCCCATCGGCTCCACCCGCACGGCGACGCGGCACGCCCGGAACCCAACCGCTTCGGTGGCATTCGGTCCGGCCCGACCGGATCCGGACACCGGGGTGCCCGGCTCGGAGGCGCCGGCGCCAAGCTGGACGTACAGGTCGTACACGGGGCGCCGCCCAAAAAGGGCGGGCGCCCACCGCGCGGATGGATGTCGGGGACGTCACGGAGGACAGCGGGATACAGCGAAGGGCGGTCACCCCGCGGAGGGGGACCGCCCTGGAGGATGCTGTGCGAAACAGCGGCGCAGTCCTGCTGGACTACTTGAGGGTGACCGTGGCGCCGGCGCCCTCAAGGGCGGCCTTGGCCTTCTCGGCGTTCTCCTTGTTGACGCCCTCAAGCAGCGGCTTCGGGGCGTTGTCGACCAGGTCCTTGGCCTCCTTCAGGCCGAGGCTCGTGAGGCCACGGACCTCCTTGATGACCTGGATCTTCTTGTCGCCAGCGGACTCAAGGACGACGTCGAACTCGTCCTTCTCCTCCTCAGCGGCGGCCTCGCCACCACCGGCGGCGGGGGCGGCGACAACGGCCGCGGCCGGGGCGGCGGCGGTGACGTCGAACTTCTCCTCGAACTGCTTCACGAAGTCGGCCAGCTCGAGAAGGGTCATCCCCTCGAACTGCTCCAGCAGCTCTTCGGTGCTGAGCTTCGCCATGATTGCGATCTCTCTTTCTCTAGCAACACGCGCGTCCGGCGACGCCGTGCCGAGCCTTGCCGTATCGGCGCGGACGCGCCGACAAGGGTCGTGGGTTTCTTAGGCCTCGTCCGTACGCTTGTCGTGCAGCGCCTGAGCGAGCCGCACGGTCTTCGACGGCAGAGCCTGGAACACGGCGGCGGCCTGGCCCTGCTTGGCCTTGAGCGCGCCGGCCAGCTTCGCGAGGATGACCTCGCGGGACTCAAGATCGGCCAGCTTGTTGATCTCGTCGGGCGACATCGCCTTACCGTCGATGACGGCGCCCTTGATCACCAGCGGCTTGTTCGCCTTCGCGAAGTCACGCAGTCCCTTGGCGGCCTCGACCACGTCACCGTGGACGAAGGCGATGGCGGAGGGACCCTCGAACAGGTCGCCGACCTGCTCGCCAAGACCAGCCTCATTGGCGGCGATCTTGGTCAGCGTGTTCTTCACGACGCGGAAGCGCGCGTTCTGGCCGAGGCTACGACGCAGCTCGCTGAGCTGCGCCACAGTGAGCCCCCGGTACTCGGCAAGCACAGCGCCCTGCGAGTCACGGAACTCCTCCGTGAGCTCGGCGACCGCGGCTGCCTTATCCGGCCTCGCCATGGGACTCCTTCCAACAGTGAACGCCGGTGGTTCCCAAGGGACCAGGTGATAGCGGGCGAGGGCATGAAAAAAGCCCCGGCGCAGGCGCACGGGGCGGGGGAATCCTCGACGGCCCGCGGACGGACACAGCCGTCCGCATGGGACAGGGATCACCACAGCTCTCAGCACACCTGCGCAGGCCGCCCACTTCACGTGGGACCTTAGGTCACCCGTTGGGTGACGACCGGCGGTCTTCGGCAGTTCCCCATGCTAACCGATGACCGGCGGTGCGGCGAACGGAGCCGGGGCCGGTGGCGCGGCGGACGCCGACTCCGCGCCGCAGGACGATTCGACAGCGGCTCGGTCGCACTCCGGTCTCAGCTCGCGGACAAGCCGGGCTATGCGTCCGTTTCGACACACTTAGGTGGAATCATGGGGTATGCCGCGTCCCTGCGGCCCCATGTTCCCCGCTCATGGGTTTCCCCTACATCCGAGAGAAAGCCGAACAACGCAGTGCGATCCCGTATCCCCGCTCTGGTCGCCGCTGGCGGCCTCGCCCTTGTCACCTCCGCATGCGGCGGCGGTGCCGCCGAGGACACCCCCGAGAAGACGCACGAGGCCGAACCGCAGCAGGAGTCCGCGGCGGACAAGAAACCCGGCGACATCTTCTCGCTGTTCGGCGAGAAGACGGCCGAACTCGACAACTACCGGGTCGACGTCGAGATGACCATGGAGGACGAGGACATCGGCACCTTCCACCCGTCCTTCTCGTACCAGGTCATGGACGATCCGGAGGCGACACGCATGGAGGTCGACCTCGGCGAGGAGTTCGCCGCCGCCATGGTGGAGGCCATGGGCGGGCAGGAGCCCCCGGGCGGCCTCGACGCCCTGACCCGCACCACCCTGGTCTACGTGGGCGACGACATCTACGTGAAGAACGACCACGGGCTCCACGGGGACGCCCCCTGGGTGCGCTCGACCACCGAGTCCCGGGAGGACATGCCGGACTTCGAAATCGACGACTTCGTCGAGCTCACCGAGGCCCTGGCCGGTGTCGAGGACGTGAAGGACTCCGGGACCGAGGAGGTCAACGGACAGGAGACCACCAAGTTCACCGGCTCGCTGACCCAGGAGTCCATCGACGCCACCGAGGACGCCGACCAGCGCGAGACCCTCAAGGAGCTCTTCGACGGGGACATCGAGGGCGAACTCGTGTTCAACGTGTGGGCCGACGAGGACAGCGTCCCGCACCGCATCACCCTGAAGGACGACGAGGTCGACATGGAGATGGAGTTCTCCGAGATCGGCGAGGTCTCCTTCGACATCCCCGCCGATGACCAGATCGGTGAGATGCAGGCCTGACCCGCTTCTTCCGCCCCTTCGGTGGCGCGCGAGACCGGAGGGGCGGGCGGGGCAGACGGAGTGCGGTCCGGTCGGCACGGACATGACCGCGCCCCTCGACACAGCAGCGGCGGCCGGGGAAAACCCCGCCCGCCGCTGTTCGCTGTGCGTGCCCCTGACGCGATCAGACCTCGAGCGGGATGCCCGGGCCCATGGTGGTGGTCAGGGTGGCCTTCTTGATGTAACGGCCCTTCGCGGCGGACGGCTTGAGGCGCTGCACCTCGTCGAGCGCCGCGTTGTAGTTCTCGACCAGCTTCTGGTCGTCGAACGAGAGCTTGCCGACGATGAAGTGCAGGTTCCCGTGGCGGTCCACGCGGAACTCGATCTTGCCGCCCTTGATGTCGGTCACGGCCTTGGCCACGTCCGGGGTGACGGTGCCGGTCTTCGGGTTCGGCATCAGGCCCCGCGGACCGAGCACGCGGCCGAGGCGGCCGACCTTGCCCATGAGGTCCGGGGTGGCGACGACCGCGTCGAAGTCGAGGAAGCCGTTCTGGATCTCCTGGACGAGGTCGTCGTCGCCGACGTAGTCGGCGCCCGCGGCGCGCGCCGCCTCCGCCCGATCACCGGTGGCGAAGACCAGGACCCGAGCGGTCTTGCCGGTGCCGTGCGGCAGGTTGACGGTGCCGCGGACCATCTGGTCCGCCTTGCGCGGGTCGACACCCAGGCGCAGGGCGACCTCGACGGTCGCGTCGAACTTGACGGTGCTGGTCTCCTTGGCCAGCTTCACCGCGTCGGCCGGAGCGTAGACCTTGTTGCGGTCGATCAGCTCACTGCTCTTGCGGTGGTTCTTGCTGCGCTTCACGAAAATCTCCTGTGAGACGTGTGGTCCTGGGCCAGCGCCTGACCCTGCCACGGATGTATGAGGGACGCCGGACGGGCTACTTGATCACGATGCCCATGGAGCGGGCCGTGCCCGACACGATCTTCTCGGCCTTGTCCAGGTCGTCGGTGTTGAGGTCGGGCAGCTTGGTCTGCGCGATCTCCCGGACCTGGTCCTGGCTGATGGAACCGGCCGTGGTGCGGCTCGGGTCCGTGGCGCCCTTGTCGATACCGGCGGCCTTGAGGATCAGCTTCGGAGCCGGCGGCGTCTTGGTGATGAAGGTGAAGGAGCGGTCCTCGAAGATGGTGATCTCAACGGGGATGACGCTGCCGCGCTGGGCTTCCGTCGCAGCGTTGTACTGCTTGCAGAAGTCCATGATGTTGACGCCGTGCGGACCGAGAGCGGTACCGACGGGCGGAGCCGGCGTGGCCTGGCCAGCGGGAAGCTGAACCTTGACGAGGGCCGCAACCTTTTTCTTCGGAGGCATTTCGGGTCCTTTGCCTAATCTGCTGTGTTTGCCTGGGCCGATCCGCGCCGCTTACGCGAAGCAGCGGGGTGCGCGGATGGTGGGCCGGGCGGTCGCACGAACCGCGCCGGACGAACACCATCACCCGCGTGGAGTAGCGCGCCCCTGCCAGGCCCAGGGCGGAGCGCGAATAATGCCCCGCGTGAGCGGGGCACGACGGGCCCACCCCAGCAGGGCGGACCCATCAAGTCTACGCGCCATCGGACGATGGCCGCGCCGCGGGAGGTCTCCAGCGGGCTATCGGAAGCCCCGCGGCGCGCGGAGACGGGTCAGATCTTGGAGACCTGGTTGAAGGCGAGCTCGACCGGGGTCTCGCGACCGAAGATCGACACCAGCACCTTGAGCTTCTGGGTGTCGGGGTTGATCTCGCTCACAGTCGCCGGAAGCGTGGCGAAGGGGCCCTCCATGACGGTGACCGACTCGCCGACCTCGTAGGCGACGTCCGAGCGGACCTCGGGCTTCTCCTTCTTGGTCTCCTCCGGCTCCTCCTCTGGCTCGGGCGCGAGGAGGTCGGCGACCTCCTGCAGGCTCAGCGGGGCCGGCTTGTTGGACAGGCCAACGAAGCCCGTAACGCCCGGGGTGTTGCGGATCGCCGACCAGGATTCGTCGGTGAGCTCCATCCGGACCAGGACGTAGCCGGGCAGCACCTTCTCGGTGACCTGCTGCCGCTTGCCGCTCTTGACCTCGGTGACCTCCTGGGTGGGCACCTCGACCTGGAAGATGTAGTCCTCCATGTTGAGCGACTGGGTGCGGCTCTCGACGTTGGCCTTCACCCGGTTCTCGTAACCGGCATAGGTGTGCACGACGTACCAGTCGCCAGGAAGCAGCCGGAGTTCCATCTTGAACTCCTCGACGGGGTCGAGCTTGGGCAGCTCGGGCGCAGCGGCCTCCCCCGCCTCACCGTCGACGGCCTCGTCACCGTCGTCGGCGGCGTCGCCCTCGATGGTGTCGGCGGCGTCGCCGGTCGCACCGGCGTCGGACGCCTCGGGCTCCACCTGCTCGGCGTGCTGACCGGTCGCTTCCTCCGACGACTGATCAGTTTCCTCAGCGGGGAGGTCGTCAGAGGTCAGTGGGGACTCGGACACGGCTGCTCTTTCTCTCGTCGGTTAGGCGCTCGCGGATCGGCGCATCCATCGGTAGCGCCGGTGCCGGTTTCTGCCAGCTTACGGTCTCATCGGCCGGGATGGGACCAGGCCGGACACAGCGAGCGCGCCGTGCCGCGTATCAGCCCCGGATTGTGGGGCCCGGATCAGGCCTCCGGGCTGCCGAACGTGCTGTAGAGCCAGGTGACGGCTTCACCGAAACCGAAGTCGAGCAGAGAGACGTACCCGACCAGGATGAGGACGAACACGATGACGACGATCGTGTAGGTGATGAGCTCGCGGCGTGTAGGCCAGCGAACCTTGCGAAGTTCGCCGACGACCTGCTTGCTGAAGGTCAACGGACCCGTACGACGCTTGCGCTCCTTTTCGGGCTTCGCGTCGGCGTCAGTCTGTGTCACCTGAAGTCCTTAGGAGTCGTCGGTCCGTCCGGCACCATTCTCGGCGTGAATCTCCCGCTTGTGGCGGAGATCCCGGCGCGCTCGCCCGCGAGACGCCGCCGTGAGGAGCTATTTGCAGGGCAGGAGGGACTCGAACCCCCAACCGCCGGTTTTGGAGACCGGTGCTCTTCCAATTGAGCCACTGCCCTTCGGGTACCGCATTTCTCGGCTGCCTGGCCAAGATAGCCGCGTTCCCACGATAGCCGCAACAACGAGGACGGGGCACAGTGAATCGCACGACGCGTCCCGCCTCCGTGGCGACCATCGGTTGCCAGAGTCTATGCCCATCGGCGACCCAAGACCAACCCGGCGCTCGGGGGCCGGTAGTCCCCACCTTCCGGGAAACCACCCGGCACCTCATGCAAGCATGGGATACATGACTGACCGACCTCGTATTTCCGAACGCATCGGCGGCATCTCCGAGTCGGCGACCCTGGCCGTTGACGCCAAGGCCAAGGCCATGAAGGCGGCCGGGCGCCCCGTCATCGGATTCGGCGCCGGGGAGCCCGACTTCCCCACCCCCGACTACATCGTGGAGGCGGCCGCCAAGGCGTGCCGCGAACCGCGGTTCCACCGCTACACCCCGGCGGGGGGCCTGCCGGAGCTCAAGGAGGCGCTGGCCGCCAAGACCCTGCGTGATTCCGGTCTCAAGGTCGACCCGGCGCAGGTCCTGGTGACCAACGGCGGCAAGCAGGCCATCTACGAGGCGTTCGCCACACTGCTCGATCCGGGCGACGAGGTCATCGTCATCGCTCCGTACTGGACGACCTACCCGGAGTCGATCAAGCTGGCCGGGGGCGTGCCGCGCTATGTGGTCACCGACGAGTCCACCGGCTACCTGGCCACCGTCGAGCAGCTGGAGGCCGCGCGCACCGAGCGCACCAAGGTGCTGGTGTTCGTCTCCCCGTCCAACCCGACCGGCGCGGTCTACACGCCGGACCAGGTCCGGGAGATCGGCCAGTGGGCGGCCCACAACGGGCTGTGGGTGCTGACCGACGAGATCTACGAGCACCTCGTCTACGGCGACGCGAAGTTCAGCTCCATGCCGGTCGAGGTTCCCGAGCTGCTCGACCGCACCATCATCGTCAACGGCGTCGCCAAGACCTACGCGATGACCGGCTGGCGGGTCGGCTGGGTCATCGGCCCCAAGGACGTCGTGAAGGCCGCGAGCAACCTGCAGTCGCACGCCACCTCCAACGTCGCCAACGTCTCGCAGGCCGCCGCGCTGGCCGCCGTCTCCGGCCCGCTGGACGCGGTCGCCGAGATGCGCGCCGCGTTCGACCGGCGCCGCCGCACCATCGTCCGGATGCTCAACGAGATCCCGGGCGTGCTGTGCCCTGAGCCGCAGGGCGCGTTCTACGCCTACCCGTCGGTCAAGGGGGCGCTCGGCAAGGAGATCCGCGGTAAGCGCCCGCAGACCTCCACCGAGCTCGCCGAGCTGATCCTTGAGCAGGCCGAGGTGGCCGTCGTTCCGGGTGAAGCGTTCGGCACCCCGGGCTACCTGCGACTGTCCTACGCGCTCGGCGACAGCGACCTGGCCGAGGGCGTCGGCCGCATCCAGAAGCTGCTGAGCGAAGCGGAGTAGCGGCAACCGCGGCCTGCTCCTCCCCTCTTCCCGGGCCCTGGAACCCGCGGGTTCCAGGGCCCGCGTGCGTCCGCCCGCCGCCCCGGCGGTCGGTCCCGCTGGCGAGCGATCCTTTTCCTGGGGGACCTTGTGACGGCGCCGGCCGTCGTGCGGCACCCTGGTTGCATGGCACGCCCGATCACCCAGCTACCCAAGGCCCACCTGCACCTCCACTTCACCGGCTCCATGCGCCATTCGACGCTGGTGGACATGGCCCCGGAGCGCGGGGTCCATCTCCCGCAGGCGCTGGTCGAGGAGTGGCCGCCGCGGCTGCGGGCGACCGATGAGCGCGGCTGGTTCCGGTTTCAGCGCCTCTACGACATCGCCCGGTCGGTGCTGCGCCGACCCGACGACATGTACCGGCTTCTGCGCGAGGCCGCCGAGGACGAGCGTGCGGCCGGTTCGGGGTGGCTGGAGATCCAGGTGGACCCCAGCGGGTACGCGGCCCGCTTCGACGGCCTCACCGCCACCCTGGAGCTGATCCTGGACGCCGCGCGCGTGGCGGAACGGGAGACGGGCGTCGGCATCGGGATCATGGTGGCGGCCAACCGCACCAAGCACCCCCTGGACGCGAAGGCGCTCGCGCGGCTGGCCGCCCAGTACAGCGGCCGGGGTGTGGTGTCGTTCGGGCTCAACAACGACGAGCGGCGCGGCCGGGCCCTGGAGTTCGAGGGCGCGTTCCGGATCGCCCGGCGCGCCGGTCTGCTGTCCGCCCCGCACGGCGGGGAGCTGGCCGGGGCGCGCAGCGTCCGAGAGTGCCTGGACGAGCTCGCCGCCGACAGGATCGGCCACGGCGTCCGCGCGGTCGAGGACCCCTACCTTGTGGAGCGGATCGCCACCCAGGAGGTCACGTTGGAGGTCTGCCCGACCTCCAACGACGCCCTGGGGGTGTTCGAGGAGATCGAGCACGTGCCGCTGCGGTGGCTGTTCGACGCGGGTGCCCCGATCGCGCTCGGTGCCGACGACCCCCTCCTGTTCGGCCCCCGGCTCGCCGAGCAGTACGAGATCGCGCGCACCGTGTTCGGCTTCTCCGACCCCGAGCTGGCCGAGTTGGCGCGGATGTCCATCCGGGGCTCGGCCGCGCCCGACGCCCTGAAGAAGGAGCTGCTGGACGGCGTGGACGCCTGGCTGGCGACGCCTCCGCCCCAGTAACCCCGTTGTTCTCGGCGATATCGACCGAATTTTAGCGGGAATCCCGTCGATATCGCCGAGATCATCGGAGGTCGGGAGTCAGAGGGCGAGCGTGCGCAGCGCTTCCAGCAGCATGCCGCCTCCGGCGAGGAAGAACAGCACCGCGGCGCCCACCTGGATGGCGCGTTCGGGGAGTTTCTTGCCGAGCACCGCGCCGAGTCCGATCGCGATGGCGTCGGCGGCGACCATGCCGAGTGTGGAGCCGATCCACACGGGGAGCCAGTGGTACTGGGTGCCGACGGCGATCGTGGCGAGCATCGTCTTGTCGCCGAGTTCGGCGGCGAAGAACACCACGACGACGGTGATGAGCGCTGAGGGGATGCGCCGCGATGCCGCGCGCTCCTCGTCCTTGGGGGTGAGGTCGTCGCCGCGCAGCGTCCACAGGCCGAAGAGGATGAAGGAGGCTCCGGCGATCAGCGTGACCCAGTGGGTGGGGATGGCCAGGCCGAGCACTTCCCCGATGAGGACGCTGAGACCGTGGACCGCGACGGTCGCGACGGTGATGCCGAGCAGCACGGTCCACGCCCGGTAGCGCGTGGCGAGGGACATCGCGACGAGCTGGGTCTTGTCCCCCATTTCCGCGATGAAAATCGCCCCGGTTCCAACCGCCAGTGCGGTGGCGAACTCCATGATCGTCCCGCTTCCCTTTCCACGTCGCGCTGCGGCGCACCGGGCGGAAGCGGAAAACGGACGGCTCGCTTCGACCCGGAACGCAGTTCCGGACCGAAGGTCTCGTCCGCCTGTGGAGGTGGAGGCTCATGCGACCGGGCCGATGTCGTCGGCCAGTGTGTCGATCGCATGGATTAGGGACTACTCCCCTTCGACGAATCGGACTTTATACGCCAATAAAGGGAATTGCAATTTCTGGGAATGGCCAATCCATTCCTGAAGAAGGCCGAATTTCCGAGTTCGGCGCCCCGAAAACACAGGCTCCTGGCGCCTAAAGCCGGACTCCGATCAGCACGGGCTCGTTGACCAGCGCCACACCGAACGCCTCGGCCACCCCGCCGCGCACCTCGCGGGCCAGCCGCAGCAGGTCCTCGGTGGTGGCGCCGCCGGGGTTGGTCAGCGCGAGCGTGTGCTTGGAGGAGATCCGGGCGGGGCCCAAGCCGTAGCCCTTGTGGAAGCCGGACCGGTCGATCAGCCAGGCCGCGGAGAGCTTCATTCTGCCGTCGCCAGCGGGGTGGGCCGGCGCCGCGGTGTCCGGGCCGAGCCGCTCGGCGACGCGCTTGGTGAACTCGGTGAACGCCTGGGCGTCGAGGATGGGGTTGGTGAAGAAGGACCCGGCGCTGCGCGTGTCGGGGTCGGCGGGGTCGATCACCATGCCCTTGCCCTTGCGGAGCGCCAGGACCGTGCTCCGCGCCTCGGCCAGCGGCACCTGGTCTCCCGCTTCGACACCCATGGTGCGGGCAACCTCGGCGTAGCGGATGGGGCGGCTCAGGTCGGAGCGGGTGAGTTCGAACACGACCTCGCACACGACGTAGCGGTCGCTGCCCTTGAAGACGCTGTCGCGATAGGTGAAGCCGCAGGCGGTGTTGTCCATCACGCGACGCTCGCCGGTGTGCCGGTCCCACACCAGCACCTCGGTGATGGTCTGGCTGACGTCCTGGCCGTAGGCGCCGACGTTCTGGATGGGGGTGGAGCCGACCCGCCCGGGGATACCGGAAAGGCACTCGATCCCGCTGAGCCCTTCGGCGACGGTCTGTTCGACGAGGGGATCCCACTCCACCCCGGCGTCGGCGCGCAGTCGCACGGTGTCGTCCCGGCTGCCCGGCTCCACCGTGACGCCCTGCGAGTCCACGTGGATCACCGTCCCGGCGAACCCGGCGTCGGCGATGACGAGGTTGCTGCCGCCGCCCAGGACGAGCAGCGGCTCACCGGCGGCGTCGGCGGCGGTCACGGCGTCCACCAGCTCGGCGGTGTCGCGGGCGGTGACGAACCGCCCGGCGGGGCCGCCGAGGCCGAGGGTGGTGTAGTCGGCCAGCCGAACGTCGGACTCGGTGTGAACGGACACGTGCTACCTCTGTGGGACGGGGAACGGTTGCGGCTCCGCGGCCGCGGCCGCGGGTGTGCGGCCGCGTGCGCCGGGAGCGGGGGCGGACGATGGCATCGGGCTCGGCCCGCGGTCGAGGAGGGCCGCCTCAGGCGAGCCGGACGACGGCGTTGGCGCGGACCAGCACCTTGGCGCCGCCGGAGCGGGCGGTAAGGGCGATCACGACCTGGTTGTCGTCGCGTTTCTCCTTGACGACGCCGCTGACGGTCAGCTCGGCGCCCTCGTCGTCATCGGGCACCACGACGGGCGCGGAGAACTTCACACCGTACTCGACGAGGGCGCCGGGGTCGCCGACCCAGTCGGTGACCAGCCGACCGGCCTCGGCCATCGTGAACATGCCGTGCGCGATGACGTTAGGCAGGCCCACGGACTTGGCGACGCGCTCGTTCCAGTGGATCGGGTTGAAGTCGCCGGAGGCCCCGGCGTAGCGGACCAGGTCGAGGCGGCGGACCGGGTAGACCTGCTCGGGCAGCTCGGTACCGACCTCGACATCGGCGTAGCGGACGTTGGCGGCCATGGTGTGCTCCCTGCTGTGCTACTTCTGGTCCGTGGCGGCCTCGCCGCGCACCACGAGCATGTTCACGGACGTCACGACGTGCTCGCCCTCGATGCTGGAGATCTCGCTCTCCAGTGTGACCATCTCGGTGGCACCGAGGTTCTTGATCTCGGCGATCCGCGTCACGGTGTCGACGACGTCGCCGGCCAGCAGGGGACGGCTGTAGCGGAAGGTCTGCTGCCCGTGGACGACCAGGGAGAAGTCGAGGCCCAGCTCGGGATCGACGGCGGCCTGGGAGGCGGCGTCCATGCCGAGGATGATGGGAAAGGTCGGCGGGGCGATGACGTCGGGATAACCGGCGGCCTTGGCCGCCTCGATGTCCGTGTAGAGGGGGTTCGTGTCCTGGATGGCGTCGGCGAACTCCCGGATCTTGCCGCGGGTGACCTCGTAGCTCTGTGCCGCCCGGTACTCCCGTCCCACACAGTCGCGGTTGATCGCCAATGGACTCCCTCTCAAAGCCGATGATGGGCCGCGTCCGGCTATGCGGGCCCCCTTAACACTAATAGCCCAGTGAGCTGCGACGCTCACTGGGCTATCTGCGCGTATATCGCCGTAGAACCGCCGCTGATCCGGCCATCGCGCCCGGGCGGACCGTCACTGGCGGACGCGGCCGGGGCGGGAGAGGCGATCCCGCGGGGCAGTTGGGTCCGGGGCGCGCGGCGCTTCCGCTGCGCGGGCGGGACTAGCGGGTCTCGCGGTGCTCGGAGTGCTGCCGGCAGTTCGGGCAGAACTTCTTCAGCGAAAGACGGTCGGGGTTGTTCCGACGGTTCTTGCGCGTGATGTAGTTACGGTGCTTGCACTCCTGGCAGGCCAGGGTGATCTTCGGCCTCACATCGGCGGTGGCAGCCACGTCGGAGTGCCTTTCTCGCTGGAATCCAAACTGACAACTAACTGCTAACGCAGCACACTGCAAAAGACCCGCGCTGACCCCTGACACGGGGACAGGGGTCTCGCAGGTGGTAGCGGAGGCCGGACTTGAACCGACGACACAGCGATTATGAGCCGCTTGCTCTACCGACTGAGCTACTCCGCCTGGATACCCGGGCGCCCCGGATCCGCAGTGAAAGGATACCGGAGGCTCGGCTCGACCGGCGAATGAGATTCCGCCGGCCACCCACCTGAGTGGACCGGAAGCTCAAACAAGTGGTGGAGCCCCTTTACGGAATCGAACCGTAGACCTTCTCCTTACCATGGAGACGCTCTGCCGACTGAGCTAAAGGGGCACGCTCCCGCGGCTTTCCCCCGGGTTTCCGGGGTTCCGCCCTTCGCGTTGGTGATGACTATACAGGGGTTTCGGGGTGCTCTGCCAAATCGAACGCCGAGGACCCCCGCCACCGGCCCTCACCCACCGTACTGACCTGGGGCGTCGACCCAAACGTTGGACGTCGCGTCGCGGTGGATCGTGCGGATCGTGGCGGGCAGGCCCAGCCGGATCAGGGCGTCGGGCAGCCGGGTGTCGTGCGTGAACACGATGATTTGGCGGTGGCGGCCGACTTCCGCGAGCACCGCGGACAGCCCCTCCACGGTCTCGGTGTCCATGGCCTGCACCGGATCATCCAGTACCAGGAAGCCGAACGGGTTGCCCGGGATCAGGGTCCGCGGCAGGCACACCGACAGCGCCAGCGCCTGGAACTCGCCCTGGCTCAGCAACCCGGGCGCGTTGCCGTCGTTCTCCACGCCGTCCACGGCGACCTCCACGGCCATCCGCCGCTGCATTCCACGGCCAACCAGGCGCAGCCGCTCCAGGTCGATGTGGCGCTCCTGACGCAGCCGCTGCCAGACGTGTTCGGCCTGGGCCGCGAGCGGGCGCAGGCGTTCGGCCCGGATCTCGCCAGCCAGGCCGGTGAGCCAGTGCAGCGCCTGCTCGGCGGGGATCAGCGTCTCGTGCGCACGGGAGGCCGCGCGAGCGTCGTCGATCCAAGCGGAGAGCTGCTCGGCCAGGTCGGCCCAGCCGTCGGTGGGGTCGTCCAAGCGTTCACCGGCGGCCCGCCGGGCGCTGGTGGCCGCGGCGCGGAAGCGGCGCCCCACGGTCTCGATGTGGTCGGCCAGCTCACCCAGGTCGGTGATCTTCGTGCCCGCCTCCCACTGCGCCCAGACCTGCCCGAGCTCGCTGTCGGCGGGCAGCCAGGAGGGCATCGGCGCCAGCAGGAACCGGGCCTTGTCACGCGCCTCCTCGGCGCGCTCGTAGGCGGCCGCGGCGCTCGCCGCGATGGGTTCCAGCTTCGCGATCTCCGCTCGGGCCTGCCGGGCCCACTCCGGGCCGAGGACGCCCTCGGCGTGGCACGTCGGGCAGCCGGACTCTTGGGGGTGGCGCTGGTGGTGCTCCAGAGCCTGGCTGAGCAGCGTCACGACGCCGCGCGCGCGGTCGCCCTTGGTGCCGGCCGCCATGGCCAGTTCCATCGCCGCTCCGCGCAGCTCGTTGACGACGTCGCTCATCAGGGACCGCTCCGGTACCGACATCCGGCGCAGCCGTCGCAGGACGAGCTGCTGGCCGGGGTCGGCCGGACCGTCGTCGGCAGCGATGGACGCGAGCCGGTCGAGGTCGATGGACGCGGACGCAGGCGTGAGCAACTCCACAGCGCGCGTGGCGCGGGGGTCCCTGCCGCTCTTGAGCCGGGAGATCAGGTACGGCAGGTCGCGGCTGGGGCGATCCTGCACCTTGGCCAGGCGGTCGCAGGCCTTGGCGAGGCGGCGCTCGGCCTCGGCGAGCTCGGTGAGGCCGAGGAGCGTCGTGATGGTGTCGTACAGCTCCACGGCGCGTCCGGTGACGGTACGGCCGAGCTCGTCGTAGGAGAGGAACGGCCGGTACCGGGCGAGCTCCGGGTCCAGGCCGAGGCTGCGCAACGGGGCGGTCATACCGGAGTGCGTCACCACCTCGCCCCGGGCGGAGCGGACGCTGTCGCCGGTCCAGTGGCGGGTGACGCGGGTAGGGCCGGGATCGCCGTCCATGTGCAGCTCGACGCTGACCTCGGTGCTGTCGTCGAAGTGCAGGTTGCGCCAGCCGTCGCGCCAGGCCGTGGGCATGGCGTCCCAGCGGGGGTTCCGCCCGGTCAGCGCCGCCTGGGCGGCCTCGGCGAAGCTGGACTTCCCCGATCCGTTGCGACCGACGATGACGGTCAGGCCGGGGCCGGGCGGGAATTCCAGCTGGGCCGGGCGGCCGATACCGCGGAACCCCTGGACTTCGATCCGTCCCAGATAGCTCCGGCGCAGCTGCGGCCGGGGCGGCGGGGTCCGCACCTCGTCCGCGAGCCCATCGACCGTCTCGCCTCGGGCAAGGGCCGCCACAGCGTCGTCCCCGTGCAGGGCGGCAGCCACCCACTGCCGCGCCGTGGCACCCAGAGAGGACTCGGCCAGGCGCTCCAGAACCTCCAGAGCCGACTCGCCGCCGTCGTCCTGACCAGCGTCCTCATCGGAGAACGTCGCAGGGATTGTCGCCACCGCCGATCACCCCACCCGCCCCATCGCTTTACTGTTCCTTTGCAGGTTAGGACTTCACGGGATGAAAGCAATAGCCGGATGCGCACACCTGGCGACGCCACCCTCGGGGCCGAGCTTTCCTCCCGCCACCCTCATCGGGTGGGAGGGGTCACACCCCGATGAGACGCCTGCGCCGACCGTCCCAGCTGAAGTGCAGGGTGGCGATGCCCGGCACGGAGGGATCGCGCAGGCACTCGTAGATGTGCAGGCTCGGCACGTTCGGGAAGCAGCCCCACACCCGTTCCGAGGTGAGCACGAAGTCCAGGTCGAGCTCGACGAGCAGACCGAGGAGGCGCCCGTGGGTGGGTTCGTCGACCTTGGCGAACGCGTCGTCGAGCAGGATGAGCCGCGGCGCGGTCGGGGCGTGCTCGGCCAGCGCGTCGAACTGCGCCGCGGCAGCGGCGAACAGCACCAGGTAGGCGATGACGCGCTGCTCGCCCTGGCTCAGGGCGGTGCGGTGGCTGAGCCGGCGTTCGTGCTCGGGGTGGGCGGCGTTGGTCACATACACGGTGAACGCGAACCAGGAGCGGTAGTCCAGTGCCGCCCTGAGCTGCGCGCCACCGGTCGCCGTGGGGTCCAGTCGGCGGATCGCCTCGATACAGCGGCGCAGAGCGTCGCGCAGCCGGGTGCTCTCCACCCGCGTGCGCTGCGCGGCGGGTCGGGCCAGCAGCGGCACGACGGCCTGGATGTCCTCGTCGGCGTCGGGGGCGAGGTCCCACTCCAGCCGCACGCCCAGGCCCTGGGACGTGGTGACGTCGCCCAGCACCTCGTTCATCGAGGAGATGAGCGCCCGGGCGGCATCGATCTGCTGGGAGAGGTGTCCGGCGAGCTCACCGAGCAGATGCCGCTCGAACGCCTCCTCCTCACGGATCAGCACCGCCTCTTCGGCCTGGGCGATGGCCCGGTCCAAGCGGTCGGCGTAGTCGGTGATGTCGTAGGAGCCGCCGTCGTCGTGCACCGTGACGCGCTTGAGCCCCGCCGGTTCGGTCAGCTCGGTACGCGCGCCCACAGCCCCGCTGGAGGCGAGAAGCCGGTGCAGCTCCTCACGGCGCCGCAGGATGCCGCTGTCGTCGATCGGCGGGTCGTCGGCGCCCTCGCCGAGACCGGCCTCGATGGCGGCCACGAGGGCGTCCAGCTCCCGCACGCGCTCGGCCAGGGCGTCGGGATCCTCCGCGTCCTCGGCCCCGGCGTCGTCGGTGGCCTCCTCGGCGGCCGGATCCGCGCTGTCCTCAGCGTCGTCCGGGCTCTCGGTCTGGCTCCGCCCGGCGAGGGGAGCGACGTCGGCGAGGCCGGCCGCCACCAGCAGGGTGGTGTCGGGCCGTCCGTCGGCATCCTCGATCATGCGGTGCAGCCCGGCGCCCGCCGCGCAGGCGCGCCGGGCCTGCCCGGCGCGTTCGAACACGGCGGTGTCGAGACGGGTCTCGGCGGCCACGCGATCGTCGCGTGCCTGCTGGGCCGCGCGCTCCACTTCGGGGAGGTGCTTCTCGGCCTCCTCCATGCGCCCGCGGACCTCGCCCACCGCCGTCTCGATCTGTTCGGGTGCGGCCACGCGGGCGCGGTCGGTCAGCTCGATCTGGCGGCGCACAGTGATCATGTCGCCGATGGCGGCGGTGCGCGCGTCCTCCGCGATGATGCGGTCGGAACGTGTGCGCTCCCAGTCGGCGGTGTGCCGCTGGTACTCCTCCAGCTGGACGGCGAGCGCCTCCAGGTCGCGGTAGGCGGCGGCGACCTGCACGCGCAGCCGGTCGAGCACGGTGAGGACGCCGGTGAGCTGCTCGGGCGCGGTCGGCAGGGCGTGCTCGGACGCCGGTTCGGCCATCTCCGAGCGCAGCGCCAGGGCATCGCGCCGGGCGGTCTCGGCGGCGTCGGTCGCGGTGGTGTGGTCCCGCTTGGCGTCGGCGAGCCAGGAGCGGGCGTTGTCCAGCGCCGCCCACGCCGCGGCGAGACCGCCGGCGTCCGGCAGGTCCCGGACGGTCGCCACGAGAGCGGCGTGCTTTTGCTCGATGTCGCTGCGCCGCTCGCCCGCCTCGGCCAGCAGCGCCTCGGCGATGTCGATGCGCCGGTCGATGTTGGCGACGTGGCGCTCGTAGGTCTCGGCGCGGACGTCCGCGCCTATGTACTCGGGGGCCGACTTGAAGTGGGCGCCGGAAGTGACGCCGAGCCGCCACCGCCCGTCGAGGGAGACCGCGCTCGCCGGTGGGGAGGCGCTGTCCCGCCGGTGCCGGGGCTGGGGGTCGACGACCTCCTCCCCGGGCGCGGGCAGCAGCCCGATGGAGCACAGCAGCGCCTCGACGGTCCTGGGCGCGACACCGGAGTCGCCCATGTCGGCGGGGGTCAGCGCGTCGAGGAGGGTGCGGCCGTTGGCCTGGCGCGAAGGGGTCAGCACCAGGTCGCGGGTGCCCGGGTCGACGACCGCGCCGTCCGCGGTGATCCACCCCGACAGCAGGCCGCTCGCTTCGAGGGCGGCCTCCAGCCCGGCGCGCTCCGAGGTCGTGAGTTCGGGGGTGAAGTCGACGGCCAGGTAGAAGGGGATGCCGACGTTGGACCTGCGGGGAGCCGTCGCCCACTGCGGTCGGGCCGCGGGGATGTGCTCTTCCCCCTTGTCCTTTCGGTCAGCGAGTTCGTCGAGTTCCGCGGCGAGCTCGCGCTCCTCACCGACGGCGGTGTCGCGGCGGGTGCGGAGGTCGCGAAGGAGGGGGTCGACCATCTCGTGCGCGGCGCGGGCGACGTTCGCGGGGACGTCGGCGTCGAGGACGCGGCGCGCGTCGTCGAGCGGCAGCTCGACGTGTTCTTCGAGCGCGGCGATGGCC
Organism: Nocardiopsis rhodophaea; assembly: GCF_039530945.1. NCBI lineage: Bacteria > Bacillati > Actinomycetota > Actinomycetes > Streptosporangiales > Nocardiopsidaceae > Nocardiopsis > Nocardiopsis rhodophaea. Next base: position 113,481 of record NZ_BAAAPC010000007.1, read on the forward strand.
TCGTTCAGGTCGGCGTCGGGGGCGACCTCGCGCAGCCGGGTGGTCCACGCGCGGACCCGGCCGGCGTAGTCGGCGCTGGCGGTGCGGAGTGCGTCGATGGCCGACCGCTCCCGTTCGGCGGCGCGTTCGAGGGCGGATTCGGCGGCCTCGGCCTCGCTTTCGAGCGCGGCCTCGCGACGCTCGGCCGCCGCCCGTTCGATGGCGCGATCGCGCAACGCGGCGGCGGTCTCGGCGCGCGCCGCGGCCGCACCATCGGCGTAGCCGAGCATGTCGTGCAGCTCGGCGAGCCTGCCACGCAGCTCGACGAGGTCGATACCGGCCACCGGATCGCGCTCGACGGCCTGCTCCAGGCCTTCCAGGTCCACGTGGGTGACGCTCTCGCGGGGGGCGAGGATGGTCGGCACCGGCTCCGGCACCTGCCCGAGCGTTCCGGGATCAATGCCCCCGGCGCGGGCGGTCTCCTCCATCTCGGAATGCAGGCGCTGCAGGCCGGACAGGGCGCGTTCGATCGAGGCGATGTCGCCGGCCAACCGCTCCTTGGCGCGCTCCTCCGACATCAGGGCGTAGCCCGCGGCCGTCCAGGCGGCCTCGGCCGCGCGGATGTAGGCGCCGACGGCGGCCTGGCGCGCCTCGTGCTCCTGGACGCTGACCCCGGCTTCGGCCATGGCACCGGAGGTGAGGGTGTCGGCGTCGGAGGCGGCGGTGTCGCGCGTGCGGCGGAGGCGGTCGCGCTCCTCTTGGACCGCGCTCTCGGCGGCGACGAGCTCATCGAGTTCGTCGGTGAGGCGGGCGACTTCGGCGTCGCGGCGCTGGTACTCGACGATCTGCTCGCGAACGGTGTGCGCCTCGGTGCGCAGGGTCCCGCGAAGGTAGCTCCGGTAGTCGGCGAGGAAGGCGGAGACCTGCTCGCGGGCGGTGCCGAGGGAGGTTAGCCGGTCGCGTGCCTCCTCCAGGTCGGCGATGTTGCGCGCGACCTCGTCCAGGACGGTCTCGTCCATGGGGGGCAGCGCCTCGGCCAGGACCGACACGAGTTCACCGGCCTCCAGCCGCTCACCAATGGTGGGGCGCCGCAGCCGGTACAGGAGGTGGATGAGGTTGCGGTAGCGGACGGGGTCGTCCATGCCGAACAGGTCGCGCATGACCCGGGCGCGGTAGGTGACCGCAGTGTCGTAGCAGTTGTCCTGGCCGACCTCGGCCCGGAGCCGGTCGATGGGCACCGGGCGGTCGTCGACGACGAGGCTGAGGTCCGTGCCGACGCGGCGGTCGGTGACGAAGAAGACGCTGCGGGCACCGGTGTCGGCGGACGCGGTGATGGCGGCGCCGAGCGTCAGGTAGGCGGACGCGTCGGTGTCGCTGTCGCAGGCGAACTCCACCCACAGGTAGCCGAGGAGGGACGTGGTGGGGGCGGTGTCGCCGTCCTCGTCGCCGCGGCCCGCGCCGTCACCGCCGTCGTGGCCCTCGGCTGTGGTGCGGCCGTCCAGCATGAGCCAGCGCAGGCTGGTGCGGCTGGTGCCGGTCGTGTCGAGGCGGCGGGCGTCGCCGTCGAGGAGGAACGGCAGCAGCATCTCCAGGGCCTTGGACTTGCCGGTGCCGTTGCGCCCGCGCAGCAGGAGGCGGCCGTCCGCGAAGTCGAAGGTGTGGTCGTCGTACTGCCACACGTTGCAGATGCCGGCGCGGTTGAGCCGATACCGGCGGGCGCGGTCCGGTCCTCCGTCCTTCGGCGAGGGACGGTCCGCGGACGCGCCCGCTGGCCCGTCCGGCGCGGCAGTGGCCTCGGTGTCAGATGCGGCGGTGTCCCCGACGTCGGCGCGCTCCTCCACCGCGGTCCCGGCCAGGGCGGGATCGTGGCCGTTCGACGACGGGGTGGCCGAGCCTTCGGACTCGTCCGGATCGGCGTCGGGCGATCCCAGCGGGTCGACTCCGGTGTCCTCGGCCGCATCGGCTTCGTCAGACGAGTGCGGAGCCGAGGGAACGGTGAGGTCGTCGTCGGCCTGGGCCGGCCCCATGCTGCGCACCCGCCGCATCACCGAGGCGATCGGGTCATCCAGGTCGGACATCGACGTCTCCGCTCCCTCGATCATGCTCCCGGCGTTCTCCCCCGAAGCGTCCCGGCCTCCGGCAGGCGGCATCGACGCCTCCGCGCGCTCGATCGCGTTCACAGCGCCCCCCACCCGCTCACGCTCCTCACGCACTCCACCGCCGAAGCGTCCCGGCCTCCGGCAGGCGGCATCGACGCCTCCGCGCGCTCGATCGCGTTCACAGCGCCCCCCACCCGCTCACGCCCCTCACGCACTCCACCGCCGAAGCGTCCCGGCCTCCGGCAGGCGGCATCGACGCCTCCGCGCGCTCGATCGCGTTCACGGGAGGGGCTACCGTCAGCGCTCACGCCCACCGACCGTCCTCCGCTCCGTGCCCTGCATTGGCTGCGCGCCGGGGAACCGGCCCGTCGACGGTCCTGACATTGTCCCGGATCCGCACCGGCGGCCGGACGCCATCGGCGCAGACGGCATCACTCGCCGCTTCACGCTCCCGCCCCCCGTACCGATTCGGTTGCTTCGCCTTCTTCCTTCGCCTCATCCCGCGCTGGTGTCTGGTCCGCGCGCTGCGGCCCCCGCCCCCGTCTTCCTCCATACCGAGCGGCGGCCGCGAGGAGGCTCCAGCCGTCGTAGCCGACCGCGCTCGGGGCGGGGTTGCTCATCAGACCGGCGCCGCGAAGCAGCCGGAGCACCCGCGCGGTGAGATCGTCCTGGTCGGGTATGTGGGGGAGGGCGGTGCGGGCCCAGCATCGGCGGGGTTCGGCGTCGGGAGCGACGACGGCGGCGAGCTCGGCGCGCAGGATGTCGGGGGGGACCGGGACAGCGTGCACGGGTGTGTGTTCCGGGCGCAGTCGCGCGATCAGGCGCTCCAGCAGAATCAGCGCCGCCTGGCCGACCGGGTCACCGCTGGGAAACACGGCGCCACGATCTTCCTCGGTCTCGTCGGGCATGACCAGTGCGATGCCCTCCGCGCGAATCTCGGCGTCGCAGCCGAGCAGCTCACCGAGCTGGGCGACGGCCCGCCACTGGTGGTGTGCGAGGCGCTCGCGCTGCCGCTCGGACAGATCTGCGCGGTAGACGACGGCCGTCTCGGCGAGCATGCGACGCAGCGCGACCTCACCGGCCTCGTCACTCGACGGGTCGGTCGCCTCCATCCCCTCCACATAGGCGGAGGGGTCGGGGGCGGAGTGCGGCGGGTGCGCGACCACGCGGCGGGCCAACTCCAGGTCGACTTCCAGCCACACCTCCCGTGCCCCGTCCCGGGCGTACTCCGCGAGTGCCCCCTCGCGTTCGGCGACCACGCCCCACTCGGCCAGGTGGCGCAGTGCGGCGGCGAAGGTGCGGCGCTCGGCCATCCGGTCGCGAGGGTCCAGGCCGAGCCCGGCCTCCGTGGCCGCGGCGCGCACATCGGCGGCCAGCCGCGACACCGGAAGCTTGGGCGGCGCCTCCACTAGGGCGGCCAGGGCGAGGGCGAGGTAGGTGTAGGCACGGGGGGAGAAGTGGGCGCCGCTGGCCCGTGTCAGCGGACGGACGACGGGTCGGACGAGGCCGGTCTTGGCGAGGCGCGCGTGGTCCGCCGCGACCGTCAGCTGGTAGTCCAGGATTCGGTGGAACCGCTGGATCAGCCAGTCGGAGTGGGCGCGGATTACCGCGAAGTCCTCGGGATGGGTGCGGGCGGTGACGATCGGGGCCGTGAGGAGCCGCCGTGCGGCCGCCTGGCGCTCTCCGATGAGCGCGATGTCCTCGCTGGACTCCACTGGTGTCCGTCACCTCCTGCGCCTGGTTGTGTGCTTACCGGGCCCTGGGAGCACCGGTCGTCTCGTCCTTGTCGGGGGAGGCCAGGGCAGTGCGCCGACTGTGTCGCCCGGCCCCGATTCACGCCTGGCGGACCAGCCGGATTCCGGGATCCAGCCCCGCCAGCCCGCAGTGATCCGTCGTTGTTCCGGACACGGCGGTGTCGTCGGTGCCATCGCTCTCGTCAGTGTCAGCGTCGGCCCCCGCGTCGACCGAGTACGCGGTGATCTGCATCCTCAGGCCGTCGAGTGCGAGGTCGCCGTCGGCCCCGCGCAGGGTGATGCGCGCCGCTGGTGCGCTTTGGACGTGCAGCCGGATTCCGAGTTCGAGATCTCCGGCGGAGACGGGGGAGAAAGTCGCATCACCGGCGCTCAGGGCGGCGGTGAGGAGTTCCATGAGCACCTCCAGCGCGAGGCTGGACAGGTGCGGCCGGGCGTCGTCGCCCGTGGGCTCGGCCAGCACGCGTCGAAGCTCTTGCGCGGCGGTCCGCCGCCAGTGCGCGGAGGACTCGGCGGCGTCGCGCAGGCGCGCCTGCTGGTCGGTGTGGTCAGGAATGGGGGCGGCGGGCAGGGCGCTGGTGAGGCGGAGCGCGGCGGTGCGGGCGATGGGCGCGTCCCACCAGCTCGTGGTGGCGGCGACGGCCTCCTCCCCGGCACCGCCGAGGTGGCGGGCCGAGTGGAGGGCGAACGCGGCGGTGAAGAGCTCGTGCGCGGTGTCGGTCTCGGCGGCTTCGAACCAGGAGGCAAGGCGGAGCAGCGCGGCGCGGCCGTGCCTGGGAACAGGCACACCCGTCTCGCCCGCGCGCTCGCTGCCCCGCGCGGCGCCGCCGTCGGCGGCCGCCGTCGTCGCCTGGTTCGCTGAGTCACCCACAACTCAGCAGACTAAAGACCCTGGGCCACCGTCGCGCCCAAAACTGGGGCTCCGGCATCCGCCACGAGACCCGAAAATAAGCCTTGACCTGCGAAGAAACCATCGTCTGTATTTCTTGAGGAGACCCATCGCCGTGAGGGCGATCGAGGGGTGCTCCGGGCGGGGACGGCCCGTGGGTCCGGCAGCGGACCGGGCGGCCTGTGGGCCGGTAGGCGGTAAGGCGGTTCGGCCGGTACGCGGGAGGATCCGTGGGCCCTAGTCGGTCGGCGGAACCATCAGTCGGCCCTCGTCGGCCCCCTCCATCCGCTCCCGCATGTCCGGGGGAAGGTCGGAGCCGTCCGTCACCGCGTAGGTGGTGTAGTAGTCGTCGCCGCCGAACTCCTTAGGGGTGTCGAGCTCGACGGTCACCGGGAAGGGGTCGTCCAGGCAGCCCGGGAGGCACCAGGTCCCCGAGACCGTGCCTGCACCGACGGCGGGCGTCCCGCCCCAGCTGGACCAGGTGAGGTCGGAAAAGGTGGTGAACTCCGAGGCGACCAGGACCTCCGGGCGCTGGTCGCGGAAGCCTTGCTCGTTGCCGTAAGTGTTGAAGACGTAGATCTCGCCGTGCGGGCTGCTCTCCTCACCGGTCGGAGAGGGGGAACCGCCCGGGCCCCCGCCGGAGCCGCCGTTTCGGTCCCCGCATCCGGCGAGCGCTGTCAGGGTGCACAGCGCTCCTACAGCGGCCAGACGTGTCACGTCCATGTCGTCCCCTCTCACCACGGCGTTAGCTACGCACCGCTGTCATCCCCTTTCTACGAGCGATCTCACTTCCAGGTGGCCCGGCTGGGTCGCGGCTGTCGTCGCCCGTCTCATGCGGGCGCAGCCCCAGCTCCGATCCGCGACCCCCATTACCAAACAAGCGCTTGGCTGCTATAAGGGGGGCATGAGCATGCCACGGGTCTCAGCCGCCGAGGGATGGTTCGCGCTCGACATCGACGGGCCCCGACTCCTGGGGACGCGCTGCGCGGGGTGCGGCACCGTGCACTTTCCGCCGGAACAGGGGTTCTGCCGAAATTCGTCCTGCTCCGGCGAGGATTTCGCGGACATCCCACTCTCCCGGCGCGGCCGGATCTGGTCCTACACCGACAGCCGCTACCCGCCGCCTGCGCCCTACATCGCACAGACCGACCCCTACGAACCCTTCACGCTGGCCGCGGTGGAACTAGCGGCCGAGCGCATCGTCGTCCTGGGGCAGACGGTGGCCGGCGTGACCGTCGACGACCTGGAGATCGGCCAGGAGGCCGAGCTGGACGCGGGCGTCCTGTACGCGGATGCCAACCGCGAGTACCTCATCTGGAAGTGGCGTCCGGTTCGCGGCCCAGGAGAGGGCGGGGACGAGGGAGTCCACCACCGCACGCCCCACTCTGTTTCGGAGCAGGGCCGGTGACCGGCGCCGATGTCGCCGTTGCGGGCACCGGCATCCACCCCTGGGGCAAATGGGGGCGCGGTTTCGTCGAGTACGGTGTCGCCGCCGCGCGAGCAGCGCTCGCCGACGCCGAGGTCAAGCACACCGAGGTCGGATTCATCGCTGGTGCCTGCACGATCCGCAACGGTTACCCCGGGTTCGTCGCCGGGGCCACGTTCGCCCAGGCACTCGGTTGGAGCGGCGCGCAGATCGCCAGCTGCTACGCGGCGTGCGCGAGCGGGGCTCAGGCCATCGCCGTCGCCCGCGCACAGATCTTGGCCGGGCTGTGCGACGCCGCCCTGGTGGTCGGCTCGGACGCGGCACCCAAGGGCTTCTTCGCGCCCGTGTCCGGGGACCGCCCGGACGACCCCGACTGGCTCCGCTTCCGGCTGCTGGGCGCGACCAACCCCGCCTACTTCGCGCTGGCGGCCCGGCGCCGTATGGCGCTGTACGGCTCCACGCCGACCGATTTCGCCCGGGTGAAGGTGAAGAACGCGCACCATGGGTCGGCCAACCCGAACGCGCGCTACCGGGCGAAGGTCACCGAGGAGGAGGTGCTCGCGTCCCCGGTCGTGGCCGACCCGCTGCGGCTCCTGGACATCTGCGCGACCAGCGACGGCGCGGCCGCTCTCGTCCTGACCGGACTGGACGACGCGCGGCGGCGCGAGCGGCGGCCGGTGCGCCTCAGCGCCGTCGCCACGGTCACGCCGCGCTTTCCCAATCCCCTTCTGGAAATACCGAACTTCGCCACCGATTCCTGCCTCGCTCTCGACCCGCCCGAGACGCCATTTCGCGCCTCCATCGCACGGGCCGCCTACGAGCAGGCCGGGGTGGGGCCGGAGGACCTCGATCTGGCCGAGGTCTATGACCTGTCGACCGCCCTGGAACTGGACTGGTACGAGGACATCGGACTGTGCCCGGCCGGAAGGGCCGAGGGTCTGCTCCACGACGGCGCAACGGAGATCGGCGGGCGCGTCCCGGTGAATCCCAGTGGCGGACTCGCGAGCTTCGGTGAGGCGGTCCCCGCACAGGCGATCGCCCAGGTATGCGAAATCACGCGGCAATTGCAGGGGCGGTCCGGGGCGCGCCAGGTGGAATCCGCACGCATCGGACTCGCGGTGAATCAGGGTCTTTTCGGGCACGGCTCAGCGGTCGTCGTACGAAGGTGATCGCAAAAGCGGGGGGATCCCCCGGCCCCCTGGTGTGGGAAGGCGCGGGGAATCCCCCCTATTGTGCCGAACCTCGGCCTTTTCCTACGGCGACTGGGTCACGGCCGCCGTAGCACCCGCCACCCCTTTAGTAGTGGTGGCCGTGGTGGTGATGGTGGTGGCCGTGGTGCTTCTTGTGGTGGTGCATTTCGGCGTTGGTGTTGATCGGGCCGTTGGTGCAGTTCTTCGTCTTCTGCGGCGAGAACAGCGGGATCGCGGCACCGAGCACACCGACGTTCGGGTTGCAGAGCTGGATCGGAACCAGCTGCAGGTTGTTGTTCGCGGTGTAGTCGTCAGCCTGAGCGGGCGTCGCCATCATGAGGGTGCTCATCGTGACACCGGCCATGAGAGCGCCCGCAACGAACTTGCGCAGCATATATGGCGTTCCTTACCTGATCAGTAGTGGTAGCCGTGGTGGTGGTGGCCGTGGTGCTTCTTGTGGTGGTGCACGTCGGCGTTGGTGTTGATCGGGCCGTTGGTGCAGTGCTTGGTCGTCTGCGGCGACGCGATCGGGATGGCGAAGCCGATGACCGCACCGACGTTGGCGTTGCAGAGCTGCACAGGGATCAGCTGCAGGTTGTTGTTGGCCTGCGCGCCGTCCGCGTGCGCGGGAGCGGCGGACAGGACCGCGCTCATGGCGGCGCTGGCGGCCAGTCCGGCGATACCGAGTTTGCGAAGCATCCTGTTCTCCTAGTGGTGGTAGCCGTGGTGGTGACCGTGGTGGTGGCCGTGGTGGCCGTGGACGTGGTGGTCGACGCTCGTGTTGATCGGGCCGTTGGTGCAGTGCTTGGTCGTCTGCGGCGAGAAGATCGGCACCGCGGCACCCAGGACGCCCACGTTGGCGTTGCAGAACTGGAGCGGAATCAATTGGAGGTTGTTGTTGGCCTGCGCGCCGTCCGCGTGCGCGGGAGCGGCGGACAGGACTGCGCCCATCGCAGCGCCGGCGACCATGCCGACGATTCCCAGCTTGCGAAGCATGGGGTTTCCTTTCCGGTTAGTGGTGGTAGCCGTAGTGGTGGTGGCCGTGGTGCTTCTTGTAGTGGTGCACTTCGGCGTTCTTGCTGATCGGACCGTTGGTGCAGTGACCAGTGGTCTGCGGCGAAGCGATCGGCAGGGCCAGGCCGAGGACACCGACGTTGGCGTTGCACACCTGAACCGGCAGTACCTGCAGGTTGTTGTTGGCCGCATCCCCATAGGCGGGCGTCGCCATGAACAGCGCGCCGATTAGCGCGCTAGCGGCGAAGCCCGCAGAGACGAGCTTTTTCATGTTGGATCCCCCGATTTAAATTAAGCGAGGCTACTGAGAATTTGAGCACCCATACAGGCGCTCCTTGATGCGGTGGACGTCGGCAATCATCATCCGAAGCCAAGAGTTTTGTCAACGCCAAAACGGGGAAATCCAAATGTCCATTTCATCCGGTTCGGATGCGATTGGGGAAGAAAGCAATGAATCACACCGTGATCCATTGACTAATCTTTTAGATATTCATTTACCGCACTCGATAAAACAGCTTTAATCAAGGCGGATTCGGACTTGGCGGACGCGCTCTGACGCGGGATTCTCACCTTTCCGGCCTAGCTTCACCAATCAGATCCCCGCAGGGAAACGGCGTGTCGCACAGAGCTGTCTCGACACACGCCCGCGCCCCTCCGGTACGAAACACCGCCTGCGCCACAGCCGAGCCCCGCACCAGATGGCCCGCACCCGCGACGAACACCGGCGTGTCACCGCGCGGGTGCGTCCCCGTCCCCGCAGGGGCCGCACGCGACGGACAGCACCCCGCGACCGCGTGTCGCCATCGGCGGAAACAACAAAGAGGAGGGAGCAGCCAGCTGAGCCCGACTGCCAGCACACCTGCGGACATCCCCGCGGACGGCGCGTCGCGTCCGCCCCGGCGAGATGAAGCTCCTCACTACACGAAAACGCTCCTTGATCAGCTCGCACGCTGATCAAGGAGCGTTCTCCTCGGATGGCAGGTGGAGGGTTCGAACCTACCTAGGCTGAGCCGGCGGTATTACAGACCTCTGCGCAACCTGCGATGGAGTGCGGCGACGCGGCCTGTGTCGCAACTTCGACGCGTGTTCGACGCGAGCGGTGATCTCAGGTCCCCTCTTCGCGGTGGCCATCCGATCTTTGCTCGGGATGGCTCCTCCGCTGGCCGCTGGCCCGTCGAACTCGTCGTCACGGAGACCGTCTGAGCCGTGCGTGGGGGAGCACCATTCTGCGGTTGAGGGCCGAGGCATCGTCAGCGCGACGAGGCTGACCGCTCCGAGCCCCCGAACAGAATGAGTGCGAGCGCAGTGGCGATGGGGCCTCCCCACCACAGCTGGTACCAGAAGACCGTGGACGCATCACTCCAGGGGAAGGTGCCCAGTCCAGTCCCGACCAGTATGCCGAGGTAGAGCACGCGCAAACCCCACGGGAGTGGCGCGCTCAGGCGAGAGGTTCCTCGCGTGAACGCTTCAGCGGCAAGGAGGAGGCCTCCCAGCGCCCAGACGATGAGGAAGACTCGATGGGTTATGGGCTCGGGCAGCGGAGCGTTCCACGCCCAGACGGTCAGTGCCGCCGTGGCCACGGCGGCAAGGAGGGCTCCCCCCCAGCGCTGCCCCCGTGGAAACCCTGGCGGAGGCGGCGGTCGGTGCGTGGTTCAGGCGGCTATCCAGACGTGGCCCCCTTCCCTGATTGCGGACGTCACATTGCAGGCGGGCCGATACGAGCACACCTTGCTCTGACGCCGTCGCGGCGGGCCTGCTCCAGGAAGGCGAGCCCGGCCTCTCGTCGCCGGACACGGCTGAGCACAGCCGGACAACACGAAAACGCCCCCTGACCGCGCACATGCTGGTCAGAGGGCGTTCTCCGTTGGTGGCAGGTGTAGGGTTCGAACCTACGTAGGCTGAGCCGGCGGTTTTACAGACCGCTCCCTTTGGCCACTCGGGCAACCTGCCTGGGATGCGGCGACGTGCTGTCGCGACGCATGAATGAGGATAGCGGACATGTGGCGCGGACACGAAATCGGAAGCCTCGCGGGTGTTTGGGGCAGCGTTCGGCACGCTGTCAGGGCGCTCGGGCCGCCGCGCGGCTAAGCTCTGTCTCTGCCGCAGCCGGACGACATGGCCGTCGCGGACCGGCTGCGTCGACAACACCCGTCGGGTGCCCCGCGGGGTGAGCCCGAAGGCCGTCTGCCAACCGTCTGTCAAAGGTGTGAACACACGTGGCCGCTGAGTCCAGTTTCGACGTCGTATCCAAGCTCGACCGCCAGGAGGTCGACAACGCGCTGAACCAGACCGGCAAGGAACTCTCCCAGCGCTTTGATTTCAAGGGGACCGGTGCCACCATCACCTGGTCGGGAGAGCAGGGTGTGGAGATCCGCGCCAACTCCGAGGAGCGCGTCAAGGCCGCCTTCGAGGTGTTCAAGGAGAAGCTGATCAAGCGGAACGTCTCGCTCAAGGTCCTCGACCCCGCCGACGAGCCGAAGATCTCCGGCAAGGAGTACCGCCTCCCGGTCGCTCTCAAGGAGGGCATCTCCACCGAGGACGGCAAGAGGATCTCCAAGATCATCCGTGATGAGGGCCCCAAGGGCATCAAGGCCCAGATCCAGGGGGACGAGCTGCGGGTCAGTTCCAAGAAGAAGGACGACCTGCAGACGGTCATCAACCTGCTCAAGGAGAAGGACCTCGACCTCGCCCTCCAGTTTGTGAACTACCGGTAGTTGGGTGGCCCGCGGCCTGCTCGCCCCTGTCGGTCGAGCGGGCCGCTCGTGTTTCCCTCCCTCGTCTCCTCTCCGACTCGCCCCCGTGTTCGCGCGGGTTCCGGGATCAGTCGAGCCCCCAGCCGCCGTCCGCGGCCATGGACCGTAGGCGGCGGATGCGCTCGCGCGTGGGGGGGTGCACGGCGAAGATCCGGCTCATCCCCCGCGGCGGGAACGGGTGGGTGATCATCAGGTGGGCGGAGGCGAGCAGCCGCCCTTCCGTGGGGAGCGGGTGGGTCCGGGCGCCCACCTCGATTTTGCGGAGCGCGCTGGCGAGGCCGAGCGGGTCTCCGGTGAGGCGCGCCGCGGCGTCGTCGGCACGGTACTCCCGACCGCGGGTGACGGCGGCCCGGATCACCAGAGCGGCGACCGGGCCGAGGACCAGGAAGAGCAGCCCGCTGAGCAGGCTCGGCACATCCTCGTCCTCGGAGTCGCCCAGGGGCAGCAGCAAGGCCAGGGCGGTCATCGACGTGATGATCGCGGCAAGCGTCGCGGCGACCGAGCAGAGCAGCGTGTCGCGATTGCGCACATGGGCAAGCTCGTGCGCGATGACCCCGCGCAGCTCCCGCTCAGTGAGCAGGCGGAGCAGCCCGGTGGTGCAGCAGATGACCGCCCGCCGGGGGCCGCGCCCCGTAGCGAAGGCGTTCGGCGCCGGTGTCGGTGAGAGATAGAGCCGCGGCATCGGCTGGCGCGCCTCGGTGGCCAGCTCCCGCACGACCCGGTAAAGCTCCGGCCGCTCGATCTCGCTGATGGGGCGCGCCCGCATGGCGCGCAGGGCCATGGAGTCGCCGAAGAACAGCACCAGGCCGTTCATCACGATCACCACGACGATTCCGAGCTGCAGCCCCTGCGCTCCCGCGAACGCCCAGCCGCCGATGACGACCAGGATCGAAAGCCCGACGAGAAGGCACGCCGCGCGAATCGTGTTGCGGTACACGACGACTGCGCCCTCCTTCACTCTCTGACCCCTCTCCAGGCCCGTCCACCCATTCGAACGCGCAAGTCGTGGCCACACGTTCCCGTCGTAGCGGGATGAACGTCACGGCCGGATGGGTGAAAGGAGACCGAAAGACACCGCACGAGGGCGATAGAGGGAAGAACCGGGCCAGTAGGAGAAAGCGGAGCCCGTCGAACACCACCAGAGTCCGCGCGCCCCGCATGACCCCGGCCCTTTCCCCACCCGACCGCCCCGGGCCGCGGACCAGTGGGGGAGGTGCCGCGAACCATCCGAGGCCCGCGCTCCACCCCTACCGCGCACCTGGCGGCCCAGAACATCTCGGGGTGTGATCTACCCCACCACCCCCCACCCGCCCGAGAAGGACGACCTATAGTGCAGGAGTGGCTCTCATCACGTTGATCGCCCAGCCGGGGGCGCCGCTCGTCGGCCGTCCGCTCCTGGACACCGTCCGCATCCCCGGGGTGATGTGTCGCCCCTAACCCTGTGCGGCCAGCCCCGCGCCGAGTCCCGAGAATGGCGCGGAGCCACGGACCGCCGCCGCGCGCGCATCCCGCTCCCACTTCCCAACGGCGCTGGTAACGCGATCGCGGCCGTGAAATCCAACGCGTTCCGCCCACCCAGGCGACCGGTCCCCCGCCCCGGGGCGAGAACTGAGGCAAGCAGTGAGCCGCCACCCCCTGAGCGGCGGCTCCCCAAGGAGGTCGGCGATCTCAGTGACCAAACAGGTCCAACAACTCGACCGTGTCATCATCCGCTTCGCAGGCGACTCCGGCGATGGGATGCAGCTGACCGGTGACCGCTTTACCCAGGAAACCGCGTCGTTCGGCAACGACCTCTCCACCCTGCCGAATTTCCCGGCGGAGATTCGCGCTCCCGCGGGGACCCTTCCCGGCGTGTCCAGCTTCCAGCTGCACTTCGCCGACCACGACATCATGACCCCGGGCGACGCCCCCAACGTCCTGGTGGCGATGAACCCGGCGGCACTCAAGGCCAACATCGGCGACCTGCCCGACAGCGCCATCGTCATCGTCAACACCGACGAATTCACCAAGCGGAACCTGGCCAAGGTCGGCTACGACAGCAATCCGCTGGAGGACGGCACACTCGCGGGATTCAAGGTCAGCCCGGTCCCCTTGACCTCGATGACGGTCAAGGCGCTGGAGAGCTTCGACATCTCCAAGAAGGACGCCCAGCGCGCGAAGAACATGTTCGCGCTGGGTCTCCTGTCGTGGATGTACAACCGGCCGACGGAGGGCACCCTCGGCTTTTTGAAGTCGAAGTTCGCCAAGAAGCCGGAGATCCTGGCGGCCAACCTGGCCGCGTTCCAGGCGGGCTGGAACTTCGGGGAGACCACCGAGGACTTCGCTGTCTCCTACGAGATCAAGCCGGCCCGGCTCGCCCCGGGGACCTACCGGAACATCACCGGCAACGTGGCCGTCTCCTACGGCCTGATCGCCGGCTCGCAGCTGTCCGGACTGCCGCTGTTCCTGGGCTCCTACCCGATCACGCCCGCCTCCGACATCCTCCACGAGCTGTCGAAGCACAAGCGGTTCGGCATCCGCACCTTCCAGGCGGAGGACGAGATCGCGGGTGTGGGCGCGGCGCTGGGGGCGTCGTTCGGCGGCTCCCTCGGCGTGACGACGACGTCCGGGCCGGGCATGGTGCTGAAGGCCGAGACCCTGGGCCTCGCCGTGATGACCGAGCTTCCGCTGATCGTTATCGACGTGCAGCGCGCCGGCCCCAGCACCGGCATGCCCACCAAGACCGAGCAGGCCGACCTGCTGATGGCGATGTTCGGGCGTAACGGCGAGTCGCCGGTGCCTGTGCTGGCGCCGCGCTCCCCCTCGGACTGCTTCGACATCGCGATCGAGGCCACGCGGATCGCCACCGCGTACCGGACCCCGGTCATCGTGCTCTCCGACGGCTACCTCGCCAACGGTTCGGAGCCCTGGCGCATCCCCGATGTCGGCAGCCTGCCCGACCTGTCGGTGGACTTCACCACAGAGCCCAACGGCCCCGACGGGGAGTTCCTGGCCTACCAGCGCGACCCGGAAACGCTGGCGCGGCCGTGGGCGGTGCCCGGCACCGCGGGGCTGGAGCACCGTATCGGCGGCATCGAGAAGAGCTCCGGCAGCGGCGACATCTCCTACAGCCCGAGCAACCACGACCTGATGGTGCGCTCGCGCCAGGCCAAGGTCGACGGGATCGCGCGGGACATCGACCCCTTGGAGGTCGACGACCCCACGGGCGACGCGCGCGTGCTCGTGCTCGGGTGGGGCGGTACCTACGGCTCGATCGGGGCCGCCGTTCGGCGGGTGCGGCGTGCGGGGGGCAAGGTCGCCCAGGCGCACCTGCGGTATCTCAACCCCTTCCCGGCGAACCTCGGTGAGGTGCTGCACGGCTACGACCGTGTTCTCGTCCCCGAGATCAACCTCGGCCAGCTCGCGCTTCTGCTGCGCGGGAAGTTCCTGGTCGACGTCATTGGCTACACGAAGGTCCGCGGTCTTCCCTTCAAGGCCGAAGAGTTGGCGGGCGTGGTTCAGGAGGTCATTGACCGTGCCGAGTGACAAGGCTTCCAACGCGGCGTCGGAGCAGGGCGGATGGACCCCCAAGGGCCTGAAGCTCGTCCCGCGCGGCGACGCGTCGTACAAGATGAAGGACTTCAAGTCCGACCAGGAGGTCCGCTGGTGCCCGGGCTGCGGTGACTACGCGATCCTGGCGGCGTTCCAGGGGTTCCTGCCCGAGCTCGGCGTGCCCCGGGAGAACATCGTCATCATCTCCGGGATCGGCTGTTCGTCGCGGTTCCCCTACTACCTGAGCACCTACGGCATGCACTCGATCCACGGACGGGCGCCCGCCATCGCCACAGGCCTGGCGTCGAGCCGACCGGACCTGTCGGTGTGGGTGATCACGGGTGACGGCGACGGGCTGTCCATCGGCGGCAACCACCTCATGCACGCGCTGCGCCGCAACGTCAACATCAACGTGCTGCTGTTCAACAACCGCATCTACGGGCTGACGAAGGGGCAGTACTCGCCGACCTCCGAGGCGGGGAAGGTCACCAAGTCCTCGCCGATGGGGTCGCTGGATTCCCCGTTCAACCCGGTGTCGCTGGCGCTGGGCGCGGAAGCGGGCTTCGTTGCGCGCACCGTCGACTCCGACCGCAAGCACCTCACCAGCGTGCTGCGCGCCGCGGCCGACCACGAGGGCGCGTCGTTCGTGGAGATCTACCAGAACTGCCCGATCTTCAATGACGACGCGTTCGAGCCGCTGAAGGACCCGGCCGAACGCGACACCCGGTTGCTGCGCCTGGAACACGGCGAACCGCTGCGCGTCGGGTCGGACCGGGGCGTGGTGCTCGGCGAGTACGGCGACCTGGGCGTGGCCGACATCGCTGAGGTGGGTGAGGAGCGGATCCTCCGCCACGACGCGCACCGTGCCGACCCGGGCTACGCGTTCGCGCTGTCTCGGCTGGACTACCCGGCCTTCGACCACGTCCCGGTGGGGATTTTCCGCGACGTCGCGCGTCCCACCTACGACGAACTCATGGCCGAGCAGCTGAGTGAGGCCGAGTCAGCGCAGGGTCGGGGCGAACTCGCCAGCCTGCTCGCCAGCGGGGACACCTGGACGGTCGAGTAGCGCGAGGATGCGCCGGGGAGCGCCCCGGTGCACAGCGATCACATCCCGACAGCGAGGACAGCAGCGGCAGGGGCCGTGCACCGGACGTCCGGTGCACGGCCCCTCGCATGTCACCGTGTTCACGCGTGTCATCCCCGGCGGCGGGCTGCCCCTCCCCCACCCTCGGCCCAGCCGGGCCGACGGCCCTGGGACGAACACGAGAAATTCACCCGAATTTTAGCTAATACGTCGCTTTTAGGCCATGTTGATGCAACTCGTTGTTAGTCTTTCGCCCCTATGAGCGCACATTCGGTTCGTCCTACCCCTCGCCAACACCGACACACCCCGCCCCCGCGGAGAGGTGATACGACTCCCGTCGCCCCTGGGCCGCTTCCCGCCCGACGCAGCGTCCTCGCGACGACCATGATCGTCGGGGCGGTCCCCCTCCTGTTGCTTCTGCCCCTGGTCGCTGGCCAGTGGGGACCGCTGATCGCCTTCGACCGGTCGCTGGCGCAGTCGCTGCACGACGCCATCACCCCGTCGCCCGGACTCGCGCACGGCCTGGAAGTGTGGACGGACGCGTTCGGGACCTGGGCGATGCGGATCGTGTCCCTGCTGGCCGCCGCGTGGCTGTTGATCCGCCGCCAGGTCAGCACGGCCGTCTGGGCCGGGGCGACCGTCTTCCTCGCCAACCTGTTCGGGCTCATCCTCAAGGTGACCGTGGACCGCCCGCGGCCGGAGTTCGCCGATCCCGTGGCGGTCGGCGTCGGACCGTCCTTCCCCTCCGGGCACGCGCTCATGGCCGTCACCGGTATGGGCATCCTGCTCTTCGCCGTGCTTCCGCTGCTGCGCGGCGGATGGCGGATGTTCGCCTGGGTGGTGGCCGTCGGCATCGCCCTGAGCACCGCGCTGACCCGGCCCCTGCTGGGCGTGCACTGGGGCACCGACATCCTCGCCGGGATGAGTCTCGGCCTGTTCACGATCGCCCTGACGCTGCTGCTGTGGACGTTCCTGCCGCCGATCGCGCGACGCTGGGACCGTCCTTCGCCCACATCGGCGCCGAAGGCATAGCCTGCGACCATGCGTATTGTTATCGCCGGAGGACACGGAAAGATCGCACTGCGACTCGAACGGCTGCTGGCCGCGCGCGGCGACACCCCCGTCGGCCTCATCCGCAACCCCGACCACGCCGACGACGTGGCGGCCGCGGGCGCCGAGCCCGTGGTGATCGACCTGGAGTCGGCGACCGTCACCGAACTGACCGAGAAGGTCATGGGCGCCGACGCGGTGGTCTTCGCCGCCGGGGCCGGGCCGGGCAGTGGGGCGGCCCGCAAGGACACGGTCGACCGCTCGGCGGCCCGACTGCTGGCCGACGCCGCGTCACTGGCCGGTGTGCGCCGCTACATCATGATCTCGGCGATGGGCGTCGACGACGGCCCCGCCCCCGGCGCCGAGCCGGTGTGGGCGGCCTACGTCGAAGCCAAGCGGGCGGCCGACGACGACCTGCGGTCGCGCAGCCTGGAGACCGACTGGACCATCCTGCGCCCGGGACGCCTGACCGACGAGCCGGGGAGCGGGAAGGTCCGCCTGGCGGAGAAGACGGGCCGCGCCGAGGTCAGCCGGGAGAACGTCGCCGCTGTCATCGTCGAGCTGCTCGACGAACCGGGCACCATCGGCCAGGTGCTCGAACTGGTGGACGGGGAGACTCCGATCAGTGAGGCTGTGACCGCTGTGGCGGAGTAAGTCGGGTCGACGCATCCTTGTGGCCAGATATGCCCATAGGGGGCATCATGGGTGCGGTACGGCCCGGCGATGGTCCCCCGTAGCGGCGGTTCTCCGCGGCGGACCCGGACGTTCGGCGGCGCTCCCCGCGCTCGCGGGGAGGGCCCGCGCCCCAGCGAGCAGATAGGTACGGTTTTCACACATGAGCGTCACGCAGGTCGTGAGGGACAGCACCGTCGTCGAGCATGCCAAGGTCGCGGCACAGCAGAAGCGCCGGATGTTCATCATCCAGCTGGACGTGAACGGCTACGACGACGGCTCCAGCAAGGTGCGGCCGGGACTCACCCGCATCCTTGAGGGAATCGAGGAGGCCGGGTGGCGGCTGGACATGGTCACGCCCACCGAGGACACCGAGGGCAAGTCCATGCGGCTGTTCATCTTCCGTCTCGACCCGCAGCAGGGCGCTGAACAGACCGCGAACGGCACCGCGTCCCAGCAGGGCACGGGCGCTCAGCAGGCCTACCGCCAGCACCCGACCGGCGCCCAGCAGCAGGATGCCTACACCGGTTACCAGCAGCACACGGGCGCCCACCCGCACCAGGGCTACGCGCATCCGGGCTACCAGCACTACCCGGGCTACGAGCACCAGCAGGGCTACGGCTACGACCAACAGCAGTACCCGGGGTACGGCCAGCAGCCCGGCTATGGCCAGCAGTACCCGGGCTACGGGCAGCAGCAGGGCTGGTAGTCAGCACCTGCTCAGCGGAACTGCCCAGGCCCCGCCCGGTGTCCCTATCCGCGGCCCTTCCCCGTGTCCCTCGTGTCCCGGTCCGCGTGCCACGAAGCATGAGGACCGCGGCCGCGGAAGAGGGAAGGCGGGAAATCAGTTGTTCGACGGGCCAAGGCTAGCCGTGGGCCACGCGAGAGCGTGGCGCACGGCTTTTCACATTCCTATATTCGATGTCGCGCACGAATGCGCCGACGTCATCCGGTTGGTACTCCGGCCAGGCCAAGGACCGTATTTCGGAGGTACGGCAATTCGGCGGCCGGTTACCGTTCTCCGCGCTGCTATGCCGTGGCGGCTCGGTGACGGGACGACGTGAATCTCGACGTACTCGCCCGTAACCGAACACGGATCCGAATACTGGTCCTCATGCATCCAAGGAGGCATCATGGCTGTCATGAGCATCGGGAAGACGGAACCGCCCACGCGACCGCTCACCATCGACGACCTCGCGCGCATGCCCGACGACGGACGCCGCCACGAGCTGGTCGACGGGAGGCTTGACGTGTCCCCCGTGCCGATCTTCGATCACACTCTCGTTGACACACGGTTGTCCGCGCACTTAACTTTCGCTGCACCAAAGGGATTCATCGTGATGAGCGGCCCGGGAATCAACTTCAACGCCGACCGGACCCACCATCGCATCCCTGATATCGCGGTCATCCGGTCCGAGGAGTTCGAGAACCCCTATCTCACCCGTCCGCCGCTGCTAGCAGTCGAGATCGTCTCACCGGAGAGCGTGCTGCGCGACAATCACACCAAGCGGCGGGAGTATGCCGAGTTCGGCATCGAGTCGTACTGGATTATCAATCCTGCCCCGGAGAAGACCGGCCTGGTGGAACTCCGTCTGGAGAACGGCGCGTACACGGAGATCGCTCAGATTTACGGGGAAGAGGTCTTCGAGACCGATACCCCGTTCCCGATCAAGCTGGTCCCCCATTGGCTCACCGCCGAGGGAGATGAATGGCGGGAGCGCCTCGGCGGCGAATGATCCCGGGCGCATAACAACGAGCGGGGGCGGCTCGCGCCGCGAGCCGCCCCGATGAGGCCTTCTCCGCTGGAGAGACTCACTCCCCGCTTCTGGCCACACCCACAGGGCACGACGCTCCTGTGCCGCCCACGCCGCAATATCCGTGGGGGTTCTTGGTGTCGCTCAGGTACTGCTGGTGGTATGCCTCAGCGAAATAGAACTCACCCGCCGGAAGGATGTCGGTGGTGATCTCGCCGTAACCCGCCTGGGTGAGGATCGGCTGGAAGGCGTCGCGGGTGGATTCGGCGGCTGCTTTCTGCGAGTCGTCGTGGTAGAGGATCGCCGAGCGGTACTGGGTGCCCACGTCGTTGCCCTGGCGCATGCCCTGGGTGGGGTCGTGGTTCTCCCAGAACACCTTGAGGAGGTCCGTGTAGGAGATCTTCTCCGGGTCGAAGACCACACGGACGGCTTCGGTGTGGCCGGTGCGGCCGCTGCAGACCTCGTCGTAGGTGGGGTGGGGTGTATAGCCCCCCGCGTAGCCGACGGCCGTGGTGATGATGCCGTTCTCGGCGCCGAGTTGCCAGAAGGTGCGCTCGGCACCCCAGAAGCAGCCCATACCGAAGTCGGCGATCGCGCTGCCCTCCGGGTAGGGCGGGGTCAGCGGCGTGCCGAGGACCTCGTGGGGTGGCAGCGTGGGGGTCGGTGCGTCGCGGCCGGGCAGTGCCCGGGCCCGGTCGACCATGGTGGTTTTCTGCCCGAACATGGGTCCAGCCTAGCTGTTGTGTCCGGTTCGCCGGTGAGGCGCTGGGCGGGCCGGGGCGCATGTGCTCCCAGGGTGGATCTCGGGCACGGGGCCGATGGCGCGGATTTCTGGTCGCTTCAAGGATCGTGTAAGAAGAATTAACTATTCATCCGATGACCATTCCAATAATCTGAAACGCGTGTCAGACTCAAATTCCCATCACGGCGTGCTCCTCGGAGCCAGCGCCTATCTCATGTGGGGCGTTTCCACTCTCTACTGGCCGCTGCTTGACGCCGCCGGTCCTGTGGAGATCCTCGCCCACCGGATGGTCTGGGCGCTGCTCACCGTAGCCGTCATCCTCGCCTTCCGCGGCCGCTGGGACGGGCTGCTCGGCGCGCTCCGTGACCCCCGCAAGCTCCTCGTTCTTACCGGGGCCGCGGTCGTCATCTCGGTCAACTGGGGCGTCTTCATCTACACCGTGAATTCGGGCCAGACCTCGCAGGCCGCCCTCGGCTACTTCATCAACCCGCTGGTCAGCATCGTGTTCGGGGTGATCATTTTCTCCGAGCGGTTGCGCCGCGCCCAGTGGGCCGCCGTGGCGCTGGGCGTGCTCGCGGTGGCCGTCCTGACCTACGCCTACGGTGGGGTCCCGTGGATGTCGCTCTCCGTCGCGTTCTCCTTCGCCACCTACGGCGTGCTGAAGAAGCTCGTGCGTCTCGACGGCCTCGACAGCCTGGCCGTCGAGACACTGCTGATGTTCCTGCCCGCCCTCGCCTACCTGCTCTTCCTGGGGCAGGCGGGGACGGGGACGTTCACGGGGGTGTCCGCCGCGCACACCCTTCTGCTTATCGGCGCCGGCACCGTCACCGCCCTGCCCCTGCTCTGTTTCGGCGCGGCCGCGCGGCGGATCCCGCTCAGCACCATCGGCCTTCTCCAGTTCATGGTGCCGGTCATGCAGTTCCTCTTCGCCTGGCTCGTCTTCGACGAGGAGCTCCCGCTCAGCCGCTGGATCGGGTTCGGCGTCGTGTGGGCCGCGCTGGTGGTGTTCACCGTCGACATGCTGCGCGCCAACGCTTCCCGGCCGACGGGCGCGGCTGTCGCGGGATCGACCCCCAGCGGCTCACCGGCTGCCGACCCGTACCCGCTGGACGACCGCGCCGGCAGCGGCGCCGGTCACGGTGGAAGCGGCGTCGAACACGCGCGGATCAGCTCCGCCGCCCCGGAGACTGCGGGCGGCCCCGCGTCGTCGTAAGCCGCGTTACGCGACATCCCCGCCGTGCGGCCCGGGGTTGTAGCCGGGGTAGGACACCTTCCTGACGTTGGGTGTCTGTTGGTAGCCGCGGCGCTGGGGCTGCACAGTCCGGGACGGCTCGGCGTAGCCGCGGCATGCCGCCTCCCCGCCGCTCCACGGGGGCTCCGCGCCGCGCGGCCTCTCCTGGTAGCCGCCGTGCGCCGCTTCCCGCCCGTCCCCGGCGGACTCCGCGCCACGCGCCCTCTCCTGGTAGCCGCCGTGTGCCGCCTCCCCGCCGCCGTAACCGGGGTTCGGCTCCGCGTCGGTGCGGCGGGCGTGTTTGCCCTTCGGTCTCCAGACCGGTTCGGGCTCCCGCGGGTCGGGCACTTCGGGGTCGAGGCCGTAGTGGCGGTAGACGATGTCTTCCTGCTGCATGGAGATGTGCTGGTCGACCCGGAAGCTGGGGGCCTCCTTGATCATGGCCTTCATGTAGGGCACCTGAAGGTCATCGTCGACCACCTGCGCCCCCCGCAGCGGGACGAAGTTCTCCCGTGTACCGAACAGCCCGGAACGGACCGTCACCCACTTCGGCAGATCGGTCTGGTCGTCGAAGAACACCTGGCCGATCTTGCCAACGCTGTTACCGTCTCGGTCCAGCAACCGGTGCCCGATGAGGTTCCGAATTCCCAGCTGTGCTGCCACGGCGGTTCGCCCCCTCCGTATCGCGTGCTCCGAACACCCCCACGCGGCGTCCGCGTCCGCGCAGCTCACAGCGCCATCGCGGGATCACCAGTGTGCAGTCTTCGCATGCCCCACCCCGTGCCCCGCCATGCGGCCCTTACCTCGCCGATACCAATTTCAGGACATCGCGTTAACCGCCCTGATCTGCGGGAAGACGGCGAACGGGCAGCGATCACACAGCAGAAACGGCCCGTCCCCCTCACGGGAGCACGGGCCGTTCTCGCTCAGGGGCACCGGGGCCGCTGGTCAGCCGGTGCGCTCCACCACGTAGTCGCACAGCGCCTCGAACGCCTCGCGCGGCGGCCCCGTGGGCAGCGTGGCGAGCTCGGCACGCGCCTTGTCCGCCCACGACACGAGGTCAGAGCGGGCGGCGTCCATGGCCGGGTGGGCACGCAGCAGGCTCAGCGCCTCCTCCGTCTCGGCGTCGTCCAGCGGGCGCCCGAGCAGATCGCGCAGGCGCGCGTCGGCCGGGTCGGCGCTGCGCCGGACGTGGAACATCGGCAGGGTCAGCACGCCTTCGCGCAGGTCGGTTCCGGGAACCTTGCCGGACTCCGAGGTCTCGCTGGCGACGTCGAGGATGTCGTCGGAGAGCTGGAACGCCACCCCCAGCGCCTCGCACGCGCGGGCGATCGTCTCCTGGACCTTGGGGTCGGCCTTGCCGAACATCGCGCCCATCTCCGCTGAGGAAGCGATCAGCGAGGCTGTTTTGTCGGCGATGACCTGCAGGTAGTGATCCATGGGGTCGGTGCCTTCGCGTGGCCCCGACGTCTCCAGGACCTGTCCCTGCACGAGTCGAGCAAAGGTCTGCGCCTGCATCCGCACGGCGTCCGTGCCCAGATCGGCGAGCATCAGCGAAGCTTGCGCGAACACGTAGTCGCCCGTCAGGATGGCGATCGTGTTGCCCCAGCGCTGATTGGCGCTGGGTTCGCCGCGGCGCAGCTCGGCTTCGTCCATCACGTCGTCGTGGTACAACGTGGCGACATGGGTGAGCTCGATCACGGCGGCGGCCTTGACCAGGTCGGACGAGGTCGGATCGCCGAAGCGGGCCGCGAGCAGGACCAGGGTCGCGCGGAACCGCTTGCCGCCCGCCGCCAGGAGGTGCGCCGCGGCCTCGTACAGCATCGGGTCGCTGGCCACGACCGCCTCCCGCAGGACCTCCTCGACCTGTTCCAGACCTTCCTGGACCTCCCGGGCGAGGGTCGCGTCGATTGACGGCAGAGCGAGGAAACCGCTCGGGACAGCACCGCTCACCAGAAAGCTCCACATGTCAACGGGCGCGCGATACCCAAACGGACGTATCGCGCGCTCTCGGGATGAACATAAACCGGATAGCCAAGTTATCCGACGGGGGTTGCACAGCCAAAGCCACCCACCGAGTGCCCATGGCTACCGAGTGAACCCACTGGCCTGCGCCATGGTCTGCACCGCTGTGCCGGTGTCAGCGCCCTCCTTCGGGTAGAGGTGGTTGAGCAGCGGCGTCGGAAAGACGCCGAGCAGGAAGGTGGCCGCGACGCCGATGGTGATGGCCGCACCGGTGAACGCCCCGGCCCGGATCACCGTCGGACCCTCGGTGGCCGGTTCGGCGAAGAACATCAGCACGATGATGCGGACGTAGAAGAACGCGGTCACGGCGCTGCTGAGCACACCGATGACCACCAGGGGGGTGGCTCCGCCCGCCATCGCCGCCTGGAAGACCGCGAACTTCCCGATGAACCCGCTGGTCAGCGGGATACCAGCGAAGGCGAGCAGGAACAGCGCGAGCGACCCCGCCAGCAGCGGCGCGGTGCGGCCGAGTCCGGCCCACTGCGTCAGCTCTCCGGCTTCGGGGCCGTTCTCGTGCGTGCGCACCAGGGTCACGACGGCGAAGGCGCCGATGGTGGTGAACCCGTAGGCGGCGAGGTAGAACATCGCTCCGGCCGTCCCCTCGTCGCTGGCCGCCACGACGGCCGTCAGCACGAACCCCGCGTGCACCACCGAGGAGTAGGCCAGCAGCCGCTTGATGTCCCGCTGCGTGACCGCGATGACGGCGGCGAGCACCATCGTGAGGATCGCCACGACCCACAGCATCGGACGCCACTGCTCCACCGAGGCGCCGAAGGCCACGAGGAACACGCGCAGCAGCGCGCCGAACGCCGCGACCAGGGTGCACGAGGCCATCAGCGCGGTGATGGGGGTCGGGGCGCCCTGGTAGACGTCGGGCTTCCAGTTGTGGAACGGGACCGCGCCGACCTTGAAGAACAGCCCCACCCCGATCAGCGCGATGCCCAGCAGCAGCAACGGCTGCGCGGCCTTCGGGTCGGCGAACACGTCGGCGCCGCCGGCTTCGATCGCCGCGTGCACCTCGGCGAAGTTCACCGCCCCGGCGTACCCGTACACCAGCGCGATGCCGAACAGGAAGAACGCCGAGGAATACGCGCCGAGCAGGAAGTACTTGACCGCCGCCTCTTGGGAGAACAACCGGCGCGTACGCGCCAGCCCGCACATCAGGTACAGCGGGAGGCTCATCACCTCCAGTGCCACGAACAGGGTGAGGAAGTCGTTGGCGGCGGTGAACAGCAACATGCCCAGCAGGGCGAACAGCACCAGGGGGTAGACCTCGGTGTGCCGCGACCCGGCGAGGATGTGCCCGCGCTCCTCCTCGCTGCCGGGGACCGCCGCCGCCTGCGCGGCGAACGCCGCCTCCGAGTGCCGGTTCTCGGCGATGAGCAGCAGGCTGATGAAGGCGAGCACCAGAATGGTGCCCTGCAGGAACAGCGAGACGCGGTCGACGGCCACGCTGCCCAGCGCCACCGTCGTCCCGGCCTCACCCGCGGGGATCTGACCGATCAGCAGCACGGCCAGGACGAACGCGCCCAGGACCGAGGCCATGGTCAGGCTGAGCTGGATCGGTCGGCGCCGCTCCTTGGGGGCGAGCGCCTCCACCAGCACGCCGATCACCCCCGCCGCGAAGATCACCAGCATCGGGGAGAGCTGCCAGTAGTCGATTTTCGGCGCCTCATCGGTGATGACCGGTGCGGCGAGGACCGCAGCGGGCACCGAGACCATCGGGGCGATCACTCGTCGGCTCCTTCCTGGACACCGGCCGCCTCGCCGACGGCGTCGATCGCCGGCGCGGGGTCAGTGGCGTCGATCTGTTGCATGGTCTGCTCCACGGCGGGGTTGATGGCGTCCAGCAGCGGCCGCGGGTAGAGGCCGAAGAGCACGATGAGCGCGATGAGCGGCCCGACCGCCCACATCTCGCGGTGGGACAGGTCGGGAAGGCGCCCGAGCGACGCGGGTAGCGGGCCGGTCATGGTCCGCTGGTACATCCACAGGATGTAGAGGGCGGCCAGTACCGTCCCGGCGGTGGCGATAATTGCCGGAACGGGGTGGAACATGAACGCGCCGATGAACACGAGGAACTCGCTGACGAATGGGGCCAGCCCCGGAAGCGAAAGCCCGGCCAGGCCCGCGACCAAAAACGTTCCGGCCAGCAGCGGGGCGGTGGTGCGGACCCCCTGGTAGTCGGCGATGGCCGAGGAGCCCCGCCGCGCGATGAGGAACCCGACGACGAGGAACAGCGCGCCGGTCGCGAAGCCGTGGTTGATCATGTACAGCGCCGCGCCGGACTGCCCCTGCGTGGTCATCGCGAAGATGCCCAGCGTGATGAACCCGAAGTGGGAGATCGAGGTGTAGGCGATCAGCCGCATCATGTCGCTCTGCGCCACCGCGAGGATCGCGCCGTAGACGATGCTGACCAGGCTGAGCGCCACGACCGGCCAGACGAACCACGCCGCCGCGCCGGGGAACAGCTCCAGGCAGTAGCGCAGCATGCCGTAGGTGCCGACCTTGTCGAGCACGCCGACCAGCAGCACCGCGGTGCCCGGCCGGGAGGCCCCCGCCGCGGACGGCAGCCAGGTGTGCAATGGCCACATCGGTGCCTTGATCGCGAAGGCGACGAAGAAGCCGAGGAACAGCCAGCGGGCCACGGTGGTGTCGACAGCGGCCAGCCCGCCGTCCGGCCCGACGAGGTCGCTCCACAGGAAGGTGCCGCCGTAGACGGCGACGCCGATCACCGCCACGAGCATCAGCAGCCCGCCCAGGAGGCTGTAGAGCAGGAACTTGATCGCCGCGCGGCGTCGGTCCTCGCCGCGGCCGTAGCGCCCGATCATGAAGTAGACCGGGATGAGCATGGCCTCGAAGAAGACGTAGAAGAGGAAGACGTCGGTGGCGGCGAAGACCCCGATCATCATCGCTTCCAGGAGCAGGATCAGCGCGAAGTAGCCCTTGCCCCCGTCGGCGGCGGTGTCGGCGGTTTCCGTCCAGGCCGCCAGCACCACCAGGGGCACCAGCAGGACCGACATCAGGATGAGCACCAGCGCGATACCGTCGACGCCCACCGCGTAGTTGACCCCGAACTGCGGGATCCACGCGTGGACCTCGGTGAACTGCAGGCGCTGCGTGCTCGCCACGTCGAACCGGAAGGCCATCGCGACGACAAGCAGCAGCGTGGCGAGCGTGACGCCCAGCGCCACCCGCTTGGCGGTCTCGACGCACTCGCGCGGTAGCAGCGCGATGGCCAGGCCGCCCAGGGCGGGCAGCGCGATGGCCAGGGTCAGCCAGGGGATATCGGTCATTTAGATCCTCACAGCCAGCGTTGCGACGACGATCGCGGCTCCGAAGAGCATCGTCAGCGCGTAGGTGCGGGCGAACCCGGTCTGTGTGGTGCGCAACTCCCGCGAGGTGTCGCGCACGCTCGTTCCGACGCCGTTGACCAGGCCGTCGACCACCGCCCTGTCGAAGATGTCCATACCTGCGGCCAGCATCCGCCCGGGCCGCATGAACAGCCCCTCGTTGATGGCGTTGCCGTAGAGCTCGTTGCGCGCGGCGACGACCACGACGTTGCCGCGCGGGGCGGCGACCGGGACCGGAGCCTTGACGTAGCGCCACCAGGCCACCGCGACACCGGCGACCAGTACGGCCAGTGCGATCAGCGAGTAGGGGTTGACGAGCATGTGGGCGAAGTCGAAGTGGTGGACCTCGGCGCCCACGGTCGGGGCGAGGAATTCGGCGAAGGTGTTGCCGAAGACCAGCAGCGCGCCCAGGCCCACCGACCCGGCGGCCAGCACGATCATCGGCCCGGTCATGGTGGTGGGCGACTCGTGCGGATGCGCGTCGTCGGCCCAGCGCTTCTCCCCGAGGAAGGTCATGAACATGATCCGCGACATGTAGAAGGCGGTCAGCCCCGCGCCGAGCAGGGTCGCCGTGCCCAGCAGCTGCCCGGCGACGCCGGGGAAGGAGAAGGCGGCCTGGATGATGCCCTCCTTGGTCCACCACCCCGACAGCAGCGGGACCCCGATGATGGCGAGGTAGCCGAGGCCGAACGTGGCGAAGGTGACCGGCATGGCGGTGCGCAGCCCGCCGTAGCGCCGCATGTCGACCTCGTCGTTCATGCCGTGCATGACCGACCCGGCCCCGAGGAACAGCCCGGCCTTGAAGAAGCCGTGCGTCATAAGGTGGGCGATCGCCGCGGCGTAGCCGATCGGGCCCAGCCCCGCGGCCAGCGTCATGTAGCCGATCTGGCTCATCGTGGACCCGGCCAGCGCCTTCTTGATGTCGTCCTTGGCGGACCCGATGACGGCACCGGCGAGCAGCGTGGCGGCGCCGACGATGGTGACGGCCAGCTGCGCGGTCGGCGCGGCCTCGAAGATCGGGCCGGACCGCACGATGAGGTAGACCCCGGCGGTCACCATGGTCGCGGCGTGGATGAGCGCGGAGACGGGGGTCGGGCCCTCCATGGCGTCCAGGAGCCACGACTGCAGCGGCAGCTGGGCCGACTTGCCGCACGCGGCCAGAAGCAGGAGCAGTCCGGTGGCGGTCAGCACGCCCTGCCCGGCGCCGTCCACGGTGCCGAGCACGTCGCCGAACGCGACCGTCCCGAAGGTGCTGAACATCAGCATGACCGCGATGAGCAGCCCCAGGTCGCCGACACGGTTGACCAGGAAAGCCTTCTTGGCGGCCACGGCCGCCGCCGGCTTGTGCTGCCAGAATCCGATGAGCAGGTAGGAGGCGAGGCCCACGCCCTCCCAGCCGAGGAACAGCAGCGCGTAGTTGTCGGCGAGGACCAGCACCAGCATGGCCGCGACGAACAGGTTGAGGTAGGCGAAGAAGAGCCGCCGGTTGTCGTCGTGGGCCATGTAGCCCACGGAGTAGATGTGGATGAGGGAGCCGACGCCGGTGACGAGGAGGGCGAAGCTGATCGACAGCGGGTCGACCAGCAGGGTCGCGTCCGCGCTGAACCGCCCCGCTTCGAACCATGTGTACACCGGGACGGAGACGCTGCGTTCATAGGGCGCCATCCCCAGGATCTCGACGAGTGCGAGCACGGCCCACACGAAGGCCGCGAGGGGCAGCGCGACGGCGAGCCAGTGGCCCCAGCCGTTAGTGCGCCGGCCGCCCAGGAGCAGGATGGCCGCTCCCAGCAGGGGCAGGGCGATGAGCAGCCAGGCGTTGGACATGATCGTCCCGCTGGCGTCCGTTGTGACCACCGGTTCGGCGGCGAGGAAGAGGTCGGACACAGCCACGTCGCCTTCTAGTTCTTGAGCAGGTTGGCGTCATCGACCGATGCCGACCTGCGGGTCCTGAAGATCTGCATGATGATGGCCAGCCCAACGACGACCTCGGCCGCGGCCACGACCATCACGAAGAACGCGATGACCTGGCCCCCGATGTCGCCGTGCAGCCGCGCGAACGCGACCAGCGCCAGGTTGCAGGCGTTGAGCATGAGCTCGACGCACATGAAGACGATGATCGCGTTGCGCCGCACCAGCACCCCGACAGCGCCGATAGTGAAGACGACCGCCGCGAGCGCGATGTAGTTCATCGGGTCCATCAGTGGTTCACCCCCTGCCCGTCGTTGTCGCGCGCGTCGTCACGGCCGCTCTCGGTGGGGGCCCCGGTCTCGTTGGCCGACTCGTCGGCCTCGTGGGCCTCCTTGGACCACGTCGAGGCCGATGCCCCACCCGGTTCGGGCTCGATCCCCAGCCGCACCTCGCGGGGGACCCCCGACTGCAGATCGGGGTCGCGCGCGAGGAGTACGGGGTTGAGCGAGAGCTGGGAGACCGACCCGTCGGGGAGCAGCGCCGGCATGTCGATCGCGTTGTGCCGGGCGTACGTGCCGGGGCCGGGCAGCGGCGTGGGGTGGTCGCCCCGGATCCGTTCCCGGGACATCTCCCGCTGCGTGCGGCGCTTCTTCAGCCGGGTGACGTGCGCCAGCACCAGGGCGCCGAGCACCGAGGTGATGAGCAGCGCGCCGGTGGCCTCGAACGCGATGACGTAGCGGTAGACGACCTCTCCGGCGATCCACGGGACACTGCCGCCCGCCGCGGCCACCCCTTCGTCCATGCCCACGGGGTCGCCGACGACGATGCGGGTGAGCCCCAGGGACAGCGCGCCCAGGAAGCCGAGGGCGACCAGCGCGGCCAGGAGCCGCTGCCCGCGGATCGTCTCGACGAGGGAGTCGGCCGAACTGACGCCCACGAGCATCAGCACGAACAGGAACAGCATCAGCACGGCGCCGGTGTAGACGACGATCTGCACCACCATCAGGAACGGCGCCTGGTTGATGCCGTAGAAGACGGCCAGCCCCAGCATGACGACGGCCATCATCACCGCGGAGTGCACGGCCTTGCGGCTGAACACCACGCCGAGCGCGCCGAGCACCACGACGGCACCCAGCGTCCAGAAGACCATGCCCTCACCGGCCGAGATGGGGGCGGCCAGCGCGTACGCGTCGACGGGGGTCGCGGGGGTCGCGGACATCGGTGTCACCGGACCGCCTCGCCGTCGTTCTCGATGTCCTGGGAGGCGCCGTTGACGGACCGGTAGTAGTCCTCCTGGGTCTCACCGATCCGCATCGGGTGCGGCGGCGCCTCCATTCCCTCACGCAGCGGCGCGAGCAGCTGCTCCTTGGTCCAGATGAGGCTCTCGCGGTTGTCGTCGGCGAGCTCGTATTCGTTGGTCATGGTCAGCGCCCGGGTGGGGCACGCCTCGACGCACAGCCCGCACAGGATGCACCGCAGGTAGTTGATCTGGTAGACGCGGCCGTACCGCTCGCCGGGCGAGAACCGGGCGTCCTCGGTGTTGTCGCCGCCCTCCACGTAGATGGCGTCCGCTGGACAGGCCCAGGCGCACAGCTCGCACCCGATGCACTTCTCTAGCCCGTCGGGCCAGCGGTTCAACTGGTGCCGCCCGTGGAAGCGGGGCGCTGTCGGGCGCTTCACCTCCGGATACTCAATGGTCGGCACCTTCGTGAACATGGTGTGGAAGGTGACGCCGAACCCCTTCATTGGGTTGAGGAAATCAAGCACCGGTAACCTCCTCACGCTTCTCGGATCGGTTCGGTGCGGTCGGGGTGGGGCGCGGCTCCTCCGCGCGCACGCTGCTGCCGTAGTGCGGCAGGTTCGGCGGGGGGACGGGGAATCCGCCGTAGGCGGCGTCCGCGCGCATCCGCCGGAGCTCCTCGTAGTGTTCGGCCGCCTCCGCGGCGCGCCGCTGCTTCGCCGAGCGGAACATGGCGTAGACACCGGCGACGAACAACGCGGCGAAGACGACGCCAACGCCGCCGGTGGCCCAGACCGGGGCGCCCTCGTTGGCCATGACGCGGACGACTGCGAGCGCCGTGATCCAGACCAGCTGCACCGGGATGAGGACCTTCCAGCCGAGCTGCATGAGCTGGTCGTAGCGGATCCGGGGCAGGGTGCCGCGGATCCAGATGAAGAAGAACATGACGGCCATGAACTTGAGCAGCCACCACAGCGCGGGCCACCAGGCCTCGTTGGCCCCGGCCCAGAACGCGGTGATGGGCCAGGGGGCGAGGTAGCCGCCGAGGAAGAAGGTCACCGAGATGGCGCCGACGGTCACCATGTTCACGTACTCGGCCAGGAAGAACATGGTGAACTTCATCGAGGAGTACTCGGTCATGAATCCGCCGACCAGCTCACCCTCGCCCTCGGCGAGGTCGAAGGGCAGCCGGTTGGTCTCGCCGACCATGGTGACCAGGTAGACGAGGAACGACGGGAGCAGGATGACCGCGAACCACACCGGGCGCTGGGCGTCGACGATGCCGGAGGTGGTGAGGGTCCCCGCGTACATGAACACCGCCACGAACGACAGGGACATCGCGATCTCGTAGCTGATGACCTGGGCTGACGCACGCAACCCGCCGAGTAGGGCGTAGGGCGACTGGGAGGCCCAGCCGCCCAGCACGATGCCGTAGACCCCGACCGCCGCGGTCGCCAGCACCACCAGCGCCGCGATCGGCAGGTCGGTGAGCTGCAACTGCGTTTGGACGCCGAACATGGTGACCTCGGGGCCGACCGGGACCACCGAGAAGGCGATGAACGCGGGGACGGCGGCGATCATCGGCGCGGCGATGTAGACCGCCCGGTCCACGCCGCGCGGGATCAGGTCCTCCTTCAGCGACAGCTTGACGCCGTCGGCCAGGGACTGCAGCAGCCCCCAGGGGCCGAACCGGTTGGGGCCGTGGCGCTGCTGCATCCGACCCATGACCTTGCGGTCGGCCATGATCATCATCAGCACGCACAGCATGAGGAAGACGAAGATCGCGAGCGCCTTGATCAGGATGATCCACCAGGGGTCACCGCCGAACGCGTCGAGCCCGGGCTCGGCGGCCAGGACCAGTCCGGCGCCCGCGTCTCCCGGGGAGATGGGCATCACTTCTCGCTCCCAGCATTCGTCGGGTCGGCCTCATGGGCCCTCTTGTCGGCCTCCAGCTCCACCAGCGCGCCCGCGCCGACACCGAGGGCGCGCCGGAGGTCGGTGCCCTCGCCGTTGGCGGGCAGCCACACCACCCGGTCGGGCATCTCGGTGATGACCGCCGGGAGGCTGACCGAGCCGCCCTCGCCGGTGACCCGCAGCAGGCCGCCGTCGGGCAGCCCGATCTCGGCGGCCGTGGCGGCCGAGAGCCGGGCCAGGGCGGGCCGGGCGGTTCCGGCGAGGTAGGGCTCGCCGTCCTCCATGCGGCCGCCGCCGAGCAGCTGCCGCCAGGTGGACAGCAGCGCCTGCCCGGGTCCGGGGGCGGGGCGGGCCGCGGCGGGGGTGAGCGGGTCGGGGACCCGTTCTCCACTCCAGGCACCCAGCCGGGCCAGCTCGTTGTAGGCGGCCTCGGCGGAGGGCAGCCCGAGGTGGACGTCCATCTCGTCGGCGATCGCGGCGAGCACCCGCAGGTCGGACAGGCCGCCGGGGATCTTCAGCGCGTCACCGAAGGGGCGCTCGCGGCCCTCCCAGTCGACGAAAGTTCCGGCCTTCTCCGCCACGGCCGCCACCGGCAGCACCACGTCGGAGCGGTCGGTGACCGAGCTCGCCCGCAGCTCCAGGCTGACCAGGAAGGGCACCTTGGCCAGGGCCGCGCGGGCGAGGGCCGGGTCGGGCAGGTCGTCCAGGTCGACACCGGCGATGACCAGCGCGTCGATTTCACCGGCCGCGGCCGCGCGCAGGATGGCGGTGGTGTCGCGCCCCTCGCGCTCGGGCAGCGCTCCGGTCGCCCAGGCACGAGCGGTTTCGGAGCGGGCTCCGGCGTCGGCGACGGGGCGGCCGCCGGGCAGCAGATTGGGCAGCGCGCCCGCCTCGATGGCGCCGCGCTCCCCGGCCCGCCGCGGGACCCAGGCGAGCCGCGCGCCGGTGCGGTCGGCCAGCCGCGTCGCGGCCGACAGGGCGCCGGGCGTCTCGGCGAGGCGTTCGCCGACGAGGATGACCGCGCCCTCGGCGCACAGCGCCTCGATGACCTCGGGCTGGTCACTGGCGAGTCCGTCGAGGACCCCCGCCTCCTCTCCGGGCACCGCCGGGAGGAGGGTGCCGTTCATTTTCTCCAGGCCCCGGTGGGCGTGCGAGGCGATCGCGTAGACGCGCGTGCCCTTCTTCCGGGCGGCCTTGCGCAGCCGCAGGAAGACGATGGGCGACTCGTCCTCGGGCTCGAACCCGGCGAGGAGGACGGCGGGGGCGGCTTCCAGGTCCGTGTAGCTCACTTGGATGCCGGTGCCGGCGACGCGGGCGGCGAGGAAATCGGCCTCCTCCTCTGATTCGACGCGCGCCCGCATGTCGATGTCGTTGGTGTGCAGCGCGACCCGGGCGAACTTGGCGTACGCGTAGGCGTCCTCCAGGGTGAGACGTCCCCCGGTGAGGACGGCCGCCCGCCCGGTGGCGCGCGCCCGCTCCAGGCCGCGCGCCGCCATGGACACCGCCTCGGGCCAGGAGGCGACCTCCAGAGCGCGGGTCTCCTCGTCGCGGACGAGGGGACGCTTGAGCCGGTCGGGCTGGGTGGCGTACGTGAACGCCCACCGGCCCTTGTCGCAGTTCCACTCCTCGTTGACCTGCGGGTCGTCCCCGGCCAGGCGGCGGGTGACTTTGCCGCGGCGGTGGTCGGTGCGCTGGGCGCACCCCGAGGCGCAGTGCTCGCACACACTGGGGGTACTGACCAGGTCGAAGGGGCGGGAGCGGAAGCGATAGGAGGCGCCGGTGAGCGCGCCCACCGGACAGATCTGCACGGTGTTGCCGGAGAAGTAGGACTCGAAGGGCTCACCCTCGGCGATACCGACCTGTTCCTGGGCGCCGCGCTCCAGCAGCTCGATGAAGGGGTCTCCGGCGATCTCGGCAGAGAAGCGGGTGCACCGGGCGCACTGGATGCAGCGCTCGCGGTCAAGCAGGATCTGGCTGGACAGCGGGATGGGCTTGGGGAAGGTCCGCTTGGTGTCGAGGAACCGCGTCTCTCCCTGCCCGGAGCTCATCGCCTGGTTCTGCAGCGGGCACTCGCCGCCCTTGTCGCAGACGGGGCAGTCCAGCGGGTGGTTGATCAGGAGGAACTCCATGATCCCGCGCTGGGCCTTCTCCGCCACCGCGGAGGTGAGGTGGGTCTGGACGACCATCCCGTCCATGACGGTGATGGTGCAGGAGGCCTGCGGTTTGGGCATGCCGCGCCCGTTGCCCGCGTCGGGGATCTCGACGAGGCACTGGCGGCAGGCCCCGGCGGGTTCGAGCAGCGGGTGGTCGCAGAAGCGGGGGATCTGGATTCCCAGCAGTTCGGCGGCGCGGATGACCAGCGTGCCCTTGGGCACCTTGATCTGGAACCCGTCGATGGTGACGGTGACGAGGTCCTCGGGCGGCACCGCGGGTGTGCCACCCGATGTCGTGTTGGTCGTGACGGTCATCGGGCTCCTCCCCACACCGTCGAACGGGCGTGGTCGAACGGACACCCACCCTGCTCAACGTGGTCGATGCAGTGCTTCCCCGGGCAGGGGAGCGACCCCCCGGACCCCCCGGCGCGGCCGGCGTGGTCAGTCCTCATCACGCACCTCCCCACACCGTCGAACGCGCGTGGTCGAACGGACACCCACCCTGCTCAACATGGTCGATGCAGTGCTTTCCCGGACGGGGGACCGACCCCCCGGACCCCCCGCCGCGGCAGGCGTAGCCGGCCCTCATCGCACACCTCCCCACACCGTCGAACGCGCGTGGTCGAACGGACACCCACCCTGCTCGACATGGTCGATATATTCCTGGCGGAAGTACTTGATCGACGACATCACCGGGCTGGCGGCGCCGTCGCCCAGGGCGCAGAAGGAGCGGCCGAGCAGGTTGTCGCAGATGTCCAGGAGATTGTCCAGGTCCTCTTCGGTCCCGTCTCCGCGCTCCAGGCGGTCGAGCACCTGCTCCATCCAGAAGTTGCCTTCGCGGCAGGGGGTGCACTTGCCGCACGACTCGTGGGCGTAGAAAGCAATCCAGCGTCCGGCGGCGCGGACCACGCACGTCGTCTCGTCGAAGATCTGCAGGGCGCGGGTGCCCAGCATCGACCCGGCTGCGCCGACCGACTCGAAGTCGAGCGGGGTGTCGAGGTGCTCGGCGGTGAAGATGGGCGTCGAGGAGCCGCCGGGTGTCCAGAACTTCAGCTCGTGCCCGGCGCGCACCCCGCCCGCCATGTCCAGCAGTTCGCGCAGGGTGATACCGAGCGGGGCCTCGTACTGGCCGGGCCGGGTGACGTGGCCGGACAGGGAGAACAGGCCGAACCCGGCGGACTTCTCGGTGCCCATGGCGGTGAACCACTCGACGCCGTTGGCCACGATGCTGGGCACGCTGGCGATGGACTCGACGTTGTTCACCACGGTGGGCGAGGCGTAGAGTCCGGCGACCGCGGGGAACGGGGGCTTGAGGCGGGGTTGGCCGCGGTACCCCTCCAGCGAGTCGAGCAGCGCCGTCTCCTCGCCGCAGATGTAGGCGCCGGCACCGGCGTGCACGACCACGTCGAGGTCGAAGCCGCTGCCGAGGATGTTCTTCCCGAGCAGCCCGGCCGCGTAGGCGTCGGCCACGGCCTGGCGCAGCCGCCGGATGACGTGCAGGACCTCGCCGCGGACGTAGATGAAGGCCAGGTTGCTCCTGATCGCGTAGGAGGAGATCGCGACGCCTTCCAGCAGCACGTGCGGGTTGGCGAGCATGAGGGGGACGTCCTTGCAGGTGCCCGGCTCGGACTCGTCGGCGTTGACCACGAGGTAGCGCGGCTTGGGGTTGTCCTTGGGGAGGAACCCCCACTTCATCCCGGTGGGGAACCCCGCGCCGCCGCGCCCGCGCAGGCCCGACGCCTTCACCATCTCCACGAGGGTGTCGGGCTCCCTGCTCAGCGCGGTGCGCAGCGCCTCGTAGCCTCCGGTGGCACGGTAGCCGTCGAGGGTGTAGAGGTCGGTCCGGTCCCAGTCGCGGGAGAGGACGGGTGTCAGCGGCGTCACTTGGCTTCCCCCTTGCCTGCGTCGTCGGCCGGTCGTGGCGGAAGGGCGCCGGGGTCGGGCGCGGTCCAGCCGCGTTCACGGGCCAGGCGCAGGCCCCGCAGCGAGGGCTCACCGGCCTGGGTGCCTTCGTCCGCGTGCCCGTCGGGGAACCCGGCCAGCACGCGCGACGCCTGCTTCCAGGTGCACAGCCGGTCGGGGCCGCGCGTGGGGGCCACGTCGTTGCCCAGCCGCAGATCGTCGACGAGCCGCTGGGCCGATTCGGGGGTCTGGTTGTCGAAGAACTCCCAGTTGACCATCACGACCGGGGCGAAGTCGCAGGCGGCGTTGCACTCGACATGCTCCAGCGTGACCTTGCCGTCTTCGGTGGTCTCGCCGTGGCCGACCCCCAGGTGCTCCTTGAGCGCGTCGTAGATCTCGTCACCGCCCATGACCGCGCACAGCGTGTTGGTGCAGACCCCGACGTTGTAGTCGCCGCCGGGCCGTCGCCGGTACATCGTGTAGAAGGTGACCACCGCGGTGACCTCGGCCTTGGTCAGGCTGAGCTGGTCGGCGCAGAAGGCGATGCCCGCGGAACTCACGTAGCCCTCCTCCGCCTGCACGAGGTGCAGCAGCGGCAGCAGCGCGGAGCGCTCCCGGGGGTACTTCGCGATGATCTCCTTGGCCTCGACCTCCAGCCGGGCCCGTACCTCGTCGGTGAATCCCCTACTCGTCGTGGTCACCTGTCCACCCCTCCCATCACTGGGTCAATGCTGGCCACCGACGCGATGACGTCGGCCACCGTTCCGCCCTCGCACATGGCCGCGACCGCCTGCAGGTGGGTGAAGGAGGGGTCGCGGAGGTGCACGCGGTAGGGGCGGGTGCCGCCGTCGCTGACCGCGTGGCAGCCGAGTTCGCCCCTGGCGCTCTCCACGGCCGCGTAGACCTGCCCGGCCGGGACGCGGAAGCCCTCGGTGACGAGCTTGAAGTGGTGGATCAGAGCCTCCATGGAGTTGCCCATCATGTGGGCGATGTGGTCGGGCGAGTTGCCCAGGCCGTCGGCCCCGAGGGTGAGCTGCGCGGGCCAGCCGATCTTGGCGTCGTCGATCATCACCGGCCCGGGTTCGAGCCGGTCGAGGCACTGCTCGATGATCCGCAGACTCTGCTCCAGCTCGGCGACGCGGACCCGGTAGCGGGCGTAGACGTCGCACCCGTCGGAGACGGGGACGTCGAACTCGTAGTTCTCGTATCCGCAGTAGGGCTTGGCCTTGCGCAGGTCCCAGGCCAGACCGGAGGCGCGCAGCAGCGGGCCCGTGGCGCCCAACGCCAGGCAGCCGGCCATGTCCAGGTAGGCGACGTCCCGGGTCCGCGCCAGGTAGAGGGGGTTGGCGTCGAGCAGCTTGCGCAGGATCTTGACGCGCTTGGGCATCTCGGCGAGCAGTTCTCTGATCTTGTCGATCGCGCCGGGCGGCAGATCCTGGGCCACCCCGCCGGGGCGGATGTAGGCGTGGTTCATCCGAAGCCCCGTGATGAGCTCGAAGATGTCGAGCACCATCTCCCGCTCGCGGAAGCCGTTGGTCATGATCGTGGTGGCGCCGATCTCCATCCCGAACGTCGCCATCGCCACGAAGTGCGACGACATCCGGTTGAGCTCCATCATCAGCACCCGGATGACGTTGGCGCGCTCGGGGATGCGGTCGGTGATGCCCAGCAGCTTCTCCACGGCCAGGCAGTACGCCGCCTCGTTGAACAGCGGCATGAGGTAGTCCATCCGGGTCACGAACGTGGTGCCCTGCGTCCACGTCCGGTACTCGGTGTTCTTCTCGATGCCGGTGTGCAGGTAGCCGATGCCGACGCGGGCCTCGGTCACCGTCTCACCGTCCAGGGTGAGGATGAGGCGCAGCACGCCGTGGGTGGACGGGTGCTGCGGGCCCATGTTGACGACGAGCCGCTCGGCGCCGCTGGACTGGGCGCGCTCGACGACCTCGTCCCAGTCGCCGCCGGTGGCATCGATGTAGTCCTCGGTGATGTTGGTGCTCATGAGTAGGACCTCCGCTGCTCGGGCGGGGGGATCGTGGCGCCGCGGTACTCGACCGGAATCCCGCCGAGCGGGTAATCCTTGCGCTGCGGGTGGCCGTGCCAGTCGTCGGGCATCTGGATGCGGGTCAGGGCGGGATGGCCGTCGAAGACGATGCCGAAGAAGTCCCAGGCCTCGCGCTCGTGCCAGTCGTTGGTCGGGTAGATGGACACGATCGAGGGGATGTGCGGATCGGCGTCGGGACAGGTGGTCTCGACCCTGATCTCGGTGTTGTGCGTGATCGAGCGCAGATGGTAGACGGCGTGCAGCTCGCGACCGGTGTCCTCGGGGAAGTGCACGCCGGTGACACCCAGGCACAGCTCGAAGCGGAGCTGGGGATCGTCGCGCAGCCGCCGCATGACCTCGGGGAGCGCGTCGCGGCGCACCTGGAAGGTGATCTCGCCGCGGTCGACGGCGACCCGCTCTACGGCCTCGGCATAGGAGACCGGGGCGTCGTCTAGCGTGCGCTCCAGCGCGTCGGCGACCGTGTCGAAGGCGGCGGTCCGCGGGTCCTCCGGGTCGGTGTAAGGGCGTTCGGCGTCGGGGATGGCCGGGCGCCGGACCAGCAGGCCGCCGTACCCGGACGTGTCGCCGGTGGTGTGGGTGCCGAACATGCCCCTGCGGGCGATGGGCGATGCAAGGCGCTCCTCCCCCGCCTTGGCGGGCAGGTTCTCCTGCTCGCTCCCCGGCTCGGGCGCGCCGTTGTGTCCGTCGGCTCCGTTGGCTGTCATCGCGCCACCTGCTCGGGTCGGTCGATCAGCGGGAGGGAGCGGCGCATGCGGCGCTCCTCCTCTTCGTCGATCTCCTTGCGCCGCTGTGCGCCGAGCTTGGTGTTCTGCACCTTGTCGTGCAGCTTGAGCACGGCGTCGAGCAGCATCTCCGGGCGCGGCGGGCAGCCGGGCAGGTAGATGTCGACCGGGACGACGTGGTCGACACCCTGCACCACCGCGTAGTTGTTGAACATGCCGCCGCTGGATGCGCAGACGCCCATGGCGATGACCCACTTGGGTTCGGGCATCTGGTCGTAGATCTGCCGCAGGACCGGGGCCATCTTCTGGCTCACCCGCCCCGCCACGATCATCAGGTCGGCCTGGCGCGGGGTCGCCCCGAACTTCTCCATGCCGAACCTGGCGAGGTCGTAGTGCGGTCCGCCCACGGACATCATCTCGATAGCGCAGCAGGCCAGACCGAACGTCGCGGGCCACATCGAGGTCTTGCGGACCAGCCCGGCGATCTGCTCGACCGTTGTCAGCATGACGCCGCTCGGCAGCTTCTCTTCAATCCCCATCCGGCGAACCCCCTTTCCCGTTGCTGGAGTTGGTGGAGTCGGTTGAGCGGCGAGAGCGCCGGTCGCTCACCGCCGGTGCGGATGTGCGCGATTCGGGGGTCGTCGCGGCGCGGGTCATTCCCATTCGAGACCTCCGCGCCTCCACTCGTAGGCGTACGCGATCGACACGTTGACCAGGAACAACAGGATCGCGACGACGCCGAAGACCCCGAGCGCGTCGAAGTGGACCGCCCAGGGGACGAGGAAGATGATCTCGATGTCGAAGACGATGAAGAGCATCGCCGTCATGTAGTACTTGATGGTGAAGCGGCCGCCGCCGGCCGGCTGCGGGGTGGGCTCGATGCCGCACTCGTAGGCCTGCAGCTTGGCGCGGTTGTAGCGCTTCGGCCCGGCGATGGACCCGACGATCATCGAGACCACGACGAACGCGGCGCCGATCGCGCCGAGAACGATGACGGGTGTGTACAGCTCCATTACCAGCCGTTCCCCTTCATGCCCGTGGAGTGCGCGGGTGTCAGAGCAGGGTGCGCGGAGGGCAGGGCGGCGCACCCGCTTGTGATTGCTTTCACGTAGCAGGTCATGCGGTGGTCCGAGGTCGCCATCGGGTTCGCGTCCTGTGAGCCGGTGTCCGGCACTACGCCGCGGGGGCCATCTTGGACATCCCGTTGATCACGCGATCCATCGCGTCTCCGCGACTGGGCTCGGTCAGGTTGGCCAGCATCTTCAGCATGAATTTCATGAGCGTGCGCTGAGAGAGGCCGTATTTGGTCGCCAGCTTCATGAAGTCCGGATTGCCGATCATCTTCACGAAGCAGCGGCCGAGCGTGTAGTAGCCGCCATAGGCGTCGGAGAGGATCTGCGGGTAGCGGTGCAGCGTGCGCTCGCGCGTTTGGACGGTCGGGCGGCTGAGCGCCTGGACGGCGACGTCGGCGGCGATGTGCCCGGCCTCCATCGCGTAGGCGATGCCCTCGCCGTTGAAGGGGTTGACCATCCCCCCGGCGTCGCCGACGAGCATGAGCCCGCGCGTGTAGTGGGGGGTGCGGTTGAAGCCCATGGGCAGGGCCGCGCCGCGGACGGGACCGCGTCGGCGCTCCTCGGTGAAGCCCCACTCCTCGGGCATGCTCGCGGTCCACAGGCGCAGCAGCTTGCGGTAGTCGATATCGCGGAACCCCGCCGAGGAGTCGAGGATGCCCAAGCCGACGTTGCAGGTGCCGTCGCCGACGCCGAAGACCCAGCCGTAGCCGGGAAGGAGGACGTTCTTGCCGCCGCTTGAGTCCCACAGTTCCAGCCAGGACTCCAGGAAGTCGTCGTCGTGGCGGGGGCTGGTGAAGTAGGTGCGCACGGCCACACCCATGGGGCGGTCGTCGCGCCTGCGGATGCCCAGGGCGACGGCGAGCCGGGAGGAGTTGCCGTCCGCGGCGATGACCAGCGGCGCGCGGTAGGTGACCGGTTCTCCGTCGGGGTCCTTGGCGTGCACGCCGGCGACGCGGTCGGTGCGGGCGTCGAGGAGCGGGGCGGTGACGTTGGTGTTCTCGCACAGCCGCGCTCCGGCACCGACCGCCTGGTCGGCGAGGATGCGGTCGAAGTCGTAGCGCGTGCGGACCAGGCCGAACCCGGGGTACTCGGCAAGCTCCGGCCAGGGAAGTTCGAGCCGCACGCCGCCGCCGATGATGCGGAGGCCGCGGTTGCGGATCCACCCCTTGTCCTCGAAGGAGAGGCCCATCGCCGCCAGCTGCTTGACGGCGCGCGGAGTCAGGCCGTCGCCGCAGACCTTCTCGCGCGGAAAGGAGGTCTTCTCCAACAGGAGGACGTCGAGCCCGGCCTTGGCCAGGTGGTAGGCCGTCGTGGAACCTGCGGGCCCAGCGCCGACGATGATCGCGTCGGCCTCAAGTTCGGGGGTGTCCCGGACGGACAGTGAGGTGGCTGCTGTCTCGCTCACGAGTTCGGTCCTTGACGTGCGTGGTGAGCGGTGTACCGCTCTGCGGGGGTGCGTCTGCGGGGTGACGCCTCGTGGTGTTCCTGTGTTCTACGTCTACGTGCAGTGTTACCAACGACTCGTTAGCTTGTGAAGGACTTCACAAGGCTTCGTTCCGAAGTCTAGACCCTTGGACACCTCCGAGGCGAGCCCCAAAAGACCTTGTTCTTGATGGCCGACGATTCAGGGCAAAGCAGACATTTCATGCACAACCAGCGTGCTTGAAGTGAAAACACGCCTGCTTTATGGCAATTCATCCCAAATACAACAAAGGCCCCGAAACATCCGTTTCGGGGCCTTTGTCGGAAGGTTTCGTCCCGCCGCGCGCAGGGGCGCCGCGGGCATCGGCTCAGGAGCCGCGTACTCCGCGGTGAAGTGCGACGACACCCATGGTGAGGTTGCGCCACGCCACCCGGGACCATCCGGCGCGCTGCAGTCGCACGGCAAGCTCGGCTTGGTCGGGCCAGTCCATGATCGATTCGGAGAGGTACTCGTAGGCCGCGGCGTTCGACGTGAAGCACTTCGCGATCTTGGGAAGGGCGCCCATGAGGTAGGTGGAGTAGAACTTGTCCACCAGATCGACGGGGATATGGCTGAATTCGCAAATGACCAGGCGGCCGCCGACCTTGGTCACCCGCCGCAGCTCGCTGAGCGCCTGCTCCACGTCGTTGACGTTGCGCAGGCCGAAGGAGATCGTCACGGCGTCGAAGGTCTCGTCGGCGAACGGCAGCCGGAGGGCGTCTCCGGCCACGAAGGTCACCCCGCCGCTTGAGGCACCGCCCCGGCGCTCGGCGCCGACCCGCAGCATGCCCTGGGAGAAGTCGCAGGCGATGACGCGCGCGCCCTTGGACACGAAGGACTCGGAAGAGGTCCCCGTGCCGGCGGCCAGGTCAAGGACGAGCTCCCCGCTATAGGCCTCGACCGCCTTCACCACGGCACGACGCCAGACGCGGTCCTGCCCGAGGGAGAGGACATCGTTCACCAGGTCGTAGCGGCTGGCGATGCCGTCGAACATCGTGGCGACGTCGTACGGCTGCTTGTCGAGATCAGCGCGGGTCATGCCCCAAGCCTACGGCGGTGCCCACCCCCTTGGGCCCGGTTTCGCCAGCGCGCCGC
The DNA here is from genome assembly GCF_039530945.1 of Nocardiopsis rhodophaea. Lineage (NCBI taxonomy): Bacteria > Bacillati > Actinomycetota > Actinomycetes > Streptosporangiales > Nocardiopsidaceae > Nocardiopsis > Nocardiopsis rhodophaea. The sequence goes on from NZ_BAAAPC010000007.1 coordinate 155,552, forward strand.
GCCCGTCCCCCTGATCACAGAGGAGAACAGTTACGGTGAGCAATGGAAAGTAACTAATAGCTACAAGGCGCACGAGCACCTTCGCATCCGCACCGTGGTCCCGTCAGCCGACCAGGGGCCTGCTGGACTTATGCCCGAGGAAGCTGGAGAACGACACTCGTGGGATGTCAGGCACACCAGGGACGCCCAGGCCGCACCCGATCGCTGCTTACCGTCGCACTGAGCACGCTGACCCTTGTCGCGTCGGCCTTGTTCGCGGGTTCGGCCGACGCCGCCCCGAGCGGGTTTCCCCACTCCAAGGTCGTCAGCGAGCGTCCCGTCCCCTGGACACCGCACATTCTGGACGGAACCGTCAAATCCATCGTCCAGGTCGGACACGTCGTGATCGCGGGCGGTAAGTTCTCCCGGGTGGCCGACCCGCGTCGGCAGACCGTCCTCGCGCGCAAGAACATCGTCGCCTTCGAGTACGGCACCGGCCGGATCCTCACCGAGTTCAACCCCAGGATCAGGGGCATGGTGCGCACCCTGGCGGCCGGGCCCGACAACACCGTCTACGTCGGCGGCACGTTCACCGGCGTCAACGGCAACGGCAACCGCGGCATCGCCCGCCTGTCCGTCACCACGGGACAGCCGGCCCCCGGATTCGACGCGAGTCTGGACAGCGGCTCGGTCTACCGCCTGACCCGGCACCGCGACCGCCTCTACGTCGGCGGCTCCTTCGGGTCCGTCAACCGCGTCTCCCGCGCCGGGCTGGCCCAGCTCAACGCGTACACGGGCGAGGTGGAGCGCAGCTTCGACATGCACCTGAGCCGCTCCCGCCGCGGCACGCTGCGCGTCCAGGAACTGGCGATCAGCCCCGGCGGCACCCGCCTCGTCATCGGCGGTACCTTCACCCGCGCCCGCGGACAGCGCCGCTACCAGATCGCCATGGTCGACACCGGCGTGACCCCCGCCCGCCTCAGCCCGTGGTCAACCGAGGGATACGCCGCCCCCTGCGACTACTCCCGGATGCACACCTACATCCGCCAGATCGACTTCTCCCCGGACGGCTCCTACTTCGTGGTCGTCACCGCCGGCGGCCCCCTCCGCAAACCGGGCCTATGCAAGACCGCCGCCCGCTGGGAGACAGGGGACACCCCCAACGCACGGCTGACGTGGGCCAACCACACGGGCGGCGACTCCCTCTACTCCGTCGAGATCACCGGATCGGCCGTCTACGTCGGCGGCCACCAGCGATGGATGAACAACGCGATGGGCAACCTCAAGCCCGGCCCAGGATCGGTGAAGCGCGAAGGGATCGCCGCCCTGGACCCCCGCAGCGGCAAGGCCCTCCCCTGGAACCCCGGCCGCGCACGCGGCCACGGCGCCGAAGCCCTGACCGCCACCCCGCACGGCCTGTTCGTCGGCAGCGACACCACCCGCCTCGCGGGCCTCAAACGGAGCCGGATCGGCATGTTCCCACTGAACGACGAGAACTGACCACCGATGGCCCCTCCCCTGGCGTGATCAGGGGATGACGTCACGATCCTGGACGACGCCCTCGACCAGATCTCGTGGCATCGGAAAACCGTCGGGTCATGCGCGCGGCGCACCGGTGGTTCGCACCGCAAGCCGCCGTGGACCGCCCCTGGCATGGTTTTGGCCAGCCGTCGAGGCGGCGGTCCGACCCGGGGCCGTGGCGGAGCCGCACGTCCTAGGATCGCTCGCCGGTCGCGGCGGACTGAGCGTCCTGCCCCGCGTCCTCGGCAGTCGCGTCCGCGGCGGGCGTGGACCCATCGGCCGCGTCGCTCGGCTCGGCCCGCTGGGGGGTGTCCTCCTTGGAGGCACCGGCTTCGATGCGCTCGCCCATGCCGCGCATCTTGGCCAGTCCGTCGGCGACGACGGCGGACATGGCGTCGCGCTGCTTGGACAGCAGGACGTAACTCACCAGTCCGCTGATCAGGAAAGCCAGGGCCAAGGCAAGGAAATCGCGGGCGCCCAAAAGGTAGAGCACACCGAGCGCGACAGCGAAGAGCAGGAGCCGGGACGCGGTGTAGGCGAGGACGCTACGCATGAAAACTGCCTCACAAGGGGTGAAGATCGGAATAGATTGGTCTTGTGGGAGAAATCACCGGCGAGGTGACGTCGGCGGCTTCGGCGTCGGTCCCATGCCTCGTCGGCGTGCCCACCGGACCGCCCCCTACCTCACCAGGGTAAGGGCAGGTCCGCGGGGTGTGGCATCGGCCCCGGCGCGAGTGTCGACACTGGGCCGACTCACACAGAATTCCGATCATCGGATGTATCGAAACCGACAGGCTGGAACAAAAGTTACGTTCCGATCACATATCGCGCACTCGCCACCTGTTCCACTCAATTTTTACGAAAACTAGGGAGGAAACGGACTAACTCGTGCAGACTAGGGGACCAAACGCCCGCCTCCCCCAGACATCAACGGCGGGCCCGAAGGGGGATTGTGAAGGTGGAAAGAGGAAGCGAACGCTTGTTGACCCCCGGTGAGGTGGCGTCGCTCTTCCGGGTCGACCCCAAGACGGTGACCCGCTGGGCCGCCTCCGGCCGGATCAGCAGTATCCGAACACCCGGCGGACATCGCCGGTTCCGTGAGTCCGAAGTCCGCGCACTGCTGCACGGGGAGCCCACTGAGACGACCACCTGACGAGCACCACGACCTCATCCCCAGCCCGTCACGCGGAGAACGGCAAGTTGGATCTCCCCCTCGGCCGCCGAGTCACTGTCTCCCCATGCAGGTGGAGTGGAACAAAGATAGGCTTTCTCCATGGTGTGGCTCGCTGGTCTGATCACGCTGGTCTCGATCGTGCTCTGGGTGTACGCGTTCTTCGACGCGCTCACCTGCCCCGCGGACGAGGCGCGCAACCTGCCCAAACTCCTGTGGCTGGTCGTCATCGTGCTCTTCGTGCCAGTCGGTGCCCTGCTCTGGCTCTTTCTCGGACGCCCGCAGGCGGCGACCACGAGCACCACGTCGGCCCGGCCCGAGTCCGCGTCGACCGAGTTCTTGGACCCGTCCGACCCGCAGCCACCGTCCGGGCGATCTCACCCGCTCGGCCCGGACGATGACCCAGAGTTCCTACGCCGCCTGAACAAGCGCATCAACCCCGAAGACTAGAACGTCGCACGTGAGTGTGGGGGGCTCGACCCAGTTCCGGGTCGAGCCCCCCACACTTTCCGCTGCCGGGGCCGGGGTCAGGCGAAGCTGTACAGGTTACTGAGCCCGTGGTTCACACCGAAGAAGTTCAGCACCACCCAGGGGGACACCCCCTTCGACCCCCGCACCCCCTCACGCATAGCTGTGCAGACCACTGAACATGTAGTTCACGCCGAAGAAGTTGAACAGCAGGCACGCGAAGCCGATCAGGCCGATCCACGTCGCCTTGGAGCCGCGCCACCCGGCCGTGGCGCGGGCGTGCAGGTAGGCGGCGTAGACGGTCCAGGTGATGAAGGACCACACCTCCTTGGGGTCCCAGCCCCAGAAGCGGCCCCAGGCCTCGTCGGCCCAGATCGCGCCCGCGATGACGCCGAACGTCCACAAGGGGAACGCGAACAGGATGAACCGGTGCGACACGCGGTCGAGAAGTTCGGGGCTGGGAAGCCGGGCGGCGATGCCGGTGACCCTCTCGCCCGCCGCACGCTTCAGCTCCGTACGGTTCGACACCAGGTAGGTGATTGCCGCCGCCCCCGAAACCATGAAGCCGCCGCTGGCCAGGATCAGCGCCGAGACATGGATGGGAATCCAGTAGGAGTCCAGCGCCGGGATGAGCGGACCGGCCTCGGTGTAGAGCCACTTGACGGCGATGCCGAGCAGCAGGATCACCGGGATCAGCACGAACATGCCCAGGTAGCGCGCCTGGTAGCGGACCGCGGCGAAGAGGAACGCCGTGACCGCGCACAGGCACAGCGCGACGACGAACTCGAACATGTTGCCCCACGGCCAGCGGTCGACCGCCAGGCCGCGGGTCACGATCTGGACGAGGTTGACGGCGAACGCGGCGAAGGTCAGGGCCAGCGCGATCTTGCCCACGACGTGCCGGGAGGCCTTGGCCTCGGGCTCCTGGTCGCGCACGTTGACCGTCATGTCGTCATCGAGATCGAACGGGGCGGAGTAGCCGCCCACCGAGGTCGTTCCCTCACCCGGGACGTGCCCCCCCGACACCGCCCCACTCGCCGCGGGCACGGCCGACGCGGCTGCCTCCGTGGACGCTTCGGCAGCCACGCCCGCGCGCACGGGGACCAGGCGGTTGCCGCGCAGGGTCTCCCTGCGCCCGTAGGCCGCTTCGATCACGAACAGGAACAAAGCGATCGCGTACATCACGATCATGGCAAGGACCAGGTTGTCGCTGATCGATGCCAGATTCTTGTTCACCGCCGGTTCGGCGGCGAGCATCTGCATCACCGGTTACTCCTTCATCCCTGCGTCATCGGTGGTGGCGGGTGCGTTGCGAAGTCGGTCCCTGAGGGTGCGGGCGATCCGGTGGAACTCCGTCGTCGCCCACGCGGCATCGGTCTTGCTCAGCCCGGCGACCTCGACCACGGTACGCCCGTCGTCCCCGCGCCTCGCACGCACCCACGCGCGGCGCGGGCGGACGAACAGTGTGGCCAGCAGCCCGAGCACGGCCGCCGCCGCGGCCAGGAGCGCAGGAAGGCGCGCCGGGTCGCTGTTCACCTGCATGCTCAGGTAGTCGCGGTAGCCCTTGAAGGTGATCGAGCCGGCTCCGTCCGGCAGGTTCCAGGTGTCACCCGGCCGCATCTCCGGGGAGGCGCCGATCTCGTCCATCTTCTCGGTGTAGAGCTGGTAGACCGACTGCGGGCTGCGCATACCCAGGTCGCCCTTGTACCCCTGGAGGGTGACCACGGGGTCGCGCGTGTCCGGGAAGTCGGAGACCAGGTCGCCGTCGGCGCTCTTGGCCGCCGAGGGGTAGAAGACCGCGCTGAAGCCCAGCTGGTCGTCGTCGCCGGTGTCCGGCACCTTGATGACGCCGTCGGAGGTGAAGGTGAAGGTGTCCCGGTAGAGGAACGGCACCGCCTGGTCGAACACGACGTCGCCGTCGGCGTTGGTCACCTCGAACTCCGGCGCGTAGCCGTGGCCGAGCAGGTAGACCTGTGCTCCGTCCACGGACAGCGGCTCGTTGACCTCCAGCTTGTGGTGCTTCTCCGGCGCGTCAGGGGCCTCCTTGTAGGTGAGGTCGGCGGAGTAGGAGTCGGCCTGGCCGGCGAGTTTGCCGCCCTCGATGAAGGTCGCCGTGAAGTCGTCCACGGTGAACGAGAACGGCTGCAGGTCACCCGCGTCAACGGCGGTGCCGGGGTAGTAGGCGTCGTAGGAGGGTACGCCGTTGGCGAACCCGGTGCCCTCGACAACGAGCATGTTGCCCCGGTAGCCGTAGAAAGAGCCCGCGGCCACCGCGAGGAGGATGGCCAGCAGCGCGAGGTGGAAGACCACGTTGCCGGTTTCGCGCAGATAGCCCTTTTCGGCGGCGACCGAGGCCGTGGCGGTTCCGCCTCCTGTGCTGGTGTCCGTCTCCGTCCGGTAGCCCTTGAGAACGCTCCGCGCGTGCTCGACCACCGTGCCGGGGGCCGCGTCCGTGGTGAAGCGCGCGCAGTAGGGCATCCGGTCGAGGTTGCGCGGCGCCTTGGGCGGGCGGGCACGCGTCGCGCGGTAGTGGGCCATGGCCCGCGGGAGCACGCAGCCGGTGAGGGACACGAACAGCAGCAGGTAGATGGCCGCGTACCAGGGCGAGGTGTACACGTCGAACAGATAGAACCGGTCCAGCCACGGCGCGATGTCGGGGTGGTCCAGGAAATAGTTGGTGACCTGGTCGACGCTGACGCCACGCTGCGGCAGTACGGAGCCGGGGATGGCGCCGATCGCGAGCAGGAAGAGCAGGATGAGCGCGGTGCGCATCGACGTGAGGATGCGCCACGCCCAGCGCGCCCATCCCAGCGCGGACAGGCGCGGCAGGGTGACGTCGTCGCGGGCGCCGCCGCTGTCCCCGGCCGACGCCGAGCGCGCGGTCTCCTGACTCTCCGCGGCCGGTTCCGCGTACTGTGCCCCCTCCGGGCCGTCGGCCTGGCTGATGGTTTCGCCCCCGCCCGAGCCTTCGGTCTCCCCGGGATCGCCGGTCGTCACTGAGGTCACTGCTAGATCACCGTCGCAAAGCCTTGGGTCCAGCCCTGCATGATGGCTGTGATGTCGGTCCAGACGCCGGAGACCAGGAGCAGGCCGACGATCACCAGCATCAGCCCGCCCGCGGCCGTCACCGCGCGGTAGTGCCGCTTGACCCAGTCGAACGTGCCCAGGGCGCGGCGGTACAGCAGGGACGCGCCGATGAAGGGCAGCCCCAGGCCCACGCAGTAGGCGAGCGACAGCAGCGCTCCCCTGACCGCGCTGCCCTCGGTGAAGGCGAGCGTCTGCACGGCGGCCAGCGTAGGGCCGATACACGGGGTCCAGCCGAGGCCGAAGAGCACGCCGAGCATCGGGGCGCCGGCCAGGCCCGCCTTGGGCAGTCGGCTGAAGCGGATGTCCCGGTTGAGGCCGGGAATGACGCCCATGAACCCCAGGCCGAGCAGGATCGTCAGCACGCCCAGGACGCGGGTGATGGGATCGGCGTAGTCGAGCAGCAGGCCGCCGATGCTGCCGACGAACGCGCCCACGCTGACGAACACCAGGGTGAACCCGGCGATGAAGAGCAGGCTGCCGAGGAGCATGGTCCATCGGCGCGACTCCAGCTCCTCGTCGACCGTCATCACTGTCCCGGTCGCGGTGCCGCCTTCGGTCGAGGCGGCGGCCCGGCGCGCGCGGCGGGCCGCCGCCATGTCGGCACCGCTCATACCGGTCACATAGGAGAGATAGCCGGGAACCAGGGGCAGGACGCACGGCGACAGGAAGGAGACCAGCCCGGCGGCGATGGCGAGGGGGACCGCGAACAGGAGCGAGCCCTGGGTGATGGTTTCGGCGATCATTCGGTACCAGCGTCCCCGCTGTCCTCGGCGACAACGGTTTCGACGAGACCCTTCAGCTGCTTGTAATCGGTCTCACCGATGACGCGCGCGGCGATGCGTCCCTTGCGGTCGAGGACCAGGGTGCTGGGGATCGCCTGGGGCGGCACGGTCTCGCGGAACTCCTGGACGACCTCGCCGGGCTGGTCGTAGATGCTCGGGTAGCTGACCCCCTGGCTCTCCTCGAAGGCCTGGGCCGCGGTCTTGTCGTCCTTGATGTTGACGCCGAGGAACTCCACGCCGTCGTCGGCGAACTCTCCGTGGACCTCCTCCAGGACGGGGGTCTCGGATCGGCACGGCCCGCACCAGCTGGCCCAGAAGTTCACCACCAGGACGTCGCCGCGGTAGTCGGCGAGGGAGATCGCCTCGCCGCCGAGGCCGTCGCCGCTCGCCTCGGGCGCCGCCTTGCGGTCGCCGGGGTCATAGGAGGTACTGGAGCCGTCCCCGGCGATGTAGCGGTTGTCGGAACTCCCGACTTCGGCGGCCCCGCCCCCGGCGCATCCGCTCAGCGCCGCGAGCGCCGCGATCGCGGCGGCGGCACGCAGGAGCACCGGGCGCACACGGGCGCCAGATCTGTCACAGGGCATCGGTGGAACCTCGAAAGCGGGAGGTAGAGCGGGCACGGCGTCAACAACGACAGATTGTAGTACTACGCTCGACCGTCGTGCTATCCCCCGGATGCGAGGTCAGCCGGACGCTATCACCGACCGTCGTGCCACGAGTAGTGTTTGCGGATTCTTCTGTCTCCAGCAGGCACTATCAGCACCTGCCCCTCACAGGCGACAGAGGTCACGGATCCAGCTACGCGAACCGGCGCCAGCGCTTCCGTATCCGGTCGGGCGATAGTCGCTACCCCCGCACACGAAAGCGCCCCGGCCGGAAGGGCCGGCCGGAGCGCTTTTGATACCAGTTCATTCCAGCCAGTCGTGCTGGTATGGCGCGATCAAACGCAGCTTCTCCATGCGCATCACGAGTGACGGAGCCATGAGCCAGTCGTCGGCCCACCACTGACCGCGGCGGTAGCCGACCGGGTCGAGTCGTGGATCAGGCACCAGACACGCCGTGTACAGGAGCGGGCGGACGGGGCCGTAAAGCCCGTCCCAGTAGTCGTGACCGACTCGGCCATACTCTGACCCGTCACGGATAATGATTAGCCACTTGCCATCAGGCAGTTTTCGGACACGATACGACTCTCGGGCGGGCAGCGTGTCCATGGTGAGAGACAGGAGACGCGGCGCGGCAGCCGTCGGTGGAAGCGCGGATAGGGGATGTAACACGACCCCTCCCATGGAGGACCAGGCGAGGGTGGGGACCTCTCTTACAGTGGGCGAGCGGGGGGATCATGGTAGGCCGCCCCCTGCCCCGAAATCCACACCATGGGATGACCATTTCTCTACGCGCACGTAGGGCTCCACAGGGCTAGGTGTTGTGGCGCTGAGTACGTTGGGTCGCTTCGGCGACTTTGGACATCACGAAGATGGTCGCTTGACTCCTGAGGTATTCGCCCAGTTGGCGCTCGACGTCTTCCCTGTCCGCGTCCGACCCGGGCAAGCCGGTGAGGTGCCCGCGTGCCTCCTCAGCCACCTCGGCCAGGACGCTCTCTAGGGGAGAGACCGGGCCGCTCGGGGCTAGTCCGGAATCGCTAGGGGCCGGGTCGAGGGGGCCGCCAGGGTAGCCCGACGCCTCCCCTAGCTCACGAATTAGGTCGGTGAGAGTGTCGGCTACCTCGGACGAGCTGGCCAGCGCCTGACGCGCCAGCGCACGCTGGATCCGACGAATGGGCTCATATCCCGGACGTGAGGTACCCGCCACCCACCGAGATACCTGGGGTTGGCCGACTTCAGCCCATGCGGCGATTTGCGCTTGCCGGATACCGAGAGTGTCGCGAATGCTCCGAATTGTCCGTTTGAGCCATGGCGGGTCCCATGGTCCCTCTGAATTTTTTCCTTGCATGCATGCAATATTAGCATCCCCTAAGTGCATACTCGCAAGCAACAAAACCCTTACATGGGCGACGTTTTGCCTCACGAGCAAGTACTAGCATTCATGCAAATCCATGCACAATCCTGCGAGATACCAGCATGTGCGGGGTTTTTCGTACTTGCGAACCCATGGGGCAATCCGTAACTTGTCGTGTATGCAAGGCAAAACTTTGGGGAGTCCTCGACTCGTCGTCCGCCCCCACCAGTTCCACCGCCGCATGCACGCCCTCGGCCACCGCACCGCCACCGCACAGGCCGAATACCTCGACGTCTCCATCTCCACCATCACCCGGGTCCTAGCCGGCGAAGTGCAGCCCTCAGGAGCTTTCATCGCCCGCGCCTGTGCCGCGCTCGACTGCGAGATCACCGAACTTTTCGAGGTCGCCCCCGCTCGTGACCGTGACACGACAAAGGCGGTGGCGTGATGGCGCACTCGGATCCGACCCGCCGCCGCCAAATCGCCTCACTGGCCGCGAATACCTCGTGGGCGCGCACCCCCGTCCGCGCCGAGCGGATCGCCCCCGCCAACCGCGCGCGTGAACGGCGGTGGGAGGAGAAGGCGGACCCCGACGGCGTCATGAGCTCGGCCGACCGCGCCAAAGCGGCTGAGTCCCTGCGCCGCGCGCACTATCAGCGCATTTCGCGTCTCGGTGTCGAGGCGCGGCGCAGGAAGAAGGCGGCATGACCAGGTCGACAAACGACCAATGCACATGTCCCCCCTGCTGCTGCGACACCGGCGGCCCGGTGTGCCGCGCGTCGGGCTGCCCGCTGTGCGCGCTCCTCGACGACCCGGTCCCCTACCGGCTCACCGAACGAGGTGAACAAGCGGTCACCGACGACCCCGGAAGGGAGACGGCATGAGCAGATCACGCGACATCGGCACAGTCGGGGAGTCGGCGGTCGTTCGTTTCCTGCGCTCCCATGGGTGGCCGCATGCCGAGCGGCGTGCTCTGGCTGGTGCGGTCGACCTCGGCGACATCACCGGCACACCGGGTGTGGTGTGGGAGGTCAAATCCGGGCGCACCGCCGAGCAGGCGGGCGACGGGCTCGTCGCCGATTGGCTCGCCGAAACCGACACCGAGCGGCAGCATGCCGGGGCTGACGTCGGCATCCTCATCACCAAACGCGCCGGCTACGGGCCGGCGCGTGCCGCGTCCTGGTGGGCGCACGTCGACGGAGGAACCGCCGCCGCTCTACTCGGCGCCCACCGCCCGCTCCCCGCTGATGTGGCCGCCGTGCCGCTCCGGCTCCACCTGTCCACCGCCGTGTCCCTACTGCGGGGCGCCGGGTACGGCGACCCGCTGCCCGACGTCGACGAGGAGGCGGTCGCATGACACAGGTCGACCTGTCGGCACTGCCGCCGCTCCCCGAGGGCGAGGTGACGCGCCACCTCGACGAAAAGCAGGTTGCGGCGGAGTTGACGTATTTCGTCGAGGACGCGATTCACTCCGCGCCCCGGTCGTTGCAGCGCGCCCTGGGGCCGTCGGAACTGGGGATCGAGTGCGCCCGCCGGATCGGGTACCGGCTCGCCGACGTCGAGCCGATCAACCACAGCGATGGCTGGTTGGCGTTCATCGGCACCGCCGTGCACGCCAGCTTGGAACGCGTCTTCACACGGGCGAACCAAAGGTTGCAGCACCCACGGTTCGTGTGTGAGCAGCGGGTCACCGTCGGCACCCTGGCCGGTGAGCCGGTCGTCGGCGCGACCGACCTTTACGACCGGGCATGCGCGTGGACCGTGGATTTCAAGGTCATGGGCAAGACCAGCTTGCAGCGGCTCGCCCGACATGGCCCCGGATCCCAGTACCGCGCCCAGGCACACCTCTACGCGCGCGGGTGGATTGCCGCGGGGCACCCGGTCGACCGGGTCGCCGTGTGGGGGCTCCCCAGAAACGAACCCCTGTCGCGCGCGGTCTTTTGGTCTGAGCCGTACGACGAGCAGGTGGCCGTCGAGTCGCTCACCCGCGCCGAGGGCATCGCCTCACTGGTGTCGTCCATGGGCGTCGGTGCGCTCTCGATCCTCCCCACCGCCGATTCCTATTGCGGCTACTGCCCGTTCTTCCGGCGCGGCTCCACCGACCTCGCCACCGGGTGCCCCGGGCACCCGACGTCGAGGGCGGCCGGGCCGACCGACGTCGAGTCCCTCATCGCCCCACCTACGCCCGCCTCGCCGGCGCCGCCGGCAGGTGACCCGTGCCGCTACTGGACTGGCGACCGTACGTGCGGGGCACGCCCGGCGCGCCTCTACCCGGCCGGGCGCCGGTGCGACCACCACGCCCCAACACCACTACACGACGCAAAAGGAGACGAAGAATGACCAGCGCGAACGACTTCCTCATGAGCGGCGGAGTTCCGGCCGCGAAATTCGAAACCCTCGGCGCCACCATCACCGGCACCATCACCATGCCGCCCGAGAAGCAGCAGCAAACCGATTTCACCACCGGCGACCCGCTCACCTGGCCGGACGGCAAGCCAAAGGAACAGATCAAGGTCGTCCTGTCCACCGACCAGCGGGACCCGTCCGACCCGTACGACGACGGCAAGCGTGCGGTCTACATCAAGTCCGGCATGTTCAAGGCCGTCCGGGTCGCCGTGCGCGCATCCGGCGCCCCCGGCCTAGAGGTCGGCGGGACCCTCACCATCACCTACACCGGCAACGGAACGCCGTCTCGGCCGGGGCTCAACCCGCCGAAACAGTACGAGGCCACCTACGCCCCGCCGTCGCCGGGTACGGCGGCTAACGACGTCCTGATGGGCGGCGACCAGTCGCCCGCCCCGGCCCCGGCCACACAGCAGGCGCCCGCCCCGGCACCCTCGGCCACACCGGCGCCTGCCGCCCCGGCCGCCGGAGTGCCGTCCGACGCTGCCGCAGCACTCGCACAGCTGACGCCCGAGCAGCGGGCCGCCCTCGGCCTCTAGCCCGCCCTGTGACCGCCCGCCGCGGCTGCCGGGACCAACCCCGGCCGCGGCGGGCACCAACGTTCCGCCCGACCAGTACCCACGCTGGCGCCCCAGGTGCAACGCCCCGGGACGGGCACCACCCACCGCCCCACACGACGCAGGTAGAGCAGGGGGAGCACGTGAGCCTGACCGTCCCCGACATCAACCCCGACGCCGGGACCATCGCCGCCGCACTCGCCTACGCCGAGTGCGGTTGGTACGTGCTCCCCGTCGACCCCGGCACCAAGCATCCGGGCAGCGTGGTCGGCAAGGGGTGGCCAGCAAAAAGCAGCCGCGACCCTGAGGTGATCGCGGATTGGTTCCTCCTTGACGGTCACGCCCTGGCGCTGCACGTCGGCCGCTCCGGCGGAATCGTCTTCGACGTCGACCGGCCCGACGCCGCGCCGCAGGCGCTCACTGACGCTGCCAAACAGCACGTGGCGCCCTTTCAATCCACGCGGGAAGACGCCCCTGGCCGCGGGCACTACGTGTTCGCCGCACCCCCCGGGCGCACCCTCGGCAATGGCGCCGGGCGACTCGGCCGCGACTGGGGCGAGGTACGCGGGCGTAACGGCATCATCATCGTCGAACCGTCGGTGCACGCGAAGGCGTCTGAGGGCGGCCGGTACGCCTGGACACGGACCGGCCCGGTCCCCACACTGCCCGACCAGGTCGCCGAGCTACTGCCCGACGCCACCGAGTCGGCCGACGCCGCCACCGACACCGAAGTCGCCCGATTCCTCGACGCCCACACCAGCGCCGAACGCCCCGGCCTCTTGCGGGCCCTGGTCAGCCGGTTCACAGCCGATATCGCTGCCGGACGCTCGCGCCACGAGTCCATGCTGCTGCCATGCGTCAACGCCATGCGGGAAGCACGCGCGGGCATGTACCCCGCCATGGACGCGGCCGAGGCATTGCGCGCCGTGTTCGTCCACACCATGACCCGCCCCCACGACGGTTCCAGCCGCACCCTCACCCCCGCGGCCGCCGAGACCGAGTACGCCGGAATCCTCGCATGGGCTATCGGGCAAGCCACCGACGCCACCCCCGACGAGCTCGACGCCGTCGCGCAGGGCGCCGACGAGCGCGCCCCCGACCCCGCCACCGCGATCAGCGACCTCATCCCCCCGCCCACCAGCAACGGCACCGGGGCCGAGGGCACGCTCGCCACCGTCCACCCCCTCACCCCCGACCAGCACGCCGACGCCGAGGAGGCCCGGCGCCTCGCCCACGAGCGGCGTGTGGCCGAGGAGGTCGAGCGGCTAGAGGTGCGCGAGGAGGCGCGGCGCCGTGTGCGCGCCCGCCAACGCCCCACCGACGCGCCCCACCTCGTCGCCCTCGACGAGTTCCTATCCGTCGACGACCCGCCCCAGCGCTACCGCCTCCACGACCTATGGCCGCTCGGCGGACGGGTCATGCTCGCCGCCCAGTTCAAAGCGGGTAAGACCACGCTCGTCGGCAACCTCCTGCGCAGCCTCACCGACGGAGACGCGTTCCTCGGCCGGTTCGGCGTCGAGCCGCTCGCCGACGGCCGCCGCGTCGTGGTCATCGACGACGAGCTCGACGAGCGCATGATCCGCGCATGGCTACGCGACCAGAACATCACCCGTACCGGCCGGGCCGCCGTCCTGTCCCTGCGCGGCAAACTCGCAAGCTTCGACATCCTCGACCCGCACACGCGCTCTCGGTGGGCTGACGCTCTGCGCGACGCTGGGGCCGAGGTCGTCGTCCTCGACTGCCTCGCCCCCCTCCTCGACGCCCTCGGCCTGTCCGAAGACAAAGAAGCCGGACAGCTCCTCGTCGCATTCGACGAACTCCTCGACGAAGCAGGCGTATCCGAGGCTGTCGTCGTTCACCACATGGGCCATTCGGGAGAACGCACCCGCGGAGCAAGCCGACTCCGCGACTGGCCTGATGTCGAATGGCGCCTTGTGCGCGAGAAAGGCGACGACGGGGAAACCGACCCAGCCGCACCCCGGTATTTCTCCGCCTACGGGCGCGACGTCGAAATACCGGAATCCGCGCTCACCTTCGATCCGGAAAATAGGCGTCTCACCCTGTCCGGCGGATCACGCGCCGGGGTGCGCCTACGCGGCGCCCGGGAGGCCATTGTGGAGCTTCTGACCGCCCGGCCGGGGCTGTCCGGACGCGCCATCGAGGTCGAGCTAGCCGACGAGTTCAAGCAGAAGGACATCCGTTCCGCGCTCAAGGGCGCCGTGTCCGAGGGGCAGATCCACACCGCCCCAGGGCCGCGGCGCTCCACTCTCCACAGCGTCAACCAACATTGGCCTAACGAGACACATGGTGTTCTACCTGCGAAAACTCAGTGCGTCAGTGCGTCAGGCGAAATTGGTCTAGAACAGAGTTCGGCAAATCCAGTGCGTCACACACCTAACGCACTGAAACCCCAGGTCACACAACCAGTGCGTCAGTGCGTCACTAGTGCGTCAACACAGTCGGAGGCGAGTGCGTCAGTGCGTCCCCCTAAAGGGGGGACGCACACTGACGCACTGACCCGCCCCGACCCTCGACCAGCCGACGCACCGAACCCGGAACCGGCGCCCCTCGGCCACGCCAACCGTGCCGACCGGATCGTCGTCATCGACGGCCGGATCCTCACGCTGGACGGCGCGATCCTCACCCGCCACGGCGACGAACTCGTCGACACCACCACCGGCGAGGTACGCGGCCATGTGTCGGATCTACCGGAGGGCGCCTAAATGCAGCAGTGGCTAAAAGAGCGCCGTGAAGCAGCCGCCCGCGCCGCACAACTCCGCATCTGCCGCAAATGCAAGGAGCCCGTGCTGGTCGGAGTCGACGCCGATATGTGCGCGCTCACCGTGCAAATCGACCCCACCCCAATCACTGAAGTCGGTGAAGCTGTGGCGCTTATGGAGGGGCGCGGCACCTATGACCTACTCGCCGGAAAAGGACGCCGAGAAATCCACCACCGCGCCGAATGGAATATTCGAGCCGCTCGTCGCGGACCGGTGTTCGCCGCCCACCGGTGCCACCGCCCGATGACCGACCACCTCGACACCACCCACACCCACCGGCCCGCCAACCCCGGGACGGACACCGACACCCCGCCGTACTGAGACAAGGAGACTCCGATGACCGCAGAAATCACCGCCCTTGAACACCCCGAGTTCGGGACCGTCCGCCACGTGCTCATCGACGGCGAGCCATGGTTCGTCCTGGCCGACGTGTGCCGGGTGCTGGAAATCAGCAACCCGCGTCAAGCCGCTACCTATGTGGACGAAGACGAAAAGCAGCAGGTAGCGGGGGACGTCATTAGTAATGACGCCTACCTGACCAGCGGAAACGTCTGGACCGTCAACGAGTCCGGGCTCTACTCCCTGATCCTGCGCAGCCGCAAGCCCCACGCCAGGGCGTTCAAAAAGTGGGTGACCTCCGAAGTCTTGCCCTCGATCCGCAAGACCGGCGCCTACGCCCGCTCCAAGTCCGCCCTTGAACTCCTGCGCGACGAGGTCGACCTGGCGATCGCTCACGAGCGCCGCATGGCGGCGATCGAGACCCGCCAGGACCATGTCGAGGCGCGCGTGGATGCCTTGGAGGAGGGCCACGGGTGGACGAGCGCTCTCGGCTACGCAAAGCGCAACGGGCATGCCACCGAAGCGGCCTACTTGCGGCGTGTGGGCGCGTGTGCGTCCGCGCTCCTGCGCAGCCGCGGCGAGCATCCCGTCAAGGTGCACTCGGCCGTCTATGGCGAGATCAACACCTACCCCGACGACGTCCTCCGCGAAGCGTTCATCCAAGTGCCGCGGTGACCCCCGTGCACGGCACCGACTCGACCATCTCGCCGACCGACCACCGCTGTGGCGGTGGCCGGTCGCTGCGCCGCCCCGCGCGCGTTGGGCGGCAGACCCTGTAGAGGAGACCCCTGATGATCGTGGAGGGCGACGTGCTCGCCGTACTGCCCACGCTCGACACCGGCATTGTCGACGCGGTGATCTGTGACCCGCCGTACAACTCCGGCGGCCGGACCGCGGCCGAGCGGCGCCGCGGGTCGAGCCGGGACAAGTACACCACCGGCCGCCGCGGCGACCTCCGCAACGAGTTGCCGGAGTTCCCGGGCGACAACCGCGACCAACGCAGCTGGGGCTACTGGTGTTCGCTGTGGCTGTCCGAGTGTCTACGCCTCACGGTGCCGGGCGGGTCGCTGCTGGTGGCGTGTGACTGGCGCCAGCTGCCCGCCGCGTCGGATGCCGTCCAGGCGGCCGGGTGGGTGTGGTCGGGGGTGGTGACGTGGGTCAAGCCGCGCCACCGGTCGCGGCCGACACGCGGGGGGTTTTGGCGGCAGACCGAGTACTACCTATGGGGCACGGCCGGGCCGGTGCGCACGGATCACGAGGTGTACCTGCCCGGGGTGGTCGAAGCTACCGCCCCGGCCGCCACCGAGCGGCAGCACCCCACGGAGAAACCGCTGGAGCTTATGCGGGAACTCGTCCGTGTGGCGCCGCCGGGCGGCACGGTGTTGGACCCGTTCGCCGGATCCGGGTCCACCGGCGTCGCCGCCGTGGCCGAGGGGCGCCGGTTCGTCGGCGTCGAGCTGTCCGCCCACTACGCCGAGGTGGCCCGGACCCGGCTCGCCGCTGTCCAGCCCGCCCTCGACGCCCAGGAGGCATAACCCATGACCACGGGGGGAACCTGCCGCGTACCCGAGTGCGACACGCTCGTCGCCGACGCGCACGTGTGCGCCCAGTGCGCGCACCGGCTCACGATCGCGCTCGACGACGTCGCCGACCTTGCCGACGAGCTCGACGTCTCGCTATCGCGCCAGTCGCGCCGTGGTGGCCGGGTCGGCGCCCGATCCGCCGAGGTCCCGCTCCCGTTCGACGTGGGCGCGTCGATCGTCCGGGCCGCGCTCGTCGAGACGCTCGCGACGTGGGCGCGTGTCCTGTCGGGGGACGTGCTCGCCGACCTGCCGGGCATCGACACCCCAGCGTCGGCCGCGGCGTGGCTGGCCGAGCGGGTCGAGGAGATCCGCCACCACGTGGACGGCGGGCACCTGGTCGACGAGGTGATCGCCGCCGTTGAGGGCGCCCGCGACGAGGTGCACGGGCCGCGCTCCGGCGCGTCGATACTGGCCGGGCAGTGCCCGCGGTGCGGTCAGCCGGTCTACGCCCGACAGGGCGCGCCCACGGCGCGGTGTCGCCGGGAGGGGTGCGCGGGGGGGGTGGACGTCGAGGCGTGGCGCGCCGACGCGCTCGCCGCCCTGGCCGACGCGGTGCTGCCCGCGGCCGACGTGGTGCGGGCGCTGGCCGCGGTCGGCCACCCTGTCGAGGCGGGGACGCTCCGGTCGTGGGTGGCGCGCGGCCACCTGGCGACGGCCGACCACCAGGGGGCGGGGGGTCGGGCACGGTACCGGGTGGCCGACGCGCTCACCCTCGCCCGCACCCGTCGACACCAGGGGAAAATCGCCTCGTGACCAGGTCACTTGCTGTTTTTCGAACACGTGTGCAACACTCGGATGCAGCACCACACGTGTACCCAGACCACAGGAGCCCGGCGCCGCGCCGGGCTTTCTCGTGTCTGCCCTCCGGCGACGGGGGCGGAGGGCAGACACACCACACTCCCGGCTGGTGGGACTCGGCGAACGGGGGTGGCCACGGTGGCGCAACCCAACCGCCGCGACGACCCGCGCATCCGCAAGCGGGTGCGTAAGCTGCACGCCCAGGGCGCGTCCCGGAACGCGATCGCGCGCGACGTCGGCGTCGCTAAGGCCACGGTGAGCGCGATCGCGCAAGACCTCGGGTTGAGTTTCGACCGGTCCGGTACGCGCGCCGCTACCGAAGCCGCGCAGGTCGACCACGCGGCCCGCCGCGCCCGGCTCGTGACCCGTTTTTACGACCAGGCCGAGCGGATCATGGACCGGCTCGACCGCGACGAGCACGAGCTCGCCGATGTGTCAGCCGGAAAACTCATCCGCTACACGGTGCGCGACCTGCCCCCGCACGACGTCAAAGCCCTTGTGCACTCGGCAGGGCACGCGACCGACAAGGCGATCCGGCTAGAGGCCGTCGACGCCCACGACGGCGCCGAGGAGGCCGCGTCCATGCTCGCCCGACTCGCCGCCGGAGTCCGCACAGCGTGGCAGACCGGGGAGGGTAGCGCCGGTGCTCGACGACCTCCCGATGAGCCGGAGACAGGTGGAGTCGGTCGCGACGAGTGACGGCGCGGTCAACATCTGGGACGGCAGCATCCGGAGCGGGAAGACGATCGCTAGCCTGCTGCGTTGGCTGATGTTCGTCGCCACCGCGCCCCGCGGGGGCGAACTGGTCATGATCGGCCGCACACGCGAGAGCATCGCCCGCAACTTGTTCGGGCCGTTGCAGGATCCCGCCTTGTTCGGCCCGGTGGCTGCCCACGTGCACTACACCAGCGGGGCGCCGACGGCGACCATCCTGGGGCGCCGCGTACACGTCATCGGCGCCAGCGACGCCAAAGCCGAGCGGGTCATCCGGGGGATGACGGTCGCCGGGGCGTACGTCGACGAGATCACCGTCGTGCCAGAGGAGTTCTTTACGCAGTTGCTCGGCCGCATGTCGGTCGACGGGTCGCGCCTGTTCGGCAGCACCAACCCCGATTCGCCGTCGCACTGGCTCAAACTCAAGTTCTTGGACAAACTGTCAGCCTTGCCGCATTGGCGGTACTGGCACTTCACCATGGAAGACAACCCGGCACTCTCACGGCAGTACATCGACCAGAAGCGCACCGAGTTCACCGGGCTCTGGTACCGGCGGTTCATCTCCGGCGAGTGGGTCGCGGCCGAGGGCGCGATCTACTCCATGTGGCGCCCCGCTAGGCACGTCGTTCCGTGGGCATCCCTGCCGCCCATGCGTCGCCTGCTGGCGGCCGGGGTCGACTACGGCACCACCAACGCCACCGCCGCCGTCCTACTCGGCCTTTCCGAGGGTGGGCGCCTCTACCTCGTCGACGAATGGCGCCACGACCCCCGCACCGGCGCCCCACGCCTCACCGACGGGCAGCTGTCCGGCCGTCTACGGTCGTGGCTCGACGAGCCCCACCTACCCGCACAGCCCGAGATGCGGCCAGAGTGGGTCGCCGTCGACCCGTCGGCCGCGAGTATGCGGCTCCAGCTCTACCGCGACGGCATCACCGCCGCTGCCGCTGACAACGACGTCGGGCGCGGCATCTCGCTCGTCGCCACGCTATTGGCCGAGCGGCGCCTCCTCGTCGCCGACCGGTGCCGAGGGTGGATCTCCGAGGTATCCGGCTACAGCTGGGACCCGGACGCCACCGAGAAAGGCGACGACCGCCCGCTGAAGGTGGCCGACCACAGCCTCGACGCTGGCCGGTACGCAGTGGCCACCACCGAGGCGCTATGGCGCCCCCACCTGCTCGACCCCGTCGGCCTAGCTGCTTAGGAGACTGCAATGCATGACATGCCGCGCCGATTCCGCCTCGCTCGCGACGTCGACGTCACCGGGGTGAGCGGAACGGGAGTGGTCGCCCTCGGCGTGCAGTGGCCGGACGGGACAGTCGTCGTCCGCTGGCTGTCCGAACGTCCCTCGACCGTGTGTTGGAACAGCCTCGACGACGCGATCGGTATCCACGGCCACCATGGCGCCACGCGTGTCGAGTGGCTCGACGACGAACGGGGGTGACCCCCGTGCCCCTTCCCACTGGCAATGTGGCGTGGCCGCCGGAGGACACCCGCCGCCCCCGCGAACTCTACGAAACGTGGGGCGCCTGGTATACCGGTGATCCCGACGAGCTCGCCGCCGTGTATGGCGGTGGCATAGGCGCGGGGCGAGGGTTCTATGAGGACCCGCACCGCGGCGTCATCGGGCGCGCCATCACCCGTGTGGCCCGCTGGTTCTGGGGTCAGGCGCCGACGCCGGGGCAGGCGCCGACGCGGCTACACGTGCCGCTAGCAAGCGATATCGCCGAAGCCAGTGCGCAACTGCTGTTCGAGGAACTCCCGGCGATCACCGTCGACCAGGCTCAGGACCGGCTTGACGCGATCGTCGACGAGGCCGGGCTCCACGCCACCCTCTTGGAGGGGGCGGAGATCTGTGCCGCCTACGGCGGGGTGTACCTGCGCGTGTCGTGGGATACCGAGGTGGCCGGGGTACCGCTGGTCGACGCGATCACCCCCGACACCGCCGCCCCCGAATGGCGGCGCGGCATGTTGTCCGCGGTCACGTTCTGGCGCGTGGTCGCCGACGACCACGGCCGCATCTGGCGCCACTTGGAGCGCCACGAACCCGGCCGTGTACTGCACGGGCTCTATGAGGGGGCGCGGGACCGGCTCGGCCGCCCCGTGCCGCTGGCCGACCACCCCGACACCGCCGGTCTTGCCAAGCAGGTCGACGCCGACGGCGCCATCCCCACCGGCCACGAGCGGCTCGCCGTGGTCTACGTGCCCAACATCCGTCCGAACCGGTCGCTTCGCGGGTCGCCGTTGGGGCGCGCCGACATTGCCGGAGTCGAGCCGCTGATGGACCAACTCGACGAGGTGTGGTCGTCGTGGGGTCGGGAGCACCGGCTCGCCGTCGCCCGCGCGATCGTCCCCCGCTACCTGCTCCAAGACCTCGGAGCCGGGGCGGGCGCCCGCTTCGACGAGCTGCGTGAGTTTTTTACTGGCGTTGATATCCCGCCGACCACCGACGCGACAACCAGTCAGCTAGTGCAGATGATGCAGCCGGATATCCGCGTCGAGGAGCACGCGCGCACGTGTGAGGCTCTGGCCACGCAGGTGATCCGCGGTGCGGGGTACTCCGCGTCGACGTTCGGGGAGGACGGCGGGCAGGCGGTCACCGCTACCGAGGTGCGCGCCCGGCAGCGTCGCACGTATCAGACCAGGGCGCGGAAAATTGGCTACTGGCGGCCCCAGCTGGTGAGCCTCGTCGAGGCGCTACTGGCCGTAGACGCCAGCGTGTTCCCCGGCGCGGGCGCGGTGGCCGAGCGGCCGGTCGTCGAGTGGCCCGACGACGTCGCCCCCGACCCCGAGGCCCTGTCCCGAACCCTGGTGAGCATCGCTACAGCCGAGGCCGCGTCGGTGCGCACCCGCGTGAGGATGCTGCATCCGGATTGGGACGAGGCGGCGGTCGCAGAGGAGGTCGAGCGGATCCGCGCCGACCGGGTCGGCGAGGCGGACCCGTGGGCATCCGGCGCCGAGCTGGCCGGGAACCTCCTCGACGACCGCGACCAGGGCGACCGCGTCGAGGACTGACCCGAGGGGGTGCGCACCCCTATGCCTGGTGTGGACCCTGCCGATATCGAGGAGATCGTCGCCCAGGTCTCGGCGATCTACCGGGAAGCGGAGTTGGCCGTCTATCGGCAGATCAGCCGCCACCTGATCCGCTACCCGGGCGCCCCCACCGCGGGAGTCGGGGAGCCACGCCTCGAGGCGATTGGCGACCTCCGTCGCTCTGTCGAGGCGATCCAGGCCGGGCTGGAGGCTGACGGGTCGCGGGCTCTGCGTGAGGCGGTCGCCCGTGCGTGGCAGGTCGGGGACCGGTCGGCTCTCGCCGATATCCCCGCCCGCTGGTATGCGGCGTCGGGGATCGGTGACGCGGCCGAGGAGGCGCGCACGCAGGTGCCGCAGTCTGGCGCGATCGAGGCACTCGCTACCGCCCTGGTCGCCGACGTCGGCGCCAGGGTGCGAAACGTCTTGCGTGACGCGCTCGATGCTTACCGGTCCGCGGTGGCCGGGGCGACGGCGCGCATGCTCGCCGGTGGCCAGACACGGCGTGAGGCGGCACAAGCCGCATGGGCGGCCCTGGTCGATCGAGGTGTCTTGGGTTTCACCGACCGGGCGGGGCGCCGGTGGCGTCTCCACACCTATGTGGAAATGGCGGCCCGCACCGCCTCGGCGCGCGCCGCGGTGCAGGGGCAGGACGACCGGCTCGGCGCTCTCGGTGTCGACCTGGTGTACGTCTCCGACCACGGGCAGGAATGCCCGCTGTGCCGACCGTGGGAAGGAAAGATCCTTCACCGCGTCTCCGGCCCTACCGGGGAAATCCGGGTACCGCACGCACTCACCGACGAGCCCATGACGGTCGAGGTCGCCGGGACGCTGGCCGAGGCGCGCGGTAAGGGCCTATTCCACCCCAATTGCCGCCACTCGATCAGCGCCTACCTGCCGGGGGTCACCACGATCCCCACCCCGGTCGCCGAGCCGGCCGCCTATGAGGCGCGCATGCGGCAACGCGAAATCGAGCGGAAGATCCGCCGATGGAAGGAACAAGCGACGGCCGCGACGACGGACGAGGCGCGCACGGCCGCGCGCCGACGCGTGCGCGCATGGCACGCCGAGATGAGACAGCATCTCGCCAACCACCCCGAGCTGAAACGTCTGCGCTACCGCGAACAGGTCGGCGCCGGGTCGACTCCGCCGGACGACCGGCGCGACGACACCGTCGCCCCCATAGGCCCCGACGTGCAGCCGTCCCTCGACGGGACCGGCGCCGAGGCGGTGCGGCGCACGTCCGTGCGCGACGAGGAGCCCGCGGCCGGCGCCGACGAGCGGACCCCGGCCGCCGGTCAGCCGGAGCTAACCGAACTCACCCGCACCGAGCTACGCGCCCTGTCGGACGACGAGCTCGACGCCCGCATGGGTGCGGTGATCGCGACCGGCGACTACGAATCGGCCACGGCGCGGCAGTTGCGCCGTGAGATGGACCGGCGCGACCAGGTGGCGCGCCAGCGGGAGCGGCGGCGTCGGGAGCGTGAGGCGCGCGACCAGGCGCGGCACGCGGCCATGGCCGAGCTGGTCGAATCCGGCGTGCCATGGGAGGAGGCCGCGGCCGAGGTTCTTGGAACGCCTGTCGAGGCGATCCGGCGGCGCGAGTTCACGCGTGAGCACCGCGCAGGCGAGAGTGACCGGCGTAGCTTCACGCAGTTGGCGCGCGAACAGTACCGGCTGTTCATCGAGCGCACCTATGTCGCCGCAGAGACGGAGACCCGCGGGTTTCTGCTCAACGCCGCAGGTGAGGCAGCGGGGATCGATCCCATGTCGTTGTTCTCCGGGCCGAGAGCGCGCGTCGAGCGTTACGCTAGCGAGGAACTCAAGCGCTGGTTTGACGAGCATGGCCGCACGATGTTCGCCCAGTTCGTCGAGGAGATCGAACAGGGTCGCCGTACCGGCGCCCCGGGACGCGACTTCAACCGGTAGGAGGCACCCGCCGTGTCGTTCGCTGGTGACATCCTCGACGCACACGCGGCCGGGCGTAGGGCCGCCCAGCAGGGCGCCCTCCGGTCGACGTGCCCGCACGACCCGGACAGCAGCGACCCCCGCACCCGGAACCTGTTCGTGTCCTGGATGCGGGGGTATGCGTCGGTCGTGCCGACGCCGGTCGACTACTCCGGCTGACGCGCCCTGGCGCGTCCCTGTGTGGGCTGACCGAACCATGCGCGGATCTCCGGAAGCTGGCTAGGCGCCCACCCCGGGGTGCCGCCGATGTAGACCCGCGGCTGTGGGAATGGACGGGCACTAGTCAGGCCGTTGCGGCGTAGGGATGTCGTGATGGTCGAGCGGGTGACCCCGACCTCCTCGGCCACCTGCGCAGAGCTCAGATACCGCGACGACGTCCCCGCGATGTTGTCCCGTACTCGGCGCGCGACCGCCTCGACATCAGCCCCGGGGGCGAGCCGTGAGAGCTGCTTACGCGCTGGTAGCCGCGTGGTGTCGCGGTGGCCGAAGTCGGTGGTGATGGCGACCGTGCCATCGCTCCGCTTCACGGTGGCGACCCTGGACAGGTAGCCGCCGAGGATCACCCAATCCCCCCGAGCGACTTTTCCGGCCGTGGTCTTCTCAAGGTCAGACATGTGTCTCGCTTCCTAGAAACCGATGCCGAACAGGGCGCCATCGCGGGTCGGGGCGGTCGTGGGGCGGAGGGCGAACAGGGTGCCATCGCTCGGCATCCCGGGCGCCGCCTGCCCGGTGGCGGGCTCGTCGAGCGCGTCGGCGACCGCGTCGAGCAGGTCGGTCTGCCCGGTCATCTGCTGGCATTCCCACTCGGAGAACAGCGCGTCCATGTCTCTCCCTAGGTGTCGCCGTTGTTGACAGTTTCGAGACTATGACTCTCACTCACAGGTGTCAACGACGGAGACAAAATATCTGCCCCGTACTGCCGTCGGTGCGGGGTTTTCGCATCCCCGGGGCCGGGTGCCCCGGCCGACACGCCCCAGGAGGGCACCATGACCGAACCCACCAACCCCACCAACCCCCAACCGGCGGGCGACGACCCCAGTGGCGACCCGGCCGCCCGTTCGGCACCCGCGGCCCCGGCGCCGACCGACGACGCCGCGCCACACAACCAGGGCGACGGCGACGAGCTCACGCGCCTCGACCCGGTCGACCTCGCGCGCATGGTGCGCGACCTCCGGAAAGAGAACGCGTCGGCGCGCACCAACGCCAAGAGCGCCGCGGCCGAGGAGGCGCGAAAGCAGCTGGCCGCGGAACTCGGCAAAATCCTTGACCCCAACGCCGACGAGGAGGCGGACCCGGCGCAACTTGCCGTCCAGCTCACCGCGGCCCAGCGGGAAGCGGCGACGCTCCGCACGGAGCGCGCCGCGGAGAAGGCGGCGCGAAAGGCCGGGATCGACGCCGACGCCCTCCTCGATTCCAGGTCTTTCGCCGACAAGCTCGGCAAGCTCGACGCGTCCGGCGATGACTTCTCAACCGCGCTTGACGCGCTGGTCGCAGAGTTCGCCGACGACCCCCGATACAAGACCGCCGGGCAGGCTCCGGCGCGCTCCGGTGGCGACTTCTCCGGCGGGACCGGAGACACGCCCGACACCCCCCGATCCGTCGACGACTTCCGCCAACAGCGCCGCAAATGGCGCCGCGGAACCACCTAGCTAGGAGCCGCCACCATGGCTAACACCCTGCTCACCCCCAACATCATCGCCCGCGCCGCACTGGCCAACCTCTATGAGACGACGGTCATGGCGCCGTTGGTGCACCGCGACTACGAACCCGAGTTCGCCGCACGCCGCGGGGACACCATCACCATCCGCAAACCGGCCGTGTTCACCGCCGAGGAGTACGTCCGGGCGAACGGGATCACGATCCAGGACGCCACCGAAAGCGGCGTCGACGTGACGCTCAACCACTTCGCCGATGTCTCGTTCGCGGTGACGGCGGAAGATCTCACGCTGAAGATCCAAGATTTCAACGAGCAACTTCTCGCCCCGGCAATGGAGGCGATCGCGCAGAAGATCGACCGCGACTTGTTGGCGATCCGCGACGACATAACCGCGGAGGTCGGACAGGCCGGAACGACCGGCACCCATGATTGGGATGATCCGCGCGTCATGATCGACGCGGGCAAGACGCTCAACCAGGCCAACGTGCCCCTGACCGAACGTCGGTTCGTGTTCGGCCCGGTCACGGCCGCCGCCTACCAGGCCGACCCGCTGTTCCATGAAGCCGACCGGCGCGGCGACACCGACGGCCTGATGGAAGCTGCCATTGGTCGAAAGTTCGGCCTGGACAACTACATGACACAGAACATCAGCGTCCCGCCACAGACCAGCGGCAACTCGACGACGGAGGTCGGGGTGGCGTTCCACCGCACCGCCGTAGCGTTGGCGTTTCGCCCGCTGGCGCTTCCACGTGGTGCGCAAAACGCGGCGATCGAGACCTACAAGGGGTTCGGTCTCCGCGTGGTCTATGACTACGACATCGACAAGAAGCAGGATGTTGTGTCGATCGATTGCCTGTACGGGGTTAAGACGTTGGACGCTGACCGGGCCGTGTTGGTCAAGGGGGCCGACGTTGTCTGATGACGTGTACGTCTACCGCAACCGCAACACCGGCGACGAGGTCCGGCGGGCCGGGCGGTCGGTCCGTCTCGACCACCTGCCGAACTGGGAGGTCACTGACGTGATCGGCCAGACTCCGCGTCGGCGTGCCAAGAAGACCGCCCACGACGACACCGACGAGGGTGGTGGTGAGTGATGCCGCTGTATGAGTACCGCCGTGGCGGGGACGTAGTCGAGCGCGTGCGCACCGTCCCGAGCGGTTATGAGGACACGCGGCTCGGACTCCTAGTCGACCACCGCACGGGCGCCGACGGGTGGCGCAAGGCCGACGAGCCGACGCCCACACCGGCTCGAACTGTCCGACGGCGTCGATCCCAGCGGGGGGTGACCGGTGATGGCGCGGACTGAGGTCACAGCGCAGACGGCCACGCGCGACGGCCTGTCTCCGAGTATGACCGCCGCCACCAGTGATGGCCACATGTTCGTCAACAACGGGCGCCGGTACGTGAGGATCACGAACACCTCCGCGTCCCCAGTGACCGTGACGATCCCAGTCGGTGCGACCGTCGACGGGCAGACCGTCAGCGGCCGCCAGATCTCCGTGCCCGACACCGACGGCGACGTGTCGACGGGGTTCTGGCCGGTGGCCTACAACCAGCCAGACGGCATGGTGCATGTGGACTACAGCGCGACGAGCGGCGTGTCGGTGGCTGTGGTCGAGTGCCCGCCCGTATAGGGGGTGAGCAGCGATGGCCTATGCCACCGTCACCGAGCTGGAGGACTACCTCGGCCACACGGTCGAGGGGGCGGGCCGGATGCTCGACCGTGCGTCCCGCCTCGTCGACCGCGAACTAATCAGCGCCGTGTACGACCCGGCCGCCCCCGACGTCGTCGAGGCGCTCCGCTCCGCGACGCTGGAGCAGTGCGCCGACTGGGACGAGGCCGGGACCGACGGCACCGAGGCCGGCGACCCGGACCGGTGGTCGTCGGTGTCGGCAGGGAGTGTGTCACTATCCCGCGGCTCCCGTGAGACAGCAGGCTCCGCCTCGACGACGGTCCGGCTGTGCCACCAGGCCCGGCTGATCCTGCAACAGGCCGGGCTGACCAGCCACGCGCCGCAGGTGGGGCGGTGGTGACCATGCCCGGCACCCTCCCCGGATGGATGCTGAAGCGCATGGGGTGGGACGTCACCGTCGAGCCCTACCAGGGCGCCGGACCCTACGGCCCGACCTACGGGGCACCGGTCACCGTGCGGGCGCTCATGGACGCGAAGCGGCGCCTTGTCCGCGACGCACAGGGCGCCGAGACCATCTCGGAGACGACGCTCCGCGTCCGGCTCGACCACGTCGACGATTTCCCGCCCGGGTCTCGGGTGACCCTGCCGGACAGCACACAGCCGACGGTCATCACCACCAGCCGCCACGACGGCCGGTCCTTGCCGACCCCGTCGCATCTGGAGGTGGCACTCACATGACGCTGAAAATGCGACTCCGGCTCACCCAAGCGCGGAAGGGCGCCGAGGCGGCCACCGCGCGCGGACTCGGCAAAGCCGCCGAGCACCTCCTCGGCGAATCGAGGCAAGAAGTGCCATTGGAGGAGGGGACGCTCTCACGCTCGGGTACCTCGGTAGTCGACCGGAGCGACCTGAACGCCGCCGTCTACTACGACACTGTGTACGCCGTCCGACAGCATGAAGAACTGACCTGGCGGCATGACGCGGGACGCAAGGCGAAATACCTGGAAGATCCCTTGAACCGGGAACAGCAAACCATGCTTGCCCTGGTCGCCGCGGAGGTACGGCGGGCGCTCACATGACCCTGACTGAGGAGGTCGCGCAGCTGCTCGACGAGCTCGGCGTCGGCGACTACCGCGCCGACGGCACGCCGGGCGGGACCATCTACCTCACCGCCCTCCCCGATTCTCCCGACGCGTGCATGGCGGTCGCCCGCTACGGCGGCACCGAGGCCGACTCACGCGAGCCATACGACGAGGTGAGCGTCCAGGTCCGGGCGCGTGGCACCGCTACCGACGTACGTACCGGTGAGGCTTTGGCGCAATCGGCCTATGACGCGCTGCACGGACTCGGGTACCGGACCCTGCCGGGCGGGACCTGGTTGCAGCTCGCCGTGTGTACCGGCAGCGGACCGGCCTACATCGGTCGCGACGCGTCCGGGCGCGACGAGTGGACGGTGAACCTGCATGCCGAGGTCATGCGTGTGACAGAAAACCGGCCCGGCTGACCCCTGACAATCTGATCACGCCCCGCCGTGTGCGGGGTTTTCGCATGTAAGGAGGCCCGGCAATGACGCTGGTCAAGGTCAACGCCAGGGACATCATCATCGAAGCGTCGGACGGCGCCGCGACGCCGACGTGGGCGGAGATCGGCGGACTCACCAGCGTGACCGTCAACGCGTCGGAGAACGAGGAGACCGCCGACACCACCGACTTCGACAGTGATGGCGCGTATGAGCAAGACATCATGCAGAGGGGCGCCACCCTCGAAATGGAAGGGTTTCTTAAGAAAGACGACGCTACCGGCGTGCTCGACCCCGGTCAGGCGCAGGTGACGACCAACGCCGGGCAAGACGCTCTCGGCGTCGCGTCACACGCTATGTACCGCTTCCGCTACCCCGTGGATGACACCTGGACTGTGTGGGATGCGACCACGACTGTCGGCGAACAGGGTGGGGGCAACAACGACAAGACGTCCTTCAACGCCACCCTCACGCGGTCCGGCCGGTCGACCACCGAGGCGGTGGTGTGATGGACGTGCACGAGAGCCTCGAGCGGGCCGCGGAGATTCAGGCCGAACGAGACGCCGCGAACCCGCAGGCGAGCGATCATGAGTCGTTCGACGCGTTCTGGGCCGAGGTCGAGGCAAAGCAGAAGGCCGAGAAAGCGCCCCGCACAGAGACCATCCTCGGCGTGACGGTTCAGGTTCCCACGCCCGACACGATGACGCTCCGGTTCCGCCGCCAGCTCGACCAGCTCAACATGGATCGCCGCGGCACCACCGAGGCCGAGGTCCGCGCCGTGCTCGCCGACCTGTTCGGGCCGGATGCACTGGACGCGTGGACCGATGCCGGAATGACGGAGCAGCAGCTAGCTGTCGTCATGGCGTGGGGGATCGCTTGCGCGTCCGGGACCGAGATCACGTGGCGTGAAGCGTACGAGGCGGTCACCGAGGGAAAAGCGCCGGACCGGCTGACCGCCGGGGCAGCGGGGGCGGCCACCTCGACGAGGCGATCCGGCGGCACTGGTGGGCGATCGAAGGGTGGGCAGCGGCGCAAGGGTGGACGCCGGAAGCGCTAGCTGACATGCCGCTCCGCCGGTTCTACAACCTCGTTCTCGCCATGCCGAGAGAGTCGGTGTTCTGGCGCCTGGTCGACAACGAACCGCGCGCCGTCGAGGGCGACGACGCCGCCCGGCTACTCCGCCGCATCTAAACCAGCTGTGAGGGGGTGACCCCCTCATGGCGATGAACGTGGGCGAATTGGTCGCCTACTTGCGGGGAGATGATTCGCATCTACAGCGGGTACTGAAACGGACCGAAACCAGCCTTGCCAGGGTGGGCAAGTTCGCGGGGTTCGCCACCCTCGCCTCTGCCGCGGTATCCCTGTCGTCCGCGATCGCCCCCGCATCCGGGGCGGTACTCGCTCTGCCCCCGGCTCTACTCACTGCCGGAGCGGCGGCCGGGACGCTGGCCGTCGGTGTGTCCGGCGTCGGCGACGCGCTCGCCGCGGCCGGGGGTGATGCCGAGGAGTTCGAGGCGGCGCTCGACGGGCTCGCACCGTCGGCGCAAGGGTTCGTGCGGGCGTTCGCTGGTTTCAAAGCGGCGTTCGCCCCCGTACAGCAGGCGGTACAGCAGCAACTTTTTCAGGGTCTCGGCGCGCAGGTCGAGCGGCTCACCACGACCGCACTGCCCACCCTGCGATCCGGCATGGTGGGTGTGGCCGGTGCGCTGAACACCGCGGCGCGGAGCGCGGGCGACACCCTCGCCAACCCCGTGTTTAACGGGACTCTCGCGCAGGTGTTCGCCGGTACAGCGCAGGCGACACGCACACTCGGCACCGCCGTCGGGCCGCTGCTACAGGTGCTCGCGTCACTGGCCGTGGTCGGCATGCCGCTCGTTCAGAGTTTCGCGGAGTGGGCGGCGGGCGCGACCCGGTCGGCCGCGGCGTTCCTCACCAGTGAGCAGGGCGCCGCGACCATGTCGGCGATGGTCGAGCGCGCCGGACAGGTGCTCGCACAGCTCGGCCGAATCGGCGCCAGCTTAGGTGTGGCTCTCGGCGGGATTTTCGGCGCCGCATCCGTGTCCGGCGAGGGACTCCTCGACACCATCGAGCAGCTCGCCGCGCGTTTCGCCGCGTGGGCGCAATCCGCCGAGGGACAGCAACAACTCAGCGCGACGTTTGACACGCTCGGTCAGGTCGCCACAAGCCTCCTGGAAATCCTGCCCCTGTTGGGCGGGGCACTCGGCGTCGTCGCGTCGGCGTTCTCCGCGCTACCCCCGGGAGCTCAGGGCGCCGTCGCTCAGGTATTGGCTTTCTCGGTGGCGGGTGGCGCGCTGATCTCCCGCCTGTCCGCCCTGTCCGGCGCGGTCAAGGGCATCGGATCAACGCTCGGGTTTCTCGGCGGGCAGATCGGCAAGCCGGACAGCGCGTTCCGCAAGGCGGGGGCGTCGGCCGCGGGATTTGCCGCGCGTACAGCGGCGACCACCGCCAGCGTAGTCGCCAGTGGTACCCGCATGGCCGCATCAGCCGTCGCCAGCGGCGCCCGGGTGGCGGCCACGTGGACCATGATGGGTCTGAAAGCCCTCCTAGCAGCTGCGAAGATGGCCGCGGCGTGGCTGCTGGGATTGGGGCCTATCGGCCTGGTCATCGCCGCCGTTGCCGCGGTGGTCGCCCTGGTCGTCGTTTACTGGGATGAGATCGTCTCGGCGATCACGACCGCGTGGGACTGGATCACGGAAGCGACGTCCGCGACGTGGGCGTGGATGAAGTCCGCCCTCGGCGCGGCGCTCGACTTCATCATCGGCCTGTTCATGAAGTGGCACCCGGTGGGGATCGTCATATCCCACTGGGGCCAGATCAAGGCGGCGACCGGTAGGGCCTGGTCGTGGGTCAAGAGCAAAGTGTCGTCGCTCTGGTCGTCGACGGTCGGCGCGATCTCCAAGGGGATCGCCCGCGCAAAGGCTTACGTGTCGGCCGGGTGGTCCGTAGTCAAAAGCGCGACCGGTAGAGCCTGGTCGTCGGTGAAGTCCAAGGTCTCGTCGCTTCTGTCGGGCACGGTCCGCTTCGTGTCGTCGAAAATCCAGCAGGCGCGCGCATACGTGCTCGCGGGGTGGTCGGCGATCAAGGGCGCCACGTCGCGCGCCTGGTCGGCGATCCGGTCCGCGGTGACGCGGGCGATCCGCGGCGCGTACACCAAGGTGCGCTCGATCGTCTCCCGATTCAAGTCGGTCGGAAAGAACATCATCAGCGGCGTCATCCGCGGCGTGACCGGGTCGGCGTCGAGGCTCTACAGCAAGCTAAAGGGAGTCGCGAAGTCGGCGCTGAACGCCGCGAAAAGCGCACTCGGCATCTCGTCGCCGTCCAGTGTCTTCGCTGATCAGATCGGCCGGTGGATTCCCGCCGGTATCACCAAGGGGCTCGACCAGGGCGAGCGGGCGCTCGACCGGCGCATGTCGGCGATGGCGTCCGGCCTGGTCGACCCGGTCGCCGCCGCGGCCGGTCCGCGGGAGGTGGCGGTGGCCGGAGCAACCGGCGTCGACACGACCGGCCCAGCCGTGGTCATTGAGCGTTTCGAGGCCACCGAGCGGATGAGCGCGCACGACGTCGGCGAGGCACTATACGGCCTGGTCACGGCGAGGGGGTGACCGATGGTCGACGGTCAGATCACATGGGGCGGGCTCACCCTCGGCCGCCCCAGCGTCTACCGGTGGCGACAGCTCGACGGGTGGGAGGACCTGCCCGGCCTCGACTCCAGCGACGAGGCGCGCCCGTCGAGGCACGGCGCATGGGCGGGACGACCACTCGCCGAAAGCCGGACCGTGACGCTCGAGGGATCCATCCGCGCCCCGGCCGCCGAGGTCGGGGCGGCGGTGCGTGCCCTCCGCTCGGCGACGGCTGTGGCCGACGATGCCGACCTCCAGCCCCTCACGATCGCGGCACTCGGCGAGACCCTGACCGCCTACGCCCGCTGCACACAACGCACCATCAGCCTGACCCGAGACGCCCGCCTCGGGCACATCCGCTACACGCTCCAATGGGTGTGTCCAGACCCGACCCGCTACGGCGCCGAGCGGTCGCTCACCATCCCCGCGCCGAGTCAGACCGTTGACGGGCTCGACTACCCGGTGAGCTACCCGCTCGACTACGGGGCGCCGATCACCGGCGGCGCCGGAACCGCCATCAACAACGGGTCGACGTCGGCGCGGCCGGTCATCACGATCACCGGCCCGGCCTCGACACCCCTCATCGCCAACCAAATCACCGGGCTCACGTTGGAGTTCGCCCTCGACCTAGTCGAGGGGGATTCGCTCACGATCGACACCGACGCCGGGACGGTACGGCTCAACGGGAGCGCCGACCGGCTGTACACCCTGACCGCACGAAGCGCGCCCGTGGAGGCGTTCACCCTGCCGCCCGGGGCGTCGTCGATCCGGTACCGGCCTGAGTCGACCTCGACGCCGTCGGCCGCTGCTCTCACATGGAGGGACGCACACCTATGACCGACATCCTTGCCCATGAGTCCGGGGTGACCGGGCTCCAGCAACACCGGCGGCTTATCTCGTCGCTGCTGGCTGGGCTGGACAGTGGCTCGACGCTGGCGCGCCGGTCCGGCCTGCTGTGGACCGGCCAGGATCCCGCTCTGCTGACTGGTGACGACGGCGCGATGACGGCGACCGTGTCCCCGTGGACCGGCATCGTGCAGGGCGCCGCGTCGGACGTGCAGGGCGCCTACCTCGCCAACATGCCCGACCCAAAAACATTGACCTTTGCCGACGGCGACGCGGGCGCCGCCAGGTACGACTGGGTGGTCGCGCGGGTGCGCGACGACGTCGAGGACGCGTCCGGCTTCACGGACGCCGATGTCGTCATCGTGCCCGGCGACGCATCCGGCCCGACCGTTCCGGCAGGCGTTAGTTACATGGTGCTGTGGCGCGTCGAGGTCCCCGCAGATGCGTCGGCCGGGAACGGCGGCATCCCCTGGGGGTCGGCCGTCACCGACTACCGCACCTACACCAGCGCGTTCGGCGGGGCGACCCCCGTGCCCGACATCGCCGCGCGGAACCGGCTCACCGACGTGCGCGACGGCCAGCTAGTGCACGTGTGGTCGCTCGACACCCTGTACATGCGGGTACTCAGCAGCTGGGACCCCATCGCCGGAAGCGGTTTCGTCGACGCGCTGAACGCGACATATCAGCCCCTGCCCGGGGCCTGGACAGCCGTGCCGGACGGCACCGACTACACGAGCACGCTCCGGTGGCGCCGGGAGGGTGACACAGTGCGGCTCGACGGGTCGCTCGTGTCGACCCGGGCGGACACCCCGTACTGGGATTTGGACTCGACCATCAGCGGTCTTGCTCTCCCAAGCGACGCGCGCCCTGCCGCGACGACGGCTTTTGCTATCGGCGGGCAGCAATCCGACAGTTCGTCCACGCGGTCGCCGGTCGTGCGCGCCACGATCAGCGCGTCCGCAGGCACGATCTACCTCCGCGCGGTTGGGCAGTCGACGTACATCGCTCAGCAGCTGGACTTCAGCGGCATCACCTACGTGGCGGGGACCTGATGACCGCGCGCTATAGATACGTGTTCGCCGACCTCGTGTCAGACCGGACCATCGACGAGCTCGATCTCGCCGACGTGAAGTTCGACCGGCGTATCTGCCAAGCCGGGGCTTTCTCGGCGACCCTGCCCGTGCCCAATAGGGCGATGGCGGACCGCGCCGCGCGCGTGGTGCCGCGCCTCGACGGCGACCTGTCGACCGGGCCGGGCCGCACCGTCATGCACGTCTACCGGGCCGGGGCTCTGTGGGGGTCGTACATCATCTGGTCGGCCACGCCAGAGTCTGACGACCGCGGCCGGGTCTCCATCGGTCTCCGCGGCGCGTCCCTTGAGTCCTGGCTGTGGCACCGGGAAATCCGGACCGACATCACCTATGACCAGACGGATCAGTTAGAGATCGCGCGGTCGCTGGTCTTCTTTGCGCAGGAGATACCGGGGCAAGCGGGCGTGAGCGGCGCGGACATCGGCATTACCTTCCCTCTACCGCCTCCCGAGTCGGGGATCCTCCGAGACCGGGAGTACAAGGCGAGCGAAGCGGAGACCTACGGCAAGAGACTGGAACAACTTTCCGAGGTGATCGACGGTCCCGAGTGGGCGATCCGCACCTATACCGACGCGTCCGGCGAACGCGTGCGGGAATTCGTCGCCGAGCAGCAGCTAGGGCAGGGATCAACGGATCACGTGTTCAGCCAACCCGGCAACATCATTGCGTGGTCGTATCCGGCTGACGCCACTGACGCCGCCACGTCGTGGCAGGCCCGCGGGGACACCCCGAACGACGATGTAGCAGCGGATAGTGAGCCGCTGCTTAGCGATTTCTGGTATTCGACGAGGCATCTCGATTCGGGGTGGCCGCTGCTGGAACGCACCGAGGACTACCAGAGCGTCACGGACATCGGCACGCTCAACGGCTACGCCCGGTGGTGGGCGAGCAGGCGTAGCGGCATGGTGCGCATCCCCCAGGTGACCGTGCGGCTCGACGAACACACGTCGTTCTCACCCAACCGGATCGGCGACTACGCGCGCCTCACGTTGGTGAACCACTGGTTTCCGCCGCTGCCTGACGGGTCGCCCACCTTTCGCCGCACGTGGCGCGTGATCGGCGTCGAGGTCACCCCGACCAGCCGCGCGGACGGCCAAGAGCGCGCGAAGCTCATTTTCGAGGAGCCGACCGACCAGCCCGCCGGATCGCTCACGGGGGTGACACGTGCCTAGACCCCTCTACCCGTCCGACATCGGCGGACGGATCCGCCGCCTAGAAGACCGCACACGGGAGGCGTGGACGGCCGCGCAGTCGCGCGCCCGGTTCGCGGCGATCCGGGCCGCGTCCATCGTCATCGGCACCGCCACGGGCAACCAAATCACGATCGACCCCGACAGCTCCGGCGCCGAGCCGCGGATACGGTTCACCCTCCCCGACAGCGCGGGAACCGCGCGCCTGTCGGCGACCCTCGACGGTACAGACCCGGTGATCGCGCTCGCCGTGTACGACTCGGCCGACACCCTCCGGTCCGGCATCCGGGCCGGACCCGACGGGGCACGCATCACGGCCTATGACACCGGGGGTGCGATCGCCTCCTACGTGTGGGCGCAGCCGGACGGGACCGTGCACTACCTCGGCACGCTGATTCAGGACTAGGAGGCCACGCGTGAGCGACGAGAAACCGTATGCCGTGGTGACGGTGGCCGACGTGTTCGCCGAGGTGCGGACCCTGTCCGGGCAGCTGTCCACCATCAGCACGCAGCTGGCCGCGATGGAACGCCGCGTCGCCGATCTAGAGCAGCGGGCGGACGCGGTCGACCGGTGGCGCTATGCCCTGCCGGTGTCGACCGTGTCGGCGCTGGTCGCGGCTGTGGCCGCGGTGTTGGCGGCGGTTCTCGGCTGACCCCCACTCACCAAATCCCACCACCTGACCCCGGCCGTCTGGCTGGGGTTTTCGCATTTCAGGAGGCCATTGTGGTCGACATCATCAGCCGCTCACGCTGGGGCGCCCGCTCCCCACGCCACCGTGTCCGGGTGCCGTGGTCGAGCCGGACGGAGTTCATCGTCCACTACACCGAGGGACCGGCCAGCCAGAGCCCGCGCAGTATCCAGGATTTCCACATGGGCAAACGCGGCTGGTCGGACGTGGGCTACAACCTGCTCGTTGACGACCAGGGCCGCGCCTATGAGGGGCGCGGCTGGTCGGTGCAGGGCGCCCACGCCATCGGACACAACCGCTCGGGTATCGGCGTGGCGTTCATCGGGCGGGACGGCGACGCCACCCCTGCCGCCCGGCGCACCATCCGGGCGCTGTACGACGAGGCATGCCGCAGGTCCGGCCGGACTCTCGCCATACGCGGCCACCGTGACGTCAACAGCACCAATTGCCCCGGTAACGCGCTCTACGCGTGGGTGCGCGCGGGCATGCCGGCCGACGAGTCCGACGAGTCAACGCCGGCCGGCGTAGGGAGCCGGCCGGGCATGTCGGCGCCGGACTACCCGTTGCCGGCCGGATGGTATTTCGGGCCGCGCTCCGGCCCGGTCTCCTCCGTGTCCGGCTACTACTCCCACCGGTCCGACCTCCGCCGGTGGCAGCAGCGAATGAAGGACCGCGGTTGGACGATCGCGGCCGACGGGTTGTACGGGCCGCAGACGCGGCGGGTCGCGACCGCATTCCAGCGAGAGAAGTCTTTGGCCATTGATGGCCTGATCGGGCCGGAGACATGGGGCGCCGCGTGGACCGACCCCATCACCTAGCCCCATGGTTCACCGCAGATACGACAAGGAGCGCGTCATGTCCCGCGTTGAAACGAAGGTGACAGCGTCGTCCGCCTCGGCCGCCGCCGTCACCGTGATCATCTACGTGACCGGGCTCGTCGGGGTCGAAGTGTCCGGCGAGGTCGCCGCGGCCGCAGTCACCCTGATTGCTGCTGCGGCTGGATACTTAGCGCCGCACACCCCACGACCCGACCACGACTGACCTGGTAATATTCGTACACGCGTTCGATGAGGAGGGGAAGCCTCGCCGGACGCACCGCGCCCCCGTCGCCATCATGGCGACGGGGGCGCCTTTTCTTTTCGGTACTGATCAGTGCGGGATGCCGTCGATCAGGTCCCGACCCCCCTTGCGGAGTAGGGTCGCGCCGACGAACGCGCCGAGCTCTGCGGCGCGCTCGGGCTTGTCCCACTCCTTGGCGTACACCCAATCCGAGCCGTCGCGGGTGAACACCTTCCCGAACAGCGCGATTTGCCCATCGGGGGTCGTGGTGGCGTGCCCGGCGATCGGTGAATTGCAGTGGCCGCGGAGCACTCCGAGCATGCTTCGCTCGGCCGTGATGTGAACGCGCGTCTCGGCGTCGTCGAGCTCCTTCAACAACTCGTCGACGCCGTGGTCGGCCGACCGGCATTCGAGACCGAGAATGCTCGCCCCGACGGCGGGGCACATCATGTCGAGCGGCACCAGCTCGACAGCGCGGTGCGCGAGCTCCGCGCGCTGGAGACCGGCGTAGGCGAGTACGGCGGCGTCGTACTCCCCCTCGTCGAGGCGCGAGATGCGGGAATTGATGTTGCCGCGGAAGTACTCCACTTTCAGGTGGGGGTAATGCTGCCCGAGCTGCGCCCGGCGCCGCACGGCCGACGTGCCGACCCGGGCACCCGGGGGCAGGTCGGCGAGGCTCCGCGCCTTGGAGACAGCCGGGACGAGGAGGCAGTCGCGCGGATCCTCGCGGGGCAGGTAGGCCGACCAGGTGAACCCGTCCGGGCGGGGGACATCGCCGGGGACGTCCTTCATGCAGTGCACGCACAAGTCGACCTCGCCGAGGGCGAGTGCCCGGTCGAGTTCCTTCATGAACGCGCCTTTGCCGCCCAACTGGCTCAGGTCGCCGCGCCACTTGTCGCCCGCGGTCGTGATGGGCACGATGTCGGTCGGCTGGTCGGGGGCGACGTCAGCGAGGAAAGCTTGAACCTGTCGGGCTTGCGCCATGGCCAGGGGCGAGGAGCGTGTGCCGATACGGAGCGGAGGGCGGTCGTCGAGCATGCGACCAAAGTACTCGGCCGCGGTTGCCGGTCTGACGCGTTCGGGCAGGTCATGACGGGTCGTCACGATCTCTCTTGACTCGGGCAAGGGGGTCCTTCCTGGGCTGAGTGAGTGGATACAGGGCCGCGCCCCGGCCGGGGCCGGGGCGCGGCCCCTACTGGCGCCGCCCCGGGGGCACCGACCAGGCCCCAGGGGCGGCAGGGGCAGGGCGCCATATCCCCTCGACGCGGCCCCGCCCCCGTGTGCCGGGGCGGGAAGCGTCACCCCGGCACGGTGGTGGCCGCCCGGCCCCAGGAGGGAGTCACCGGGTACCAGGCGGCAGCTCATCTAGCCGGGCGACCGCGGCCGCGTGGCGCGGTCCGCTATCCGCCACGCGGCGCGGTGCGCCGCCTCGTGCGCCAGGTCGGACAACCGCCACATGGCCTCGGCCGCCTGGTCGGCGCCGTCACCGGTGGTGGGCACGGTGATGCGCGCGTCGCCGAGCATGATGTGCACGCATGTGCCGTCGGCCGACTCGGTGATGCGCATGGCGTCGGGGTCGAGGTCGGCGACATCGATGGTGGTCGACCAGGTCTCTCCGGTGACGTCCATGTGCGGCCCGGCGTGGTCGAGCGGGCGGGCGCACGGCAGCCATGCCACACCGGGCGCGGTGTGCTGGTGGCCGGGGCGCCGCTGGGAGCACCGGGGTTCACTGGCCGCGCCATGGCGTGAGAGGTAGGAGGGGGTCACCGGGGCACCTCCTCGCCGTGGCCGAGGGTGCCCTCCACACGGCGGGACAGCTCCCGCACCTCACCCCACACCGCCATCAGACGGCGTCCGGCCGGGGTGAGGGGGTGGTCTCCGGTGTGGGGGTCGACCTGGTCGGGGTCGCGCAGGTGGTCGAGCACGTCGGCGATGATGCTGTCGGCCTGCCGCACCATGCCGAAGGCGGCGCGGAGCCGACGCTCGTCGGCTGGGGTCGGCTCGGCCCGGAAGTAGCTGCGCGGGACGGCGGTCATCGGGCCACCCCCGCCCGTGCGTAGCTGTCGAGGGCGGCGCGCTCAGCGGCTGCGTGAGCGGCGTCGTCCGCCGCGGGGGTCCGCGTGGCCGCCGCGTAGGGGCGCAGCATGGCGGGCGGGTCGAGCATGTCCAACACGGCCTCCAGCCCGGCCACCGACGAGGCCGCAAAGATGATGGCGGGGTCGACACGGTGCCGCGCGACATAGGGCGCCAACGCCCCGTGATCGTAGGTGAAACCCCAGATGCCGGAGTGCCGGGTCAGCTCGGCGAGCCGGTAGAACGCATCCCGATCCGGGATCCGGCGCGGAGACGGCGCCGGAGCGGGGGGCGAC
Source organism: Nocardiopsis rhodophaea (assembly GCF_039530945.1). Lineage (NCBI taxonomy): Bacteria > Bacillati > Actinomycetota > Actinomycetes > Streptosporangiales > Nocardiopsidaceae > Nocardiopsis > Nocardiopsis rhodophaea. The sequence goes on from NZ_BAAAPC010000007.1 coordinate 194,380, forward strand.
GGCTTCGCATACGGGCGCGGACGGTGGGTCGAGCGCCGCAGGGGCGGGGTTTCACCGCCGGGGCGCGTCTGGGGTTCGGGCGACTCAGGCGTGTGGCCACTGGCCGCGTGCCGACCAGCCGGAGACGGCGGGCGACCGGTGAGGCGGAGCAGCAGAGCCACTAGAGGGATGAGCAGGGACACAAAAACGTGCATTGAAACCCCTAAGGGGTCGGGCCGGATGGGAGGTCCGGCGGGATCTTCAGGTAGTCGCCATAGTCCCGCAGCGGCTAGAAAAATTCAATGCACACTTTGAAACTGGTACACGCATTCAGACAGGCATCATGTTTCTGTGATGACGGACCACTACTACATGGGCGGTGTACCGATTTGTCCGATTCACCTGTGACGGGCGTAGGATCTGCTGAGGTCAGCAGGTCACAAGCGAGGAGCGACCCCGAGATGGCCAGTAGCCCAACCTTGCGGCGTAGGCGCCTGTCCCGGCACCTACGCGAGCTACGTGAGGCGAAGGGGTACACCGCTCAGTACGTAACTACCGAAGCGAAGAAGCGCGGTGTCGGCAGGTGGTCGCGCGGCAAGCTGACTCGGATCGAGAACAACGAGTGGACACGGCCTTCCCCGAAAGACGTTGAGGTCCTGCTCGACATCTACAAGGTGACAGACCCCGAGCAACGCCAGGCATACGTCACGCTCGCGAAACAGGCCCGTCAACGCGGCTGGTGGGTCGGCTACTCCGACGTTCTCGGCAAGGGCGCATACGTCGGCCTTGAGATCGAAGCGTCCCGGATCCGCACCTATCAGGCGCTACTGATCCCCGGTCTCCTCCAGACGGCGGGCTATGCCCGATCCGCCATGCGGTCTGCGGGTATCACGGATACGGACGAGATCCAGCGCCACGTCGAGGCGCGCATGCTGCGCAAACAGATCCTTGGGAACCCCGATTCTCCGCGGGTTTGGGCCATCATCGACGAAGCGGCCCTGCGCAAGATCCCACCGGAGATTCGCGAGGAACAGATCCGCTATCTACTCGACGTACAGCGGCCGGAAGTGGGCGTACAGGTCCTGCCGGACTCGGCCGGGCTGCACGCCGCGACGGCTGGAAGCTTCGTGATCCTGGACTTTCCAGAGGATCCCTCGGTGGTATACCGAGAGGACATCCTGGCATCGGCTTTCTATGAGGACCCTCGCGAGATCTCACGCTGTGAAGTGATCTACGACCATGTACACGCGTCAGCTCTCAGCGTCGAGGACTCCCGGGCATTCCTAGAGGCCCTGCTGACGACCTGAAGGACCCCAATGCTTACCGAATCCCACCTGACATTCCGCAAATCCAGCTACAGCCAGGGCGGCCGTGAAGACTGTGTCGAGGTAGCCGACCTCACAGGAGGTGCAGCCCTGCGCGACTCCAAGCACCCGCACCTCGGGCACCTGGCGTTCAGCGCTAGTGAGTGGCGTGCGTTCCTCACTGACGTAAAGAGCCACCGTCTGTAGCCGCCTGCGAAAACAGTGAAGGCCCCGGCACCAACCGGGGCCTTCACTGTGCTTACCTGAAGCATCCCGCCGCGAGTCTATCCCGGTCGAGCCTGGTGCCGCCACGCGTGTCGCCCGCTCAGGACTCGGCCCGGTTCGTCGGCCCATAGCCGGTGGGTGCCGTTCGGGGTGATGGTGAGCCCGAGCCGGTCGCGGCCGGGGCGCCCTGTCCGCTCCCACGCGGCGCGTGCGGCGCCGATCTCCGCCCACAGGTCCCGGGGACCGGACCGCTTCGCTTCGTACCCGTCCTGGCCGACCTGGGGCACGTATTCGCCGAGCGCCCACGAGTCGCCGTCGCGGTCGACGACGAACACCGACGCCTCACCCGCGGCCGCGAAATCGTCTTCTGCCGCTTCGTAGGACGCGTACCCGAGACCGGGCACCAAGTGGCCGAGCATGACTGTCCAACCGGGGTGACGGTCGCTCACCCACCGCGGGTTGACGGTGGTGTGGCCGGTGGTCACGCTCGGCGCGTCCTCATTCACGAACGCGGAGATGCCTACCGCGTCGTACCGGTGGTCGCGCATGAGCATGAACGCCGCATCCCCGATGATCCGCCCCGACGCCGCCCCGGTCTCTTCGACGACCAGGCGCACCAGCACCGCCGACGAGAACCCCGGCCCCGGTGCCCATGGGGTCACGATCACCCCGCCCGGACGCACCGCCGATAGCCACGCCGGGGGGATTCTCCGAACGGCAACGGTCGACAACAACCGGTCGAACTGTTCACCGTCGACCGGTTCCGCGCCGTCCGCGACGAGCAGCCGCGGCTTATACCCGAGCCGGTCTAGAGTCGCGCGCGCCTGCTCGGCGACCCCCTCGTCGACTTCGACCGACGTCACGTTCTCGTCGCCGAGACGCTCGCAGAGAAGCGCGCAGTTATATCCGGTACCCGTGCCGACCTCCAGCACGCGCATGCCCTCGGCGACGTCGAGCGCCTCCAGCATGGCGACCACGAGCGAAGGTTGGCTAATGCTGCTCGTCGGCGTCCGGCCCGACCCGTCATCCCCAACCGGATGCCCGTCGTCGACCTGAATCATCAGCGCGTAATCCTCATAGATCCACCGCTGTATGTCCGGGTCAGTGTCACGAGGGTACGGGCGGAACACCGCGGGGTCGCCGGAGTCTCGCACCCACACGGTTTCGGGGATGAACGCCGCGCGATCGACAGCGAGTACCGCCCGGTGCCATGCCGGATCCTGTATCGCTCCGCGGGACGTGAGGAACCGGGCGAGTCGCGCGCCTGGTCGTGGGCCGGTCACTTGTTCGGATCCTGTCCATCACCGGACTGGTCGGGGAAGCCCTCGCTGCCATGTTTCGAGGGGTTTTGCCCGTCGCCGTCTTTCCCCTTGCCGCCGTCGGCGGGCTTGTCCTGGTCTCCGTGTTTGCCCACGAGCATCCTCCGCTGAGGTCGAGGACTGTGCACCGACGACCGTAACCCGACGATCGCCGCGCGTCACTAGAGCGACCGAAGACGGCCACGAGCCATACCCACTGCCCCGGACGTCTCGCAAGTGGTGGCCGGGCCACGACCGGCCCGGCCACCAAGTCGATGTCAGCGAGAATCCGTGCCTCGTCGCCCTAGATCCGGTCCGCTACCCCGAGCTTCTGCGATTCCTTCCACGCCAATCGATCGCGTGACTCCGAAACGTACAAGTTGATCATGTCATCCGATGACCATCCGGCTCGCGCTTTCAGCGTGTCTCGGCTCCCGTCCGCGTCCAGGTGCCACGTGGCCATGCTCCGCCGGAACCGGTGCGGGTGGATTCGTTCCTTGATCCCCGCTTGCTCTGCGCGCTTCTTCAGGACCATCTGTACGCCCTGGCGCCCGAACGGGTGACCACCGCGCCCTAGCCACAGCTGCGGCAAGTAGGCATGGCGAAGGGTGGACCGTTTGCGTACGTACCGGTCGAGGGCAATCTCCGTCTTGCGACCGATGTCGACCAAGTGCGACTGGCCACCCTTGATGCGGATCCGCACCAACGGCGGCTGATGGTCGAGGAAAACGTCGTTCCTGCCGTCGTTATCGATGCTGGGAAAGTCGGGATCGTACGTCATCCCGACAAGCCCGGAGAGCCGCATTCCAGTGTCGGCCAGAATGCGGATGATCGCGGCGTCGCGCAGGTCCAGAAAGCTCCGGCCGCTGCACGCCTTGAGCATCGCGGCGACCTGCTCCTGAGTCAGGGGCGGGCGCTTGATCCGGTCCTGATGGGGAGCATGCACCTCAAGCATCGGGTTCTTGCCGGGCGCAACCATCTTCTCTGTCTCGACGGCCCACGCCCAGAACGCGACGAGATTGCGGTAGTGGTGGGCGGCGTTGCCCGGGGACGTCGTGTCGGTGGTGTCGGCAAGCCAGTCGGCCAAATCCTCGCCACGGATCTTCTTCACTGTGGCGGGCAGCTCGTGCTCGTCCAAGTAGGCGGAGAGAAGTCGGATGGTCTTGAGGTAGTTGCGGATCGTGTAGGGACTCGCGGGCTTCCCCTTCTGCCGCCTGGTGGCCACCCCGGCGCGGAGGGCGCGCTCCCAGGAGCGCGCGAGCTCCGGCAGCTGGTTCTTCCGCGCTTTCTTCTTTTTTTCTGGCATGTACTACTCCTGCGGTCGCGGCACGCGGCTCGTGAGCACATAGTGCTTACTTCGACCGTCGTGCTACGGGACGAGTGTTCGAACCCCTCGCATTTCCGCAGGTAGCACGCCCAATTTCGGCCAGATGAGCGCCTCAAACAGCAGACACTACAGATTGTAGTAGACGCGTCGGCGCCTGCTCGGATGCCCCGGTCTTCCACTGTTTTCAGCCCACGCGTGGCACATATCAGGTCACAACGTGGCGCATCGACGTGTGCTGTGTGCTCGGCCTAAGACCCACCCTCAGGGGCGATGGGCGGGGTCGCACCGCCCCCAATGGGTGACGCGCCGTTAAATCAACCAGCCTCGACGAACGCTTCGCGGAGGTAGTCGTGGACAGCGCGTTCCGGCACTCTGTACGAGCGGCCCACGCGGATCGCGGGAAGCACGCCGGAGTGGACCATTCGGTAGACGGTCATCTTGGAGACACGCATGATCGTGGCGACTTCGGCCACGGTGAGGAACCTGACCTCTTCCAGAGGTGCCTTACTCCCGTTCATCTTCTGCAACGCCCTCGCTTCCGGACGTGCGCGTAGGTGTCACTGCTTCTGTCGGCCGACGCGATGACCCCGTACGGCAGTGAGGGGGAGACTCCCGGCCGCTACGCCCCATCGCCGCGCCGGCGTGCCGTTCGGTAACTGCTGACACGTCCGGTTTCAGGGTAGATCCGCGTGCACGGCTTTGAAAGGCCGGTTTTGCTGTCTCTGCAGCTACATGAGGGCAGGGGGTCGCGTGAGGTTTAGCGGTTGGGTATAAACGGCTCGCCTGTCACCTGAACCCCGCCCGGTGCAGCACATAGTCGGACAGCGGACGGTAGTCGTCAGTGGAGTATCCGTCGTCCAATGGGACCGTGGTGAGGAGTTTTCCCTCGTGTTCGGCCAGGAACAGCGCAGGATCGTTACAATCCGCGAACCCGATGGTGGGGATACCCGCTTCGCCCGCGGCACCCGCGAAACCATGATCGGCGATGACCAACTGCGGCCACTCTTCGCCCCGCTCAGTAAGGGAGTTCAGGGCTGCCCGCATTCCGAAGGGGTGGTGGCTGTGCCGCGGCGCCTCACCGTCGATCACGAGGCCGACCCCGTCGCGCCATACGAGGATGCGGCGGTTGGGGGGATGTTCGGTCGTCACTTCATAGGAGTATCCGCCCCCCGCGGTGACGACCTCGCAGCCGCGCTTCTCCAGTTCGTCCTTCCAGAGCTGGTAGGTCTCCAGGAGATTGCGCGGGTGGCCGGTCGCGAACATCACGCGCTCCCGCTTCCGCGCCGCCTCGGCGAGCCGGTCGCCCAGGGCCTCCAGGGCGTCCACGGTCAGGTCGGGGTCGATGGTGTCGATCCCCCACTGGTGCGATTCGTCGGCGACCACCCCGCAGCGCTTCGCCATCAAAGCGAGGACCTCGGAGAACGACCACTCATGGGCGAAGGTGAGACCGAACTGGTAGTAGGGGTCCTTGTGACATAGCCGCCGGTAGTGCCGGAGGTTGCCCTGCCGGGGAGTGTCCACATGCCCGGCTATTCCGGTCCGTACCAAATGCGCGATGAGTTCTGCGCGCGAAGGCGGCGTCACCAAATATCCCCCTCCCACTGCCGGATGCGGCGATCCGGCTCGTTCCCGGCCGACGAACTGTTCCACACTCCGGGCGAAACGGCGCATACCGCTCCGCGCGGAACGGTCCACCACCGATCCGCCGGGAACGGACAGCACGCGTCGTCATACCCTGTCCACCTCGGATTCAACGTCACGCCCCGGCAGGCGGCCGACGGGGCGACCCGCTCTCCGCGCCCGCCCCGACCCGCCTGACCGGTCGACTCCCGATCCACATCCCGGAGTCACAGGCTCGGGTCGATCCCGTGACTGGGGAAGACCGCCTTTCGGGTCTCCTGAATCGCCTGGTCCACCGGGTCATCCGGGTCGAATCCCGCGTCGAACGGGGTGAAGTCGGGGGAGCGCCCGTCCGTCATATATAGCGGAGGGGCCTCGCCGGTGCGCTCGCGAACGAAGCCGCGCCAGGCGTCCGGAGTCGCGACCCCGGGGTCGATATCGACCCCGGCGGCCTCGGCCAGCAGGTGCGTCCAGGCGCGGGGGACCACCTGGACCAGCTCGTATCCGCCACCGCCGAGGACCACCCAGCGTCCTCCCGCGGTCTCCTTGGCCAGCTTGTGCATCGCACTGTAGATCCGGCGCTGGCCATCCAGGCTGAGGGTGAGGTTGGCCAGCGGGTCGAGCAGGTGGGTGTCGGCGCCCTGCTGGGTGACCAGCACCTGCGGCTGAAACTCGCTCAGGAGCGGCGGAACGGTGGCCTCGAACGCCCGCAGCCACCGGCTGTCGTCGGTCCCGGCGGGCAGGGCGACATTGACGGCGTACCCTTCGGCGTTCGGCCCGCCGACCTCGGCGGGGCGCCCAGTGCCGGGGAAGAGGGTCAGCGGCGATTCGTGCAGGCTGATCGTGAGGACGCGCGGATCGTCGTAGAACATGGCCTGCACGCCGTCGCCGTGGTGGACGTCGACATCGACGTAGGCGACGCGCTTGGCGCCCTGTTCCAACAGCCAGGCGATAGCCAGGGCGGCGTCGTTGTAGACGCAGAAGCCCCAGGCGTGCTTCGGCATGGCGTGGTGCAGCCCGCCCGCGATGTTGGCGGCGTGCTCGGTCTCGCCGCTCCACACAGCGCGGGCGGCCGCGACAGAGGCGCCGCCCACGAGCGCGGACGCGTCGTGCATCTTCTCAAAGACGGGGTTGTCGGGGGTGCCGAGGCAGTAGTGCTCGTCGCCGATGAGCGTGTCGCCGGCGCGCTTCACCGCTTCGATGTAGCCGGGGTCGTGGATGAGTTTGAGCAGGTCGTCCGACGCCGGTTCGGCGTCGATGAAGGAGACCCCAGGCGCGTCGAAGACGCCCAGCTCGCGGCTGAGGGCCATGGTCAGCTCCACCCGGACGGGCGCGAGCGGGTGCTGCGGCCCGAAGTTGTAGGCGGTCAGCCCATCATCCCAGGCCAGGTGAAGCGAGCAGGCCATGCGCCCTCCCAGCGGTCGGCATCTGGTTGTGTGCCCAACAACACAGTAGTCAACTGGTACAAACCAATGGACCGTCGGGGGCATTCCCCCCGGCGCCTGTTTTCCCATTGTTGCCGGGGCCGCCGGTCCCGGACCGTGCCGCACCGCCCCGGTCAGGGCACGCGTTCGCCGGGATCGAGGCGGCCGCGGACCTGCCGGCGCCCGGTCACCCCTCCGATAGCGCGCGGCTGCGGTCGCGTGCGGCCTCGATGGCGTCGGTGAACGCGGTGCGGACGCCGTGGCGGTCCAACTCCCGGACCGCGGCAGCGGTGGTTCCGCCCGGAGAGGTCACGGCCTCACGCAGGACGACGGGGTGCTCGCCGGACTCGTTGAGCATCGCCGACGCTCCGGCGATGGTCTGCCCGACGAGCCGCTCGGCGGTAGCGCGCGGCATCCCCATGGCGACACCGGCCTCGATCATCGTCTCCGCGATGAAGTAGAAGTAAGCCGGGCCGCTACCGGACAGCGCGGTGACGGTGTCCATGTGCTTCTCGGGCACCTGGACCACCTCGCCGACCGAGCGCAGCAGTCGCTCGGCGTGGTCGAGCTGCTCAGGCGTGGTGTGCGTGCCCGCGGCGATCGCCGTCATGCCCTTGCCCACCAGCGCGGGGGTGTTGGGCATGGCGCGGACCACGGCGACGTCGCCGCTCAGGTGCTTCTCCAGCAGCGAGGTGGTGATCCCGGCCGCGACCGAGATGACCAGGCGCTGACCGCCGCCCATGTGCGGGGAGACGTCGTCGAGGAGGTCGACCATGTCCTGCGGCTTGATCGCGAGCAGGAGGGTGGCGGCGCGCTGGGCCGCCTCGGCGGCCGGCACGGTCTCCACGCCGTAGCCCTGACGCAGCTGCGCGGCGTGTTCCTCGCGCGGTTCGACGACAAGGACGTCGGCCGGGTCGTGCCCGGTCCCCAGCAGCCCGGCGAGCAGGGCCTCGCCCATCTTCCCGGCACCGATGATCGCGATCATTCATTCCACCTTTCGAACGCTTTCAACGGTATAGGCGCTCGGCTACTCCCCGCTTCGTCTTTCTCACTTCCTGGACAGGACGGACCGCGCGGCGAAAACGAGGTTCGCCGGACGCTCGGCGAGGCGGCGGGCGAGGTAGCCGTACCAGTTGTCGCCGTAAGGGACATAGACCCGCACCCGGTGGCCGTCGTCGGCGAGGCGGCGCTGCTCGTCGGCGCGCACGCCGTAGAGCATCTGGTACTCGAAGTCCCCCGGGCCCTTGCCGTAGCGGCGGGCGAGCGTCCCGGCGATGTCGATCAGCCGGGGATCATGCGTGGCGACCATCGGATAGGCCTCGCTGGCCATCAGCACGCGCAGCGAGCGCACATAGGCGGCGTCCACGTCGCGCCGCGCCGTGTAGGCCGTGGCGGGATCGGGGGCATAAGCGCCCTTGCACAACCGGATCCGGGCCTTGGGTGCCGCCATCGCCGCGGCGTCGGCGTCCGTGCGGTACAGGTACGACTGGAGTACGCAGCCCAGCCACGGATAGCGGTCGCGCAGCGAGGAGACGAGGCGCAGCGTGGCGTCCACGGTGTCCGGCGCCTCCATGTCGACGGTGACCGTCGTCCCCATGTCGCCCGCCGCGGCGCAGACGCGCCCGATGTTGTCGGCGGCCAGCGCCTCCCCTTCGTCCCCAAGAGCGAGCCCGACCGCCGTCGCCTTCACCGACACTTCGGCCCACCCGGACAGCCCGGCGTCGTCGAGGCGCTCCAGGAGCCGCAGGTACCCGCGGGTGATGTCGTCGGCCTGGGCCGGATGGGCGGTGTCCTCCCCGAGCAGGTCGATGCTGGCGTAGATCCCGCGCTCCGCCAGCTCCCCCGCCGCACGCACCGCGTCGACCGCGCTCTCCCCCGCGACGAACCGGTCGATCACGCCGCGCGTCATCCGCGACGACGAGACGAAGGACCGCAAGCGCTCGTTTCCGGACACCGTAAGAAACGTGTTCCGCCAGACCATCCGTCGCTCCTCCTCCACAAACCACGACACCGGGGTCTTTCGAGCCTACGCCGTGGGACTCCGCACTTCCCGGATGGAACGCGCGCCGATGGACACGTGGGACGAGGTGGCATGGCCTTACCTGAGCACATCGTCGGCGGCTTGGAACGATCAGACCACAGCGAAGCTGGAGCGGTTGGTACAGCGCTCCTCTGGTATCAGGAGGCTCGTCGGCACTCGCTCAGTCTCATCCTGCGGGTACAGCACCGGCCACTGCGCTGATCAACCTAGCTGTCCCTCCGAGAGCTTCGTCGATTTACGTCCCTCGGTTCCCTGACGCCAGGCTGTTCCTCCCCGCCGCCCTCGATCATGGCGCGGAGCGCCGGGGCGTACATGGCGACGATCTCCTCGGTGTCGGCCGAGCGGACCACCTCGACCCCCACCACGTGGCGCAGCAGAACGATGCCGAACAGCTGGGAACCGATCATCGCGGCGCGCAGCGGCGGGAGCCCGAGCTCCGTGGAGATGTGGTGCACGACCAGGTCGTTCATGAACCCGCGCACGGCCTCGGCCGCCTTGTCGTGGCTGGTGGCCGAACGGACGAGGGCGAGCATCGGATCACGGGTCCGCGGGTCGTCCCACATGCGGAGGAAGAAGCGCAGGATCGCCTCGGCGTGGTCCCGCTCGCGGTCGGCCATGATCGCGCGCACTTCGTCGGCCGGGTTGAACGGCAGCCGCATCGCGGCGATAAACACCCGTTGCTTGGCGCCGAAGTAGTGGTGGACCAGGGCGGGGTCGACCCCGGCCGCGCGGGCGATGCCCCGGATCGTGGCGCCGTCGTAGCCCTGGTCCGCGAACTGCTCGCGTGCCGCCCGGAGGATCTCCTCACGGGTTTGCGTGGTGCCTGGCCGTCGCCCTGTTCTCGCCATGGCGACCAGAATGTCAGGCTTCGTCCGCGACAGTGCCGTCACTGTCCACGACGAAGTGGCGCGGCGGGGTGGTGTCGGCCCGCCTCCGCATCGCGATGCGCTCGCGGCGGTCGGCGGTCTCCTCCCGCCGCGTGCCCTGGTCTTCGGGGGACGTCCCCCGCACCTCCGCGGCGAAGTGCAGTCGCGTGAACGCCAGTGCCTCGGCCAGCTCCAGCTGGCGCGTCTCGCGGTCGGCGGACTTGCGCGTGTTCACTTCCAGCACCAGCTGCCCCTCATATCCCGTGGAGGCGAGGTGTTCCAGCAGTTCGGCGCAGGGTTGGGTGCCCCGGCCCGGGATCAGGTGCTCGTCGAAGTTCTGCTTGCCGGTGCCGTCGGCGAGGTGCACGTGGGACAGGCGGCTGCCCAGTTGCTTGGCCATGTCCATCGCGTCGGAGCGCGACATGGCCGTGTGGGAGAGGTCGAGCGTCACATCGGGGTAGTCGCGGTCCAGGGGGTTCCAGCTCGGCGCGTAAGGTACGGCCTCCTTGCCGCGCATGTGCACCGGGTACATGTTCTCGACCGCGAAGACCACATCGGTCTCCTCCTGCATCCGCGCGATGCCGGACTCGAACTCCCGGGCGTAGTCGCGCTGCCAGCGGAACGCCGGGTGGACCACGATGGTCTTGGCCCCCAGCTTCTCCGCCATCTCCTTGGAGCGCACCAGCTTGCCCCACGGGTCGCGGCCCCAGACGGCCTGGGTGAAGATCAGACAGGGCGCGTGGACGGCGAGGATCGGAACGCCGTGGTAGTCGGAGAGTCGTCGGAGCATTTCGATGTCCTGGCTGACCCGATCCGTGGACACCAGCACTTCCACGCCGTCGTAGCCGAGTTTCGCCGCGAGTTCGAAGGCCACTGGAGTTTTCTCCGGGTAGACCGACGCCGACGAGAGCACAACGGGCGCGTCTGGAACCTGGATAGCGCTCACCTGAACAAGACTATGCGGTACGGCCGCAAGTTGGCTCGGATGCTCCGCCGATCGCTATCGTCCCGGGGGTGAGAGCAGCGCTGCAGGGGGCGATTCCCAGCCCCAACATCTGGAACAGCCCCGGAGTGTACGAGCTGGAGAACCGGGCGGTCGACCCGGACGGGGTCATCGACGCCGCCATGCGCCGCGTCCGGGGGATGGGCGGCGCGCACGTGCTGGACATCGGCTGCGGGACCGGCTTCCATCTCCCCCGCTTCGCGGCCGAGGCGGACCGCGTCACCGGGATCGAACCGCACGGCGAACTCGCCGCCGCGGCACGCGCCCGCGCCGCCGGGCTCGCCAATGTCACGGTCCGCACGGGCGTCGCCCAGCGGCTCCCCGTCCCCGACACGTCCGTGGACCTGGCCCACGCCCGCTGGGCCTACTTCTTCGGCCCCGGCTGCGAACCCGGCCTCACCGAGCTGCGCCGGGTCATGCGGCGCGGCGGCGTCGCGTTCGTCATCGACAACGACGCGACCCGCAGCACGTTCGGCGGGTGGTTCCGGCGCTTCCTTCCGTCCTACGACCCGGCCGCCGTCGAGCGTTTCTGGGCGCGGCAGGGCTTCGAGCGCGAACAGCTGACCATGCGCTGGCTCTTCGACAGCCGCGACGACTTTGAATCGGTCGTCCGTATCGAGTTCACCCCCGCCGTCGCCGAGGAGGTCATCGCCACCCACCCCGGACTGGAGGTCGACTACGCGATCAACCTGTGGTGGCGTGAATACTGACCGGGTCGGGTGACGTCCGGCCCCAGGGCCCCGTGCGAACCATCGCGGCCCGCGGTCCCCCTTCGGGCAACCTCGCACAACAGCGCCCGCCTTCCCCACCCTGTGGACAACTGGACCAAGATGTCCGCGGCGACCGCTAGCGTGCTGTCATGGCCAAGCCTCCCAAGACCACGTTCCGATGCGCCGAATGCGGCTGGACCACGCTCAAGTGGGTCGGGCGCTGCGGCGAGTGCCAGGCGTGGGGCACCGTCGACGAGGTCGGCGCCCCCGCCACCGAGGTGATCGCGCCGTCGCGTGTCAGCACTCCGGCGCTCCCCATCACCGAGATCGATGTGGAGGCCGCGCACGCCGCCCCCACGGGGCTCGACGAGCTCGACCGGGTGCTGGGCGGCGGCGTGGTTCCCGGCGGCGTGATGCTGCTGGCCGGTGAGCCGGGGGTCGGCAAGTCGACGCTGCTCCTGGAGGTCGCGGCGCTGGCGGCCGACAGCGGACCGGTGCTGTATGTCACGGGCGAGGAGTCCACCGGCCAGGTGCGGCTGCGCGCCGAACGGCTGGGCGCCCTGTCGTCCAAGCTCTTCCTCGCGGCGGAGACCTCGGTGTCCGCGGTGGTCAGCCATGTCGACGCGGTGGCGCCGCGCCTGCTGATCGTCGACTCGGTGCAGACCATGGTCTCGCCCGAGGTCGCCGGTGTCCCCGGCGGGGTCACCCAGGTGCGCGAGGTCACCGGGGCGCTGATCCGGCTGGCCAAGGAGCGCGGCATCGCCGTCGTGCTCGTCGGGCACGTGACCAAGGACGGGTCCATCGCCGGTCCGCGGTTGCTGGAGCACCTCGTCGACGTCGTCCTGCAGTTCGAGGGCGACCGCCACTCCCAGCTGCGCATGCTGCGCGCGGCCAAGAACCGCTACGGCCCCACCGACGAGATCGGCTGCTTCGAGCTCAGCGACTCCGGCATCATCGGCCTGCCCGACCCCAGCGGCCTCTTTCTGACCCGGCGCAACGAGCCGGTGCCGGGCACCTGTGTCACGGTCACGCTCGAAGGGCGGCGCCCGCTGATCGCCGAGGTGCAGGCGCTGGTCTCCGCGTCCAACCTGCCCGCACCCCGCCGCGCCACCTCCGGCCTCGACACCGGCCGGGTGAACATGGTCATGGCCGTCCTGGAGCGGCGGGCCGGTGTCCGCATCGCCAACGCCGACGTCTTCTCCTCCACCGTTGGCGGCGTGCGCCTGGGCGAGCCCGCGGTGGACCTCGCCCTGGCACTGGCCACGGCAAGCTCGGTGAAGGACGCCGCACTGCCGCGGGGGGTCATCGCCATCGGCGAGGTCGGCCTGGCGGGCGACGTCCGGGCGGTCAGCGGCGTGCAGCGGCGGTTGATGGAGGCCCAGCGGCTCGGCTTCACCCAGGCGATCGTGCCCAAGCACAGCGAGGAACCGGTCGAGGGTATCGAGACCATCGGCATCGAGGACCTCGCCGAGGGGATCCGACTGGCCCTTCCGGCCCGCCGCCGGTCGTAGGGACAGGGCGCGGCCCGGTTCCGGGGGTGTTCCCCTACCTGAGCGCCGGTCCACTGTCCGTCCGACCGCCCATGGCCCCGCCATCGCCCGGTGCGGAGCGGACGGGGCCTCTGGTCGGCGCCGGGCGGCCAGTGCGGCCTAGTTCAGCCGGAAGACCTGACGCTCGGCGCCCACGTCGTAGTCGCTCTCCAGGGTGGCCACGTACGTGCCGGGGCGGCGGGCGTCGACGTCGCCGTCGCGGCAGTCCTTCCAGGACCGCTTGCGGTCCCAGGTGATGGTCCGGGACTGCGGAACGCCGCGCCGCAGCTGCTTCTTCACCACCGCCTTGTCGCCCTTCGCGCAGTCGGCGGTGGAGAAGACCCGATCGTCGCCGGAGGCGATCAGCACCTCCATGGTCGTGGGACCCATGTCCACGGTGCAGGTCTGCTCGCCCGTGTTCACCACAGTGATCTCGATTTCAGGCTTGTCGTCCCATGCGTAGTCGGACTTGTCGGTCTCGAACGTCACCACGACGTCCTGCGGTCGGCACGGGTCGCTGGCCTTCGTGGGCACGGGCACCGACCTGGCGCCCTCCGAGCCGCCCGAGCCACTGGATCCGCCCGACCCCGTGGATCCGCCGGATCCCGAGCCAGACGCCGCGGAACCCTCGTCACCGTCGGCTCCACCGCCCTCCGCGCCCTTCCCCGCGCCGGGATTCGGGCTCGCGGAGCGATCGGGCGCCGGTTTCGGTGAGACACTGGGCGATGAGGGCGCCTGAGGTGAGGGACTGGCGTCCGCGTCCGCCGCCGCTCTGTCCTGATCGGACGATGAGGGGCGAGAACACGCGTAGGCGATCAACGCCACCACGAGGAGGAGCCCCGCCAAAACGAACACACGCCGCTTCCAATACGTTTCCGGACTAACAGGTCCAGGGTGCCCAGCACTAGCCGCCATGGGGCGTAGTATTCCGGGTTTCCCCGCGTGTCACACACTCAACCCGCCGAACTCTCCACTGATTGCGCATGTTCGACAACCCCTACAGCTCCGCCATTCTCAGCTGGTACCAGGCCAACGCCCGCGATCTTCCCTGGCGTCGCCCGGATGCCTCACCATGGTCCATCCTGGTCAGCGAGATCATGCTGCAGCAGACGCCGGTCGTGCGGGTGTGGCCCGCATGGGAGGCGTGGATGGAACGCTGGCCCACGCCCGCCGCTCTCGCCGCCGAACCGTCGGGCGAGGCCGTCCGGATGTGGAACCGCCTCGGTTACCCGCGCCGAGCCCTCAACCTGCACGCGTGCGCCCGCGAGATCGTGGACCGGCATAACGGCGAGGTGCCCGACTCCCACGCCGATCTGCTGGCGCTGCCCGGTATCGGCCCCTACACCGCCGCGGCCGTCGCCAGCTTCGCGTTCGGCCAGCGGCACGCCATCCTCGACACCAACGTCCGCCGGGTCCTCGCGCGCGCCGACACGGGCATCGAATACCCGCCCAAGACGCAGAGCAAGGCCGAAGTGCGCCTGGCGGAGTCGCTGCTCCCGCCCGAAGCCGACGTGGCGGCGCTCTGGGGCGTGGCCATCATGGAGCTGGGCGCCCTGGTCTGCACGGCCCGCTCCCCCGCCTGCGCCGACTGCCCCATCGCCGACAAGTGCGCCTGGCGGCTGGCCGGCAAACCCGCCCACGACGGCCCTCCCCGCCGCGGCCAGACCTACGCGGGCACCGACCGCCAGGTCCGCGGCCGCCTCCTGGCCGTGCTCCGCGACGCCTCCGGCCCGGTCCACAAGCCCGCCCTGGACGCGGTCTGGGACGAGCCGATCCAGCGGGAGCGCGCCCTGGACGCCCTGGTGGCCGACGGCCTGGTCGACCCCCTCGACGACGGCCGCTACGCACTGCCGGGCTGACGCGAGGCGGTCTGCTGCCGCCTCGGTTCGCCACGCAGCGGCCAGACTGGGCCCGCGGTGGCCTGGGTCTGCTGGGCGGCCTTGTCGGCGTTCTGCTGATCCGGTGTCCTGTGGTGAAAAGCGGCGCCGAGGGCGGTGGGGGCTGGGGGCGCCGGTCCCCTGGCGGGCTTGGCCGGGCGGGGGGCCGATTGCCGCAAGTTCCCCGCGATGATCATGGGAACGGTCCCGGTTCTGTCCGGTTTGCCGGGATTATCCCCATGATCATCGCGAGACGTGGTTCCGGGCATCGCCTATCCCTCCCTGCGGCCACCCGGTCCGCCCGCCAGGGGGACCGGCGCCCCCAGCCCCCCACCGCCCTCGGCGCCGCTTTTCACCACAGGACACCGGAAAGGATCAACGGCGACAAGGCCGCCCCGCAGGCCCAGGCCTCACCACTCTCCCTACTGTGCGACCTCCGGGTTCATGCCCTGCCCCGACCACAAACGCGAGGAGCGGGCCCGCACCCTGAGGGTGCGGGCCCGCTCCTGTTGGGACGGGATGCGGTTGAGCGACGACCGTTCGGCTACTCGCTCTTGCCCGCCGCTGTCTCCTCGACCGCCGGGGTGTCGGGGACGGACTCGGGCTTCGGCACACCGTGGAAGGTGAACTTGGCGTCCGTGCCCTCGCCCTCCGCGTCGATCACGATGATCTGTCCGGGCTGGACGTCGCCGAAGAGGATCTTCTCCGAGAGCTGGTCCTCGACCTCGCGCTGGATGGTCCGGCGCAGGGGCCGGGCGCCCAGAACGGGGTCGTAGCCGCGCTCGGCCAGGACCTTCTTGGCCTTCGGCCGCAGCTCCAGGCCCATGTCGCGGTCCTTGAGGCGCTCGTCGAGCTGGCTGACCATCAGGTCGACGATGCTGATGATCTCCTTCTCGGTGAGCTGGTGGAAGACGATGACATCGTCCACACGGTTCAGGAACTCGGGCCGGAAGTTGCTCTTGAGCTCCTCGCTGACCTTCGCCTTCATCCGGTCGTAGTTGGTCTTGGCATCGTCCTCCTTGGCGAAGCCCATGGCCGCGCCCTTGGAGATGTCTCGCGTACCGAGGTTCGTCGTCATGATGATGACGGTGTTCTTGAAGTCGACCGTGCGGCCCTGAGCATCCGTCAGGCGGCCTTCCTCAAGCACCTGCAGCAGCGAGTTGAAGATGTCGTTGTGCGCCTTCTCGATCTCGTCGAAGAGGACCACGGAGAACGGCTTGCGGCGCACCTTCTCGGTGAGCTGGCCGCCCTCCTCGTAGCCGACATAGCCGGGAGGCGAACCGAACAGCCGCGAGACGGTGTGCTTCTCCATGAACTCGCTCATGTCGAGCTGGATCAGCGTCTCCTCGTCGCCGAACAGGAACTCGGCGAGCGTCTTGGACAGCTCGGTCTTACCGACACCCGACGGGCCGGCGAAGATGAACGAACCACCGGGGCGCTTCGGGTCCTTGAGCCCGGCCCGGGTACGGCGGATCGCCTGGGAGAGCGCCTTGATGGCGTCCTCCTGGCCGATGACCCGCTTGTGCAGCTCGTCCTCCATGCGCAGCAGCCGGGAGCTCTCCTCCTCGGTGAGCTTGAACACCGGGATGCCGGTGGCGGTGGCCAGGACCTCGGCGATGAGCTCCTCGTCCACCTCGGCGACGACGTCCATGTCGCCGGCCTTCCACTCCTTCTCCCGCTGCGCCTTCTTGTTCAGCAGCTGCTTCTCGTCGTCGCGCAGCGACGCCGCCTTCTCGAAGTCCTGCGCGTCGATCGCGGACTCCTTGTCCCGGCGGACCTCGGCGATCTTGTCGTCGTACTCGCGCAGGTCCGGCGGTGCGGTCATGCGGCGGATGCGCATGCGCGAGCCGGCCTCGTCGATGAGGTCGATGGCCTTGTCCGGCAGGAAGCGGTCGCTGATGTAGCGGTCGGCGAGCTGGGCGGCGGCCACGAGGGCGCTGTCGGTGATGGACACCCGGTGGTGCGCCTCGTAGCGGTCGCGCAGGCCCTTGAGGATCTCGATGGTGTGCGAGATCGTCGGCTCGTCGACCTGGATCGGCTGGAAGCGGCGCTCCAGCGCGGCGTCCTTCTCCAGGTGCTTGCGGTACTCATCGAGCGTGGTGGCGCCGATGGTCTGCAGCTCGCCTCGGGCCAGCATCGGCTTGAGGATGGAGGCGGCGTCTATGGCGCCTTCCGCCGCGCCCGCTCCGACCAGCGTGTGCAGCTCGTCGATGAACAGGATGATGTCGCCGCGGGTGCGGATCTCCTTGAGCACCTTCTTCAGGCGCTCTTCGAAGTCACCGCGGTAGCGGCTGCCGGCGACCAGCGCGCCCAGGTCCAGGGTGTAGAGCTGCTTGTCCTTGAGCGTCTCGGGGATCTCCCCCTTGACGATCTTCTGGGCCAGCCCCTCGACCACGGCGGTCTTACCGACGCCGGGCTCACCGATGAGGACCGGGTTGTTCTTGGTCCGGCGCGACAGCACCTGCATGACGCGCTCGATTTCCTTGTCCCGGCCGATGACCGGGTCGAGCTTGCTCTCGCGCGCGGCCTGGGTCAGGTTCCGGCCGAACTGGTCCAGCACCAGGGAGGTGGACGGCGTGGACTCCGAGGAGGCGCCCGTGGCCTGCGGTTCCTTGCCCTGGTAGCCGTGCAGCAGCTGGATCACCTGCTGGCGCACGCGGTTAAGGTCGGCACCCAGCTTGACCAGCACCTGGGCGGCCACGCCCTCACCCTCACGGATGAGGCCAAGCAGGATGTGCTCGGTACCGATGTAGTTGTGCCCGAGCTGCAAGGCTTCCCTGAGGGAGAGCTCCAGGACCTTCTTCGCGCGCGGAGTAAAGGGGATGTGACCGGAGGGAGCCTGTTGACCCTGGCCGATGATCTCCTCAACCTGCTGGCGGACCGCCTCCAGGCTGATTCCCAGACTCTCCAGGGCCTTCGCGGCGACGCCCTCACCCTCGTGGATGAGACCGAGCAGGATGTGCTCCGTACCGATGTAGTTGTGGTTGAGCATCCTGGCCTCTTCTTGGGCCAGGACCACCACGCGCCGTGCGCGGTCGGTAAACCTCTCGAACATGTCTCGTCGCTCCTCACAGAGCGGTCCGGCAGGGACGGAAGCTCCGGCCCTCACTTTTCCGCATTCCGGCCCTACCGGGGAGTGAGCCCCTGTAGGGCGCTACCGCACCCGTCCACCAAGCCGTCCGGTCCACCCGGACCGACCCGACAAACACATCCCGCACGGTGGCCGTCCCAGACCATCCGTGCCAGAGACTTTCCCCGACGATAGGGCGTTCACCCTCATCCAACTACCAATCGGGCCTTCAGTGTTCCAAGTACGCCGCAAGCGAACGGCCCGCGTCCCCCCGGATAGCGAGGGCACACGGGCCGTGCTGTGGATACATGCGATGCTGTGCTCTCAGCGAACACCGCCCCGTGGGGCTGGACGCCGTCCGGGCCGGGTGATCCGGCACTAGTCCCCGGACGTGTCCGCAAGAAGCGCAGTGGAGTCCCGCACAGCCACGGGGTCTCTCCGCGGCCGTGCACCACGGCACGATGCACGCCACGCCCGCATCGCGTGTGATCAGCGCTGGGCGGCCTCGTACTCGGCGACGATCGCGGCCGGAATGCGACCCCGCTCGTTCACCTGCTTGCCGGCGGCCTTGGCCCACGCGCGGATCTCCGCGCTGCGCTCGCGGCTGGGGGCGCTGCGCTGCTGCTTGCGTCCGCGGCCGGTCTTCGCCGGAGCCTTGCGTGCGGCATCGACGAACGGAGCGATCGCTTCACGCAGCTTCGACGCGTTGTCGGCGCTGAGGTCGATTTCGTAGTTAGTACCGTCGACCCCGAACGCAACGGTCTCCTCTGCTTCGCCGCCGTCGAGATCGTCGACGAGAAGCACCTGAACCTTTTGTGCCATAGATACAAACCTTTCAAGAGTGCGGTGCGACGGCACCTTAATATAAAGCTATCCGGATAGCAGCCGGAAGACAATTCTCGGCGCGGCACAAATCGCGCGACCGTGCCTGAGCCTCCCCGGCGAAAAGCTTGGCGCGGCGCCCGATACCCCTGCCGCGCCCCGGAGCGGACGACAGCGGTTAACGCGAGGGCGCTGCCCACATTCCCTTACGTTGTCGGTTAGCGGTCAGTGGTGTCAGGGTGGTCGGCAGGAACTTCCGGAGAAGACCTGTCCGCACCCTTTGCCCCGTCTTCTACCGCAACGGTGGTACTCCCCGCCGGAGTCGCGGTTGAGGCCTCACCCCGCGTGGAACCCGTTGCGTCGTCGACTTCACTGACGAGCCGCCCATCCGACGTTCTCGGGGCCATCTCCTTACGGAGCAGCTTAACGATGAACGTGCAGAAGACCGCCGCGACAACAGCAGGGGGGATCAGCGCCGACAAAATATCAGTCATCGAGCGCACTCCCCTTCCTTGTCGTTACCTTATGCAGCAATTACCCCACGCAGGGGCGTGTTCGGGTCACTTGGACGCTCCTACGGCATCCCCAACCCGGCGCGAAGGGGGACTCCGCCATCATAGACACCGTCCGCCCCTTTCCAGGACCCCCGCGTGCGAGGAAGCCGGGTTCATCGACCCGGGCACCGGCCGGGGACGCAATAAGGAGCGCGCCGCCCCGGTGACTTCGCGGCCACCCATATGCATGGGGGTTCGCGACCGAATCACCGGCGAACTGACAACGCTTCGTAGCCACATGCGAGCGGAATCACCCCCAAGTAGGTGGGGGATATGAAACCGGCGTCACTGAGCCAGCCCGGAGCGTCCGGAAGGAAGCCTCCCGCGACCTCTCGATCACAATCCATAGATTACCTGCCTCTATACCCCACTCTCGCCCTGGCCGACGGGAACATGCAAACGACCTCGGCAAGTTGTGGGATCGTGACTCTGGCGGTACCTAAGGGGACACCATCTAAGAAGAGCGTAAGTCCCAACGGCACGCTACAAGAGGACTTTGCGAGGTCCGGCCGCAGGGTTGAGACCTGGTCTGCATATTCACACCAAGTACTCACGGGCTCGCTGTGGGATTCCGGTCATGAACGTCGAGCCCCATGGGGCTGCCGTACTGCCATTGACCTGCCCGGCGTCGGTGATTTCACTCACGCCCGCCCGGTATGGGGATCTGCGCGCCAATCTCGCCCCCGCCGCGCCCCATCGATCCGGATCCCGACGAAATCGACGCAAGGAAGCTGCGCACACTCCCCACCAGTTGTCAGAAACCACCGGGATTCATGCCCACTGCGGAGAAACCCACCGTCGATAAACTACAACGGGCGTACCCGAAGTGGCCCCTCTTTTGATCTATGCCCCGACTACCGCCCCTACGGGGGCATCGGGGCTCACTCCTCCAGATACACGAGCATCCGGGTGTTGCCGAGCGTGTTGGGTTTGACCCGCTCCAGGTCGAGGAATTCGGCTACGCCTTCGTCGTACGAGCGCAGCAGCTCCTCATAGACGCGCGGGGAGACGGGCGTGCCCTGGATCGGCCGGAAGCCGTGCTTGCCGAAGAAGTCGGTCTCGAAGGTGAGGCAGAAGACCCGGCGCACCCCGACCTCGCGAGCGCGCCCCAGGAGCTCACTGACGATGCGGTGGCCGACCCCGTGCCCCTGGAGGGCCGGATCGACCGCCACGGTGCGCACCTCCGCGAGATCCTCCCACAGGACGTGGAGCGCACCACAGCCGACGACGGTCCGCCGGTCGCCGTCGTCGGCCTCGGCCACCCAGAATTCCTGGATGTCCTCGTAGAGGTTGACCGTGCTCTTAGAAAGGACACGGCGTTCCCCGCTGAACATGTCCATGAGCCGGCGGATATGGACAACGTCTGGTGTCCGCGCGCGGCGGATGGTGACCTGCATTATCGGCATGACCGAATCTACAGTACCCACCCGCGTCACCCGACGGGATACCGCCACCACAGAAGTTCCACCCGGGTCTGTGTCCCGGGCGGAACTTCACACGATTCGGTGGCCTGTCAGATCAACTGCTTTCGGGCGGCCCATACCACCGCCTCGATCGGGGTGTTGACGCCCAGTTGGTCGCATATGGCCCGGAGCCGACGGCGCAGGGTGCGCGCGCTGAGTTCGAGACGCCGCGCGGCGACGTCCGTGGTCACTCCGGTGGCGATTTCCGCCAGCAGCTGGAGCTCATCGTCAGTCAGTTCGACCGGCACGCTCGGCCCGCCGTCGCGCGAAGGCGCAGGGGCCGGCACCATTGCCTCGCCGAACGGCGGGACACCGGGATCCTTTACGGCACGACGTACGAGTGTGGCCTGTTCCACTCCGTCCTCCCTCATCCATGGTGAGTGCGGAACAACAACTCGTCGCCGCAGGAACCTTGGGTGAGGTGAGGTACGAACCTCCGGACATATGCGCTCGGGCGTTGACGCGGACCGACGGCAGGTCACCGTGGTACTCGTTCCCCTGGCACAGAAACGAGAAGTCGGTGCGGGCCATGATCCGCGGACCCGATGACCGCGGCCTGGGACGGACAGACCGGGCGAGTGCACACACGGCGAGGGATGGGCGAACCTGCCGGAGCCGTGCTCAGCCATCCTCACTCGCCGTCACCTCAGATCCACTACGGCAAACAGGCGGAAAATCTCCGCTCGCTTCGAAACGCTAAGCGGCCGGGAACAGGGCGTCAAGGTCGAATATATTACTCAGAGTAATTATAAACAGACGTAAAGTTACTTCCGTAGAGAACAAGAACCTACGAAGTCCGCAGTGACCTGCGAAAAGAATCTTCGGCTCAAACAGCCCGCACTGACAGTGATCTACCGAAGAGTACTGAAGAAAGTGACCATGAAGACAGTGCTATGGCCTGGGGCTTTACACAATGACCAAATATCACGATCCGGCAACGCGAACCGCGCGACCGCGGAGGTCATCTCACAAGAGGGCCGTCGGTCCCAAGCGGCGGGGACGGCCCTCCCCTCACTCCGGCTTCACCAACGGGAAAAGCACGGTCTCCCGGATGTTCTTGCCGGTGAACGCCATAAGCAGGCGGTCGATGCCCATGCCCACGCCACCGGTCGGCGGCATGCCGTACTCCAAGGCGCGCAGGAAGTCCTCATCCAACTGCATCGCCTCGGCATCGCCGCCCGCGGCCAGCAGCGACTGCTCGGTGAGACGGCGGCGCTGCTCGACCGGGTCGACCAGCTCGGAGTAGCCGGTGCCCAGCTCCATTCCGAACCCGATGAGGTCCCACTTCTCGGTGAGCAGCGGGTCCTCCCGGTGCACCCGGGTCAGCGGACTTGTCTCCAGCGGGTAGTCGCGAACGAAGGTGGGCCGCACCAGCGTGTGCTCGACCAGCTCCTCGAAGAGGTGCTCGACCAGCTTGCCCTGGCCCCAGTCCGGGCTCCACTCCACCCCGCGGGCGTCGGCGTGCTTGCGCACCGTGTCGATCGACGTCCGCGGCGTGATCTCCTCGCCCAGCGCCTCGGAGACCGCGCCGAAGAGGGTGACCGACGGCCACGCGTCGCCCAGGTCGAACTCCTCACCGTCGCGCTCCACGACCAGCGAGCCGAAGACCGAGCGCGCCGCCTCCTGGATCAGCGTCCGCGTGATGTCGGCCATCACGTTGTAGTCGGCGTAGGCCTGGTAGAACTCCAGCATCGTGAACTCGGGGTTGTGCGTGGAGTCCGCACCCTCGTTCCGGAAGTTCCGGTTGAGTTCGAAAACCTTCTCCATGCCGCCGACCGCGAGCCGCTTGAGGTAGAGCTCGGGCGCGATGCGCAGGTAGAGGTCGAGGTTGTAAGCGTTGATGTGCGTGGTGAACGGGCGGGCCGTCGCGCCGCCGTGCACCGGCTGCAGCATCGGCGTCTCGACCTCGATGTAGCCGAAGCCGTCCAGGGTGGAGCGCAGCGCCCGGATCGCGGCCGAGCGGCGGCGCACCATCTCCCGCGACTCGGGGTTCACGATGAGGTCGACGTAGCGCTGGCGGACGCGGGCCTCCGGGTCGGTCAGCCCCTTGTGCTTCTCCGGCAGCGGGCGCAGGCACTTCGCCGTCAGCCGCCATGCGTCGACCATGACCGACAGCTCGCCGCGCCGCGACGTGATGACCTCACCCTCGACACCGACGTGGTCGCCGAGGTCGATGTCGCCCTTCCAGGCGGCCAGTGACTCCGCGCCCAGCTTGTCCAGGGACATCATCACCTGGATGTCGCCCGACTCATCGCGCAGCGTGGCGAAGCAGAGCTTGCCGCCGGTGCGGTAGAGCATGACCCGGCCGGTGATCCCGACGCGCTCGCCCGTTGCGGTGTCGGGCTCCAGGCCCTCGTGTTTCTCCCGGATCGCGCCAATGCTGCTGGTCCGGGGAAACCCGACGGGGAAAGGGTCGACCCCTTCGCCCCGCAGGCGGTCCAGCTTCTCGCGCCGGACCCGCATCTGTTCGGGCAGCTCGTCGTAGGATTCGTCCAGCACATCACTCACAGGCCCGATCCTATCGGCCCGTTCCGGGTGCCCGGGGCGTACGGCGGAAGCGATCAGCAGTGATCGAAGGCACCGATCACCCGACGTTACGCGTGAACACGAGACGCAGGCCCACCAGGGTCAGCCAGGGCTCATGGACGTCCACGGTCTCGCACTCCTCCACCACCAATGGAGCAAGACCGCCGGTGGCCACCACCGTGACCTCGTCGACGTCGTCGGTCAGGTCCTGTGCCATGCGGTCGACGATCCCGTCGACCTGCCCCGAGAACCCGTAGATAATGCCCGAGCGCAGCGCCTCGGTGGTGTTCTTGGCGATGACGGAGCGCGGTTTGACGATCTCCACCATGTGCAGCTGGGCGCCGCGCTGCGACAGCGCCTCCACCGAGATGTCGATTCCGGGGGCGATGGCGCCGCCGACGTACTCGCCCTTCACGCTCACAGCGTCGAACGTGGTGGCGGTGCCGAAGTCCACGACGACGCAGGGGCCGCCGTAGAGCTGCACGGCGGCGAGCGCGTTGATGATGCGGTCGCTGCCGACCTCCTTGGGGTTGTCCATCCGGACCGGGACGCCCGTCTTCACCCCCGGCTCGACGATGACCGCCGGGAGGTCACCGAACTGCCGCCGGATCATCTCGCGCATCTCGTGCTGCACCGAGGGCACCGAGCAGCACAGCGCGATCCCGTCGATGTCGCCCACGCTGTGCAGCTCGCTGGAGCCCACGAGGCCCCGCAGCACGACGGACCACTCGTCAGCGGTACGACGCGCCTCCGTCCCCACGCGCCAGTGCTCCATCAGGTCGTCCCCGTCGAAGAGACCGAGAACGGTATGCGAGTTGCCGACGTCGATAGCGAGCAGCATCTGGGCCTTATCCGAGGTTGTGGGGCGGGTTAATGGCTTTCACGCAGATCGAGCGCGATATCCAGCGCCGGGCTGGAATGTGTGAGGGCACCCACCGCAAGATAGTCCACCCCGGTCTCCGCCACCCGGGAAGCAACAGAAAGAGTCAAACCTCCACTGGATTCGAGTCGGGCGCGGCCCTTCACGAGGGCCACGGCCTCGCGTAGCTCCGGGACGGAGAAGTTGTCGAGCAGGATCTCCTCGGCTCCGGCCGCCAGTGCCGGTTCGATCTGCTCGATCCGGTCGACCTCGACCTCCAGCGGCACGTCCGGGTACACGGCGCGGACCGCCCGCACCGCCTCGGCCACCCCTCCCGCGGCCAGCACGTGGTTGTCCTTGATCAGCGCGGCGTCGCACAGCCCGAAGCGGTGGTTGACCCCTCCGCCGCAGCGCACCGCGTACTTCTCCACGGAGCGCAGGCCAAGGTGGGTCTTGCGGCTGTCGCGGACCCGCGCCCGCGTCCCGGCCACGGCGTCCACCCAGGCCCGGGTGGCCGTGGCGACGCCGGACAGGTGGGTCATCAGGTTGAGCGCGGTCCGCTCGGCGGTGAGCAGGTGGCGGGTACGGGCGGTGACGGTCATCAGGACGTCGCCGCGGCGGACCCTGTCGCCGTCGGCCGCGTGCCGCTCCACTTCCATGATCCCGTCGGCGACCATCCAGAAGACCGCCTCGGCGAGCGGGAGTCCGGCCACCACACCGTCGGCGCGGGCCACGACGTCGGCGGTACGGATCTGGGCGGCGGGGATGGTGGCGTCGGTGGTGACGTCGGCACCGATCCCTTCGCAGTCCAGGTCCTCGTCGAGCGCGTCAGCGATCAGCCGCTCGACGGCCTCCGCTCCGCGCCGCCGGACGTCGCCCTTTGTCACCTCGGCGAGTTCGGCCAGAAGGTGGTCGGGCAGCCGGGCCGTCCCTCGCGACCGGTCCACGGACATGGCCTTGCCTCCGATCAGGACGGCGACGTTCGTCGGCTCCGTACGAGCTGTCGGTCGGCACGCGGGCAGCCGCCGGGCGCGGTGCAGAGCGGCGGCGGTGAGCGTGCGCGCCACCGTCAGCAGGTTGGTGGCCTCCCACGCCGGGGTTCCGGGTTCGGCGTCGGCATTGGCCGAATCCACCGCCAGCGCGTCGAGTTCGCGCAGCGCGCGCTCCAGTCCCTCCGCGTCCCGGACGACGCCCACGTAGCGGGACATCGCGGCGCGGACGTGCGGGACAACGGTCGGCGAGACCAGGCCGGAGGACGGGTCCCCGTCCGGTGGCTCCTCCGCCGCGCCGGCGGCGCGGGAGGCCGGGTCGGCAGCGGTCGCGGCGTGTTGGGCGAGCCGCTCGGCGACCCGGTGGGCGAACACGACGCTCTCCAGCAGGGAGTTGGACGCCAGCCGGTTAGCGCCGTGCACCCCTGTACAGGCGACCTCCCCGACGGCGTACAGCCCCGGGACGTCGGTCGCCCCGTGCAGGTCCGTGGTGAGCCCGCCGGAGGCGTAGTGGGCGGCGGGCGCCACCGGGATCAGGTCGGTAACGGGGTCGATGCCGTGTTTGCGGCAGGAGGCCAGGATGGTCGGGAAGCGCTCCTGCCACATCCGCGCGCCGAAATGCCGGGCGTCGAGGAAGACGTGGTCGGCGCCGGTCGCGGCCATGGCCTCGGCGATGCCCTGGGCGACGACGTCGCGCGGGGCGAGGTCGGCGAGCTCGTGCCGGTCGCGCATGAAGCGGCGGCCCGCGGCATCGACGAGGAAGGCGCCTTCGCCGCGGACCGCCTCGGAGATGAGCGGCTGCTGGCCGCGCGCGTCGGCCCCCAGCCACAGCACGGTGGGATGGAACTGGACGAACTCCAGGTCGCGGGCGCTGGCCCCGGCGCGCAGACCGAGCGCCACACCGTCGCCGGTGGACACCTCGGGGTTGGTGGTGGAGGCGAAGGCCTGCCCGATACCGCCGGTGGCCAGCACGACGGCCCCGGCGTGCGCGGCACCCACGCCGTCGCGTTCGCCCTCGCCCATGACGTGCACGGTGACGCCGCGCGCCACTCCGTTGCCGAGCAGCAGGTCGGGAACGAAGGCGTGCTCGATGAGCTCCACGCGCGGTTCGGCCTTGACGGCGTCGCTCAGCGCCCGCTGGATCTCGGCGCCGGTGGCGTCGCCTCCGGCGTGGGCGATGCGGCGGGCGCGGTGGCCGCCCTCCCGGGTCAGGGCGAGCTCGCCGGCCGTGGTGCGGTCGAAGGAGGTGCCGCGGTCGATCAGCCAGTGCAGCGCCTCGGGTCCCTCGGTGACCAGGGTCCGCACCGCTTCCGGCGCGCACAGCTCGCGCCCGGCGACCACGGTGTCGACCATGTGCGCGACGGGGGCGTCGGACGGGTCGACCACGGCGGCGATCCCGCCCTGCGCCCAGCGCGTGGAGCCCGTGGAGAGGACGTCCTTGGTGACGAGGACGACCCGCCCCGTCGGATCCAGTTCGACGTAGCGCAGTGCGGTGCTGAGCCCGGCGATGCCCGACCCGACGATGACGACGTCGGCCTCGACGGACCAGCCGGGCGCGGGCGCCGTGAGCCGGCGGGGCAGCGGCGCCTGTCTCTCGCTCACCCGTGTGACCTCCTTGGTGTTCGCTTCGTTCGGCTCCGGGGCGCACGCCGCGGCCCGGGAGACCGGAGGGGGTGGGCCCGCCGAACGTGCCGCGTCCCGGAGGGCCCCGGGACGGGCACCCGTGCTCAGAGCGTGAGCGGCACGTTGTCGATCAGCCGGGTCTTGCCGACCCACGCGGCCACGGCGAGCACGGCCTCGCCTCGGAAGTCGTTGGGGACTTCGCCGAACGTGTGCGCGTCGACCAGGGCGAGGTAGTCCACGGCGACCGGAGGGGTCGCCAGGGCCGCCTCGTCCAGGACGGCGCGAGCTGCGCTGAGGATACCGACCGGCCCGGTCACGGACGCGTCCGCCCCGGACAACAGGGCGCGGGACAACGCGAGGGCGCTGGTGCGCTCCTCGGGGCTGAGGTAGGCGTTGCGGCTGGAAGTGGCCAGGCCGTCGGCGTCGCGGACGGTCGGCGCGCCCATGACGGTGATGGGCATGCACAGGTCGCGGACCATGCGCCGGACCACGGACAGCTGCTGGGCGTCCTTCTGGCCGAAGATGGCGACGTCCGGGCGGACCAGGTGGAACAGCTTGCTGACCACGGTGAGCACGCCCTCGAAGAAGCCGGGCCGGAACTCGCCCTCCAGCACCCGGCCCATCGTGCCGGGGTTGACCGTGACCATCTGTTCGCCGGGGTACATCACCTCGACCGGCGGGGCGAAGACCACGTCGACGCCGTCCTCCGCGCAGATCGCCAGGTCGGCGTCGAACGTGCGCGGGTAGCGGTCGTAGTCCTCGTTCGGACCGAACTGCAGGGGGTTGACGAAGATGCTGACTACCACCGCCTCGGCGCGCTCGCGTGCGGCCGCGATCAGGCTGCGGTGTCCGCTGTGCAGCGCACCCATCGTGGGCACCAGCGCGACACGGCCGAGGTTGGAGCGAAGCCGGTCGAGCTCCTCGGGCGTGCGGGCGATGGCCGGGGCGGTGCGGGGAGGAGTGGTTGCCGGTTTGGTCATCTCAGGTGTCCTCAATGGATCGGGGCGGGGTGTCGGCTCACGCCTGGAGGACGTCCAGCAGGCGCTCCGCGTCGTGCGGCTTGAGCAGTCCGGCGGCCAGGGCGCGGTCGGCGGTGAGGCGGGCCAGCGCCACGTAGCTCGCGACGCTCTCGGGCGCGTAGGCGCGCAGTTCGGCGAGGTGCGCGGCAACGGTTGCCGAGTCTCCGCGCAGCACCGGGCCGCTGAGCCCGTCGATCCCGAGCCGCAGGGCGTTGTCGAGCGCGGCTCCCAGCAGGGGGCCGAGCATGCGACCGGGCTGCTCCACTCCGGCGGCGGTGAGGAGCGCGGCGCTTTCGGCCACCAGGGTGACCAGGTGGTTGGCGCCACCGGCCAGGGCCGCGTGGTACAGCGTGCGGTGCTCCTCGGCGATCCACACCGGCTCGGCCCCCATCTCCACGACGAGGGCCTCCGCGATGGGCCGCAGGGCGTCGGGGGCGGTGACACCGAAGGAGCAGGTGGCCAGGCGGTGCAGGTCTTCGTCGCGGCCGGTGAACGTCATAACCGGGTGCAGGGCCAGCGGCAGGGCGCCCTTGGCGGTGGCGTCGTCCAGGACGCCGTAGCCGTGGCTGCCGCTGGTGTGGACGAGGAGCCGGCCCTGCACGTCGGTGCCGGTCTCGACGAGGCCGCGCACCAGCGGGCGCAGGGCGTCGTCGGGAACCGTGAGCAGCACCAGGTCGCAGGAGGCGACGACCTCGGCTGGTTCACACAGGCGCGCGTTGGGCAGCCGTCGCTCGACGCGGTCGCGCGAGGCGGCGGAGACCGCCGACGCCGCTGCGACGGTGTGCCCGGCGCGCTCCAGGGCGGCACCGACCACGGACCCCACGCGGCCGGGGCCGATCACCCCGACCGTCAGCCGGGCGGGTCGCTGCTGTGTGCTGTCCATCGGATGGCTGCCCCTCGTTCCAGTCCACGGGCGGGTACCGGACGTCGTGCGCACAGCCTACTGTCCGTGATGAACGCCGAGCACGCGTGACCGCGACACGTTGGACGTGCGAAGACACGGAAAAACAGGCTATCGCCAGCGAAACGGCTGTTCGCTTGTGCACCACCGGGTGAACTGGGCGGCCCCCGGGCCCGGCCACGATTCCCGGATGAGCACGGACAGAGACGGGATGGGGTCCGCTCCTTCCGGCAGGGACGGTGACCATCGTCCGAAAACGCGAACGGCGCCGACTCCGGGGGATGAGGAGTCGGCGCCGGATACCCGCCCGCGGTGCGCATCCACGGTCGGGCCTGAGCTTGAGGGGGTTGACGGTTGTCCGGGCGCGTGCGCAGCGCTACCCACGCGATCGGACATGCCAGGCAGCGGTGTGCCGTCCTGCTAGCCCGCGGCCGAGGCCACGCTGACGATGGCGGGCACGACGGGAACGACCCCGACGACCGGGGTCATGGCGGCGGTCGAGGCCGCGGCGCCGCCGGTGGCGGCCGAGACGCTGCCCGCACTGGCGGCCACCGGGGCAAGGTTCGCGCCGCCGACGGCAACCGCGTGGGCCGGGGCGGCCGAGAGGAGGACACCCGCGGAGGCGGCGATGACGGCACCGGTGGCGATGGACTTCTTCAGCACTGGATGACTCCTTGTACAGACCGACCCGGCGGAACCGGCCGGCCATCGGGGGGGGTGACTACGTGAGCACTTTCCGTGCTCAGGTGCCATTTAGCCAGACACGACCCCCCTCGCGCAGCGAAATGACCTCGAACAATGACGCGGAGAAGCAGAGCATCCACTTGCTGTGACGCGACTTATCCGGATTTTGGGTGTGGAACCCCTGTGACTCCTGAGGTGGATGTGACGCGTGACACACCCGATTCGGACAGTTCCGCCCGTCACCTAACCGGCTTTTCAGCTCGAACAGTTCCGGCCCCGCCCCAGCTGGGACAGTCCCCCGCAGAGAGGCGAGAGGGTCAAGCGGTCCACAGCCACGCCAACCGGCCTGCGCCCGATACCCGGAGTCCGAGACAACAAAAAAGAGGATCGGCGCCGCCCGGGGGGAAGGACGGCGCCGATCCTCTGGCGTCGGGTCGCGGGCGCGGTGCCGCGCCCGCGACCCGACCGACTAGTTCTGGTACGCCTTGGCGTTGCCCTTGCAGAAGGCGTTGGCGACGCCGACGATCGGGATCGAGTTGCCGCAGATGGAGGTGTTGACGGCCACCGGGATCTGGGTCTGGGTCCCGCCGAGGACGCTGCCGTCACCGGAGGTGTGGGCGCCGTCCGAGGCGTGGGCGGGGGCCCCGGTGAGCAGAACGCCAGCGGCGGCAGCGGCGACGGCGGCGGTGGCGAAGGTCTTCTTCATCACTTGTGGATCTCCTCATTCAACCGGGCGACCCCAGCCACCCGGAAAGCTTGCTTTAAGTGGGTTCGTGAACACGTGGTGTGTTCGATCTCTATGTAGCCACACTTCGCCGGGTCCCAGCAGCAAAATTCGGAACATGAGTAACAGCCCGGAGTCTTTCATTGACCGGGAGTAATGGCACAAGTCGCGACATGGCGACAGGAAACACAGCAACACACGGCAGGGCGAGTGACACACATCACACTTTCGGCGCCACGTCTTGGGGCTTTTCGGTTGCAGACACCCTCTGGGCAAAAGAGGCCACGCGCGCCGCGGCGGTGAGCAACACAAGCCGGTCAGGGTGCAGCCAAGGCCACGCAGCCGCGGAAAACCCGCCAGTTGACCTACTTCTCCCCGCACCAGGTGAGTTCACACCCGCTGATCACACCTGAATAACGGGATCACGCAGCGGGGCCGGGCCCCTCACTGCGCGTGGCCCACCGCTCCGGACCGGCCGCGGTCGCCCGCGCCGCGTGCCCGCGCTCGGCGACACCGTCGACGACGCGGCGCGCCTCGGCCAGGTCGCGGCCGACGGCACGGGCCCGGATCGGCCCGGGAGGGGTGTCCGCGTCCACGTCGGCGACGCCCCGCCAGCGGCTGATGGGGCCCGCCGTCAACCGGACGCTCTGCACCCGCGCGTGCGGAACGATCTCCGTCACCCGGCACACGATCCCCCGCCGACTGACGAAGAGGCGGTCATCGATGCCCAGCGCGTCATGCGCGGCCCCACTGCGGCGCGCGGGGCGCAGGGCGACCCGCGCCGCGTCCGCCCCCGGGAAGATCTCACCGACGAGCGCGTAGGCCACGGGACGCGGCACCACGGGAAACAGCGTCGAGGAGTCCATCTGCCGCTCGCCCACGTACCCGGCGACGTTGGCGTCCACCCGGACCACACCCAGCGCCCGCCACAGCAGCGGCTCGACGATCCGGACCGCCTGCACCCGCCCCGGCGGCACCGTCTGCATGCGTGCCTGGAAGATCCCGTAACGCAGCCGCAGCCCGTCCGGGGAGCGTGAGGCGTAGAAGTCCGTGTAGCGCAAGAGCGGGCCGATGAAGCCCTGCATCAGACCGAGCAAAAGCGGGATGGCGGCGCCCAGGACCCCCGGCTCCCCCCTAGAGACCCCCGCGGCCATCAGCGCCAGGAAGAGCACGAACGCACCGAGCACCGGCAGACGGAAGGCCAGCGCGCCGAGCAGCAGCCCGAACGGGAGGCGGTACAGCGGCCACTCCGGCGCTTCGGGGGTCGTCCCGGACAGTCCGGCAGCGTGGGCCAGCAGCGACGCTCGCAGCCGTTCGGCCGTCCTCCGGCTCAGGTAGCGCAGCCGGACACAGCTGGCGTCTCCTCCGGCCAATTCAATCCGCAGCTCCGCCAGGCCAAGGATCTGCATGAGCAGTGGGCGCACGACGTCGACCGCCTGCAGGCGGCTCAGCGGGACCTCGCGCGAGGCTCGCCGGACCACCCCGCTGTGCACGACGAGGTGGTCCGCCCGCAGCCCGAAGGAGGAGTTCCACCAGGACAGCAGGGCGTAGACGGTGGCGCCGAAAGCGACGGCGAGCGTGCTCAGCAGCATCAACCCCGGCCCGACGCCGATCAGCAGCGGACCCGGAACCGCGATGAAGACCAGGGAGACCAGCAGGACCTGGAAGGGAACGGTCGCCCAGTGCGGCCGGTGGGATCCGCGGGTGACGTCGTCGTCCTCGTCCTGCCGCGGCGCCCGAGCCGCGGCGGGCGGTGGCGGAGGCGGATGCGGCATGCCGTTCGGCGGGCCGGGAACTGCTGGAGGCAGGAAGCGCACGTTTCCGCTGTGGGCGGCCAAGGCCCCTGAGCGCGGGTCACCGTAGGCGGCCCCGGGAGGGGCGGGCGCGCCGCCGGAGATCCGCTGTGGTGCGGGGGAGGGTGTCCCGGGGTGCCCGTGCCCACCCACGCCATATCCCGGGCCGGGACCGGGGGGCCGCGGCCCCTGAACCGGATGGCCGGTCGGCGCCGGGGCCAGGGCTCCGGTGGCCGGATCGTGTGCCGACGGATACCACGACGGCCCCGGCGGACGCGCGTCCGACCCGGGATACGGGTGCGCCGCATACGGCCCCGGCCGAGACGACCCCGGGGTGGGGTCGGCCGGGGGCAGGACGGGCGGTGAGAACCGCGGTCTCCCCCGGCGGGTCGCCGCGGCCCCGCTGTCCGGGCCCTGGGGAGCGGCGGAGCGGTCAGCCAGCGGGTCACGGGTCGTGTCAGGACCGACCGGCGGGGCGTGCTCCGCCCCCGCGCTCACCCGCGACCACAGTGGTGTGACCGCCCCCGGTTCCTCCTCCCGGGGCGGCGCGGGGCGCTCGGCGGCGTCCGGCCCCGCGGAGCGCTCCGGCTCATGCGTGGCTTCCCCCGTCGCCGGCGCGGAGGGGCCGTCGGCGCGGCTACCGTACGACGGGAGTGGCGGCGTCACCTGCTCGGCGAAGTTCGTCTCCGTGGGCGCGGTGACCTCCCGCAGCGCGGGCAGGTCCGCGTGCCCGTCGAACGCGGCGAAGAGCCAGTCGTCCGAGGTCCCCTCGGCCCCCGCCGTTGCGTGGCCAGGACCGGGGGGCTCGAACGTCGGATAGCCGCGTTGCGCCTGCCCGTTCTCGGCAGGCGGGTTCGGCCCGCCATCGGCCGTGCTGTCGGCGGGGTCAGAGCGCTGTTCCCGATCGGCTTCGCTCACGCGTCACAGTCCCGTGGAGAAGGTTTCACTGCGCGCGGTCAGGCGATCGCGCAGCTCGACAGCGTCGGCCAGGGGGATGCCGGGGATGCGCGTGACGGCGGTGGTGGCCGCCGTCCGCACCTGCAGGGTCGCGATGCCGAGAGCTTGCTCCAGCAGGTTGGAGGTGACGTCCACGACCTGCATGCGGCCGTAGGGCACAACCACCAGCTGCCGGACGACGACGCCGTAGGTCAGGTAGAAGTCCGTGCGTCCTTCCGCGTATCCCCAGGAGCGGCGTGCCGGTTCGGCCGCCGCCCACCCCAGGGCAATGCCCAGTACGCACAGGGCCAGCCAAACGATGGTCCAGCCCCATCCCGACCATGCCCAGATCGCCGCTCCCCCGAGGACGGCACCGGGGAGCAGCACGGCGAGCAGGAGGAGCCGACGGTACCAGGCCAGCACCGGCGCGACCCGGGTCCACGACGTTCCGCCGGGAGCGGCGAACGCCGCCTCGACCGGCGACAGAGCAGTCGCTGAAGCGGACGCGGCCCCGGCCGCCTGCGACCCGGCCGAGGCCGCTTCATCCTCCGCGGCGCGCGTGGGCCCGGTTCCGTTCACCGAGGGGGAGGAAGCACCGGGGGAGGGCGAACCGTCGGTCAGCGTCGCCTCTGCCTCCGGCGGCAGCGGGACATCAGCCCCGGGTGCCGCGAATCGCGGCGCACCGCCATCGGGCTCCGGGGCCTCCCCGGAGCCCGCGTTGCCATCGGATTGCTGTGACTTCGCGTCAGACGCGGCAAACTCCACGATTCCAGTCAATCATCCCCGCGCCAGTCCGAAGGGACATGCCGCTCTCGTCCCATTACCGTCGCGCGAAAGCCGGGCAGTACGCCGACGATCGGCTCATACCCCGTTTCCGGCCGATCATGGGGCCAGGCCGGGGGCGGGGTCTGCTGGGCGGCCTTGTCGGCGGTCGTCCTTTCCGGTGCCCTTGGGTGAAAAGCGGCACCGAGGGCGGTGGGGGCTGGGGGCGTCGGTCGTCTTCAGGGGGCGGCCGGGCGGGGGCAGCGGCGGCGGTTCGCCCCTCCGGTCTCCCCCGGGTGGAGGAGCGAAGGCGGCGGCGACGAGGCGGGGGTGGGGGCGCGCCTGCCGGCTTCCTGGGCGGGGCATGCGGGCGGGCCGGAATCCGGATTGCGGGCCGCCGTGCGCCGGGTATGCCCGGTTTGCCCCACGTTCCCCGCGATGATCATGGGAACGGTCCCGGTTCTGTCCGTTTTGCCGGGGCCATCCCCATGATCATCGCCGGTGGGGGTCTGCGGGGGTGGGGTGCTCCCGTATCGCGGAAGGCGCCTCACGCCAAGCGGGAGGACCGGCCCGGGCCGCGAGCCCCTGCCCCGCCGCACCCCCGAAGACGACCGGCGCCCCTAGCCCCCTCCGCCCTCGGTGCCGCTTTTCACCCAAGAACACCGGAAAGCAAGAACGCCGACAAGGCCGCCCAGCAGACCCGGGTTCCGCACCCCGCCCCTTAGCGTGATGATCACGGGGAGAGCCACGAATTTCGTCCCGTCTGCCCGGACTTTCGCCGTGATCACCGGCAGCAGGGCTGCGGACAGCGCCTTCCCGCCCCGCCCCGCCGCACCCCCCGAAGACGACCGGAGTCCCCAGCCCTCTCCGCCCTCGGTGCCGCTTTCCACCCCAGAACACCGGAAAGCAAGAACACCGACAAGGCCGCCCAGCAGACCCCGGTCCCCCACATCCTCGAACCGGCTCACGCCGACGGGCGGGCCGGATCGCCTGAGTTGCCGGAATCGTCACCTTCATCGGGGACCCTGCAGGCGTACTCCAGCAGGAGCGCCACCACCAGCAGCACCGCGCCCGCGAGCATCGTCCCGAAGGCGGTCATGGCATCGGCGCGCGGCGTCGGGATGGATAGCTGGTCCAGCAGGGACAGCGCCATTCCGCCGAACACGCCGATCGACAAGGCCGCGATCACCACGCTGGCCTTCGCCAGGGCCACCAGCCGCGCCACGCTCAGCGGGTCGACCGGCTCGGTCCCCGGGAGGCGGCGGATGCGGCGACGCGTATGCCAGGCGGCGATGCCCTCGGCGGCGGCGAGCAGGAGCAATGTGGGGATGGCCGTCCAGGGCAGGATCGGGAGCGCGCCATAGGACGCCTCCACCACTACATAGGAGAGGGCAGCGCTGACGAAGATGATCCCGAGCGGCAGCTGCCACCCGGTCGGACGCATCCCGTTGCCGTCCTCATGCGTCTTGTCGTCCATGGGCTCAGCTACTCCGGCGGTCGCAGGGCGAGATCGGATCGGCGCCACAGTTCCTGGTCGGCGACCTCGCCGAGTAGATCGCCCACGGCGCCGCGCCCCACAACCACGGCATCGGGATCGATGTCGGACCACGGCCGCAACACGAACGCGCGCTCGTGCGCCCGCGGGTGCGGCAGGGTCAGCACGGGGTCGTCGCTGGTCTCGGCGTCGAAGTCGAGGATGTCGATATCCAGCGTCCGCGGGCCCCACCGCACCTCGCGCACCCGGTGGAACTCCTGCTCCACACCCTGGGTGAGCTCCAGCAGGGCGTGGGGACGCAGCGAGCATTCGGCGACGACCACCGCATTGAGGTAGGCGCCCTGCTCGGGGCCGCCCACGGGCGCGGTCTCGTACACCGGCGAGACCGCCGTGATCCGCACCGAGGAGTCGCGGGACAGGGCCTCCACGGCTCCCTGCAGGGTCGCCATCCGGTCGCCGATGTTGCTCCCCAGCGCCAGCACGACCCGCCGGGCCGACGCCGGGGCCCCTCCGACCCCGCTCACGCGCGTCTCCGCAGGATCCTGACGGTCACGTCATCGAACTTGTGCGGAATCGGCGCGTCCGGTTTGTGCACGGTGATCTCGACCTCGCGCACCAGTGACTCCTCCAGGCACACCGCCGCCAGCCGCTCGGCCAAGGTCTCGATGAGGTTCACCGGTTCTCCGGTGATCACGTCGACCAGGCGGCTGCTGAGCATGCCGTAGTGCACGGTGTCCGCGACGTCGTCACTGCGCGCCGCCGCACGGGTGTCCACCCCGAGATCGACGTCGACCACGAAGTCCTGGCCCTCGCGCCGCTCCTCGGGGAACACACCGTGGTACCCGTGGGCGCGCAGCCCCCGCACGGCGATCCGGTCCAGCCGGTCCAGCCCTCCGGTCACTCCTGGTCCTCTTCCCCGTCCTCCTCGTCCATCAGCACCGGCGAGGCGTGGTGCGACCACAGCCGCCAGCCGTGCTCGGTGTTGACGAACATGTTGGTGGTCACCACCTGGCCGCCCGCGACGAATCCGGGGCTGTCGTCCTCGGCGGTGAGCACGTTCTCCTCGCAGGTGACCATCGCGACCTCACCGCTCACCCCGATGTGGGTGTCGGTCAGCACGTACTGGATGTAGGGGACGTTGGCCATAATCAGCGACCAGGCGCGCATGATCTCCGCACGGCCGCGCAGCAGCGGCCACCCCGGGTTCACGCAGACCAGGTCGGGGGCGTCGTCCTCCTCCGCCCAGACGCGGCGCATCAGGTCGATGTCACCGTTCTCGATGGCTCCGTAGAACTGCGCGTTGGCCTCCGCCACGCGCTCCATGACCTCGTGGCGGGACTTCACAGGCCGCCCCGGCCGATGACGTCGGCCCTGCCTTCGTCCAGGTCGGCGCCCCCGCTGCGCCACGCCGACGCGACGCGCACCGCGTCGGCGTTAGGCCGGACGTCGTGCACGCGGACGCACCAGGCGCCGCGGTCGGCCGCCAGGGTGGTGAGCGCCACCGTGGCGGCGTCACAGCCGGCGGAGGGACGGGCGGTGCCTTCGGCGTCGGTGAGCAGACGCCCGAGAAAACGCTTTCGGGAACCCGCGATCAGCAGGGGCCTCCCCATGTCGTGAAACGTGTCCAGGGCGCTCAACAGCGCCCAGTTGTGACTGCGATCGGGCCGCTTGGCGAAGCCGAGCCCGGGATCGAGGATGATCTGGTCGGGATCGACCCCCTCGTCGACCATGGCCTCCATGCGCTGCCTCAGCTCATTGTGGACTTCTCGGACGACGTCGTCGTACATGGCACGGTTCTGCATGTCGTGACTATGCCCGCGCCAGTGCATCAACACGTAGGCGACACCCGCCTTGGCGACCAGCCGAGCCATCGAGGGGTCGGCGAGCCCCCCGCTGACGTCGTTGACCAGGCGCGCCCCGGCCTCGACCGCGTACTCGGCGACCTCGGCGCGCATGGTGTCGATGCTGACGGCCACCCCCTGGCGGCTGAGCTCCCGCACCACCGGACCCACGCGGCGCAGCTCCTCGTCGCGCGAGATGCGCTGGGCGCCGGGACGGGTGGACTCACCCCCGACATCGACGATGTCGGCGCCCTCCTCGGCCAGCCGCAGTCCGTGCTCGATTGCTCTCTTGGGATCGAAGTAGGCGCCACCGTCGGAGAAGGAGTCCGGGGTGACGTTGACGACCCCCATGACCAGGCAGCGCCCCTGTTCGGGCAACCCGGGCAGCTTGTACGTCGACGCCATGCCCACACCCTATGAGACACACGACGCGCGACGGCGCCCGTAGCGACCCTTGATCGCTACGGGCGCCGTCGGAAGGTACGACTCGTCCGCTTCGCCGAGCTCAGCTGTGGCCGATGATGAGGCTCATCGCCTCGGCGCGGGTGCGGTCGCGCTTGGCGAAGACCCCCCGCACCGCCGAGGTGACCGTTTTGGCGCCGGGCTTGCGCACCCCGCGCATGGTCATGCACAGGTGCTCCGCCTCGATCACCACGATCACGCCGCGCGGATCGAGGTAGTCCATCAGCGCGTCGGCGATCTCGGTGGTCAGCCGCTCCTGCACCTGCGGGCGCCGGGCGAAGACGTCCACCAGCCGGGCCAGCTTGGACAGGCCCGTGATCTGCCCGTTGGTGTTCGGGATGTAACCGATGTGGGCGCTGCCGTGGAACGGCACCAGGTGGTGTTCGCAGGTCGAGTACATCTCGATGTCCTTGACCAGCACCATCTCATCGTGGCCGGCCTCGAACACCGTGGTCAGGACCTCCTCGGGCCGCTGGCTCAAACCGGCGAACTGCTCCTGGTAGGCGCGCGCGACCCGCGCCGGGGTGTCGACCAGGCCGTCGCGGTCCGGGTCCTCGCCGATGGCGAGGAGGATCTCCCGGACGGCCTTCTCGATCCTGGGCTGGTCGACACCCGCGGCGGACGGTTCCGTCGTGAAAATGTCGCCCCCGGCGCCGGTACTCACGCCTGCTCCCCTGACTCGGAGTCACCGCCGGACCCCGCGGACTCCGGGGCACCGTTGACGCGGCGGGAGGTGTCGGCTTCGGGGCCGCCCTGCCACGACTCGCCGGTGCCGCTCCAGGACGCCTGGCCGTTGCCGGAGGTCACCTGCTCGACCTCCTGCGGTGCCATGTGCGCGAGCTCCTTGGGCGTCAGCACGGGCGGCTGCTTGGAGGGCTGCCGCTTGCCGTAGCCGGTGAAGGACCCCCGCGAGGGGCGTTTCCTCACCGGGGCGAAGATCTCCAGGACCTCCTCCTTGGAGAGGGTCTCCTTCTCCAGCAGGTGCAGCACGAGGTCGTCGAGGACCGCGCGGTTCTCGACGAGGACCTCCCACGCCTCGTCGTGCGCGGCCTCGATGAGGCGGCGCACCTCCTCGTCGATGAGGGAGGCGATCTCCTCGGAGTACTCGCGGGCGTGCGACATCTCGCGGCCCAGGAACGGCTCCGTGCTGGACGAACCGAACTTGCGCGCGCCGAGCCGCTCGCTCATGCCGTACTCGGTGACCATGTTGCGGGCCACGCTGGTGGCCTTGTCGATGTCGTTGGCCGCGCCGGTGGTGGGCTCGTGGAAGACGAGTTCCTCGGCGGCGCGCCCGCCCAGCATCATCGCGAGCTGGTCCATCATCTGCGAGCGCGAGGTGAGGAACTTGTCCTCCATCGGCACCGACATCGTGTACCCCAGCGCGCGGCCGCGCGGCAGGATGGTGATCTTGTGCACCGGGTCGGAGTTGGGCAGTGCGTGCCCGACGAGGGCGTGGCCGCCCTCGTGGTAGGCGATGACCTTCTTCTCGGCGTCCGACATGACCCGGGTCTTGCGCTCCGGACCGGCCATGACGCGGTCGATGGCCTCCTCTAGCGTGGCCATGTCGATCTCGGTGCGCCCGGCGCGGGCCGTCAGCAGCGCGCCCTCGTTGACGACGTTGTTGAGGTCGGCACCGGTCATGCCGGAGGTGCGCCGGGCGATGACGGCGAAGTCGACGTCGCTCGCGATCGGCTTGCCCTTGGCGTGGACCTCCAGGATGCCCTTGCGGCCCTCCATGTCGGGCCGGTCGATGACGACCTGCCGGTCGAAGCGGCCGGGGCGCAGCAGCGCGGGGTCGAGGATGTCGGGGCGGTTGGTGGCCGCGATCAGGATGACGCCGCCCTTGACGTCGAAGCCGTCCATCTCGACGAGCATCTGGTTGAGCGTCTGCTCGCGCTCGTCGTGCCCGCCGCCCATGCCGGCGCCGCGGTGGCGGCCGACGGCGTCGATCTCGTCGATGAAGATGATCGCCGGAGCGTTGGCCTTGGCCTGCTCGAACAGGTCGCGCACACGCGAGGCGCCCACACCCACGAACATCTCAACGAAGTCGGAGCCGGAGATGGAGTAGAAGGGCACCCCGGCCTCGCCCGCGACAGCGCGCGCGAGCAGCGTCTTACCGGTGCCGGGGGGACCGAAGAGGAGGACGCCCTTGGGGATCTTGGCGCCGATCGCCTGGAACTTGGCCGGGTTCTGCAGGAAGTCCTTGATCTCCTGCAGCTCCTCGATGGCCTCGTCGGCGCCCGCGACGTCGGAGAAGGTGTTCTTCGGGGTGTCCTTGGTGATCAGCTTGGCCTTGGACTTGCCGAAGTTCATCACCCGGGAGCCGCCACCCTGCATCTGGTTCATGACGAACAGGAAGATGGCGATGAGGATGATCAGCGGAAGGAAGCTGAAGAGCAAGGACACGAACATGCTGTCCTTGGGGACCTCGACGTCGTAGGACGTGAGGTTGTCCCCCTCCAGCTCCTGCTTCCGCAGGTCCTGTGCGAGCTCGAAGCCCTGACCCTCGACCCAGTAAGATTCGTAGACCTTACCGTCGGTGGTCGTCAGCTCGATCCGCTGGTCCTTGTCGATGATCTTCGCGTTGTCGACCTTGTCCTTGGAGATGAGATCGAACACCTTGGAGGTGTCGACCTTCTCCGGCTCCGGGCCGGACCCGAAATTGGTGAACTGGAAAAACGCAAAGAGCAAGAGGCCAATGGCCAGGATCCAAAGCCACGGCCCGCGGTACAAACGCTTGAGATTCATCTATACGGAACCCCGCTGGGTCCGTCCCTCCTGACCAGGCGGCCTGCCCCGATAACCGCAGAGGCGCCGGACCAGGTGGTCGGGTGGCGCGGGACGACGCGGCGGCGCGCCGCACCCGAGTGCTCCACCGTCCCCCTGGAAGGCCTGCTGTGGCCGCCGGAAGCGGGACCTATCGGACACGTACTCCCGAATAATGATGCCGGGATAATCGACGGTACACCCCTGCCGTGAACGAACGCACTCGTGCGCCGAGGCATGCGTTCCGGTGAGCACCCGTCATGACGGCAACGCGTGATGGACACGATCTGTTCCCGGAGCCTGGTGTGGCTCCCGGTGCATGGCCCGGACCGACCGTGCGACGCGGAAAGTTCCGATCATCGGGACGCCACACGGCGCACTCGCTCAGTCCTGGTAAACGTGGGGCGCCAGAGTGCCGATAAACGGCAGGTTCCGGTACTTCTCCGCGTAGTCCAGACCGTAGCCGATGATGAACTCGTTGGGCAGGTCGAAGCCGATGTACTTGACGTCGAGGTCGACGCTGAAGGCCAGCGGCTTGCGCACCATCGTGCAGATCTCCACGGAGGCCGGACCCCGCGACTTGAGGTTGCCGACCAGCCAGGACAACGTGAGGCCGGAGTCGATGACGTCCTCGACGATCAGGACGTTGCGGTCCTTGATGTCGGCGTCGAGGTCCTTGAGGATCCGCACCACGCCCGACGACGTCGTGCCGGCACCGTACGAGGACACCGCCATCCAGTCCGTCTCGGCGGGGTGGTGCAGCTCCCGGGCGAGGTCGGCCATCACCATCACGGCGCCCTTGAGGACACCGACGAGCAGCAAGTCCTTGCCGGCGTACGCGGCGTCGATCTCGGCAGCCATCTCGCGCAGCCGAGTCTTGATCTCCTCTTCGGTGACCAGGACCTTCTCCAGGTCCTCGCCCATGTCTTTCGCGTCCACGCTTAACTGTCCTCGCTGCTCCGTCGGACTTGGTGCGCCAACCAGGATAAAGGTGCGGAAGGTGCCACGAGCGCCATATACACCCCGACGCGCCCACATGCCCCCTGTTTCCCCGCCCCCATCTCCTCCCTCCTCCGTTGATCTCGGCGGTATCGACCGAATAATGGCGGCCGCCATCGGGTCGATGTCGCCGAGATCAACGGAGGGGAGGGGTGAAAAGGATCATCCCGTCGGCCCGCCGACCCTGCGTTCCCCCAGGTAGATCGACGTGCGCTTGGCCACGCCACTCCGTGACCAACCGATCCAGTTCGGCCACGTGCCCGGCGGTCAGGGCACCGGCCGGGCAACCGGCCGCGATCGCGGCGCGGCGCAGCAGCCGGGTGCGCACCGCCCGCGGCAGCTCGGCGAGCGCGGCGGCGCCAAGCCCGCCCTCCGGCCGCCCGACGTCCCGCTCGGCCTCCTCCACCCACGCGTCGAGCGCGTCGGCGTCGTCCCGCAGCAGGTCGGCGGTGCGCGCCAACGCCTTGGCGATGCCCGGACCGAGCACCTTCTCCAGCACCGGCAGCGCCTCGGCGCGCACGCGCGAGCGCGCGTAGGAGGGATCGGTGTTGTGCGGGTCCTCCCACGCCTCCAGGTCCATGAGATCGCAGGCCGAACGCACGGTAGCGCGGTCGAGGCCCAGGAAGGGGCGCAGGTAGCGGCCGGTGCGCGCGGACATCCCGGCCAGGGAGCGCGCGCCGGAGCCACGGGCGAGCCGGAGCAGTACGGTCTCGGCCTGGTCGTCGCTGGTGTGCCCGAGCAGGACGGCGGCGGCGCGGTGGCGCTCGGCGGCGGCGTCGAGCGCGGCGTAGCGGGCGGTGCGCGCGGCGCCCTCGGGACCGCCCGCGCGCCCGACGTCGACGCTCACCCGCTCGACCGGATCGAGCCCTAGCCCGCGCAGGGTGGCGGCGACCGTTGCGGCGCGCTCGGCCGAGCCCTCCTGCAACCCGTGGTCGACGGTGATCCCGCCAGCCCGCAGCCCGATGCGCGGCGCGACGAACGCGGTCGCCCCCGCCAGGGCAAGGGAGTCGGCCCCGCCGCTGCACGCGACGAGGACGAGGTCACCGGCCTGCGGCCCGCCGGGCTCGGTCAGCACCGCCCGCACGGCACGCCGGGCGGTGGCGATGGCGGGCGGGGGTTGGGACGGGCGGTGGCTCACTCCTCCCCTGTGCTTTCCCCGTCCTCGCCCGA
Source organism: Nocardiopsis rhodophaea (assembly GCF_039530945.1). Lineage (NCBI taxonomy): Bacteria > Bacillati > Actinomycetota > Actinomycetes > Streptosporangiales > Nocardiopsidaceae > Nocardiopsis > Nocardiopsis rhodophaea. Next base: position 237,041 of record NZ_BAAAPC010000007.1, read on the forward strand.
CCGCTCCGGCGGTGTCACCTGGCCGTTGCCCTCGGGCGCGACCGGTAGTTCCCCGGCGCGCACGACGCGGTTGATCCACAGCTCCGGGGCCCGGATCTCCTTCATCGTCGGCAGGGTGTCGGGCGACTCCCACACACGGTTGAAATCGGCCATGCCCACCCGCGTGACAACGGTGCGGACGAACGCCGCGCCCTCTTCGTACTGCTTCATCTTGAGGTCGAGACCGAGCAGCTGACGGATGATCTTGTCGATCCGGTTGGCGCCCTCACGACGGCGCTGGAAACGGCGGCGGATCTGCGCCACAGAGGGGACGACCTCGGGGCCGACCGCGTCCATCACGTAGTCGCCGTGTCCCTCGGCGAGCGTCATGACGGCGGTGATCCGCTCCAGGATCTCGCTCTGCTCGTCGCTCTGGAAGACCTCGATGAGGTTGCCCTCGCCACCGCGGACGACCTCGGCGACGGCCTCACCCGCGGCGCGCAGCCGGTCGAGGAACTCCGCCGCGTCGACGTTGGAGGCGAGCAGCAGCTCCTGCATCTGCTTCTGCACGTACTCGCGCAGCCAGGGCGTGGAGGTGAACTGCGTCCGGTGGGTCTCCTCGTGCAGGCAGACCCAGAGCCGGAAGTCGCGCGGGTCGACATCGAGTTCGCGCTCGGTGTGCACGACGTTGGGGGCCACCAGGGTGAGGCGGCCCGTGGGGGCGGTGCCGTCGGGGTCCGGCGGCAGGAACAGCTCGTACTGGCCGAGCACACGGCCGGCGAGGTAGGACAGCACGGCACCGAGTTGGACGCCGGTGACGCGGGACCCCACGGCCGAGGTGATAGAGGTGGCCGCGTTGTTGCCCAGCTTCTCGGCGCCGAGGCGGTCGAGCATGGGTTCCAGCACGACGCGGAACCCCTCGACGTTGGCCTTGATCCAGCCGGGACGGTCAACGATGACCGCTGGTCCGGCCGGTTCAAGGGGCTGCATGCCGGTGAATTCGCGCACGTGCCCCTGTGCGGTGACGGACAGCTCGCGCAGTTGCGCCACCGCTTGGCGGGCGTCGGCGAGGTCCACTTGGGGGCCGGGCCGCACGAGGCGGGTTCCGGTATTGACGGCTACGTCCCAGTCGATCAGACTCACGCTCTCACCGTACCCATTGGTATGCCGACGAAGGCTAGTCGCGCCTGGATTTCGGGGTTTCCTCAGGGCTTCCCCGAGGGGATACTCCGCGGACGCCCCGTGCGACAGGCCGGACGCGACCCCCGCCCCCGTCCGCGGGTACTGCTGGCCGCGGTCGCGCATGCCGCCGTGGAAGGAGAACCCCCGCCCCGTCCGCGAGTACTGCTGACGCTCCCCTCATGGGGCCGCCGGTGCCGTGGGATGGTCGCGGAGACGGCGGGGGCAGAATCGCCGGTGAGGCCGCTGGTGTCTCCGCGACCACCGGAGGGGGCCAAACGGACGCCGAACGCCGCGTAGGACAGCTCAGCAGCTCGGTAGCTCAGAGTCGCTCAGCGGGAGCAGCCGCACTCCGCGACGGCCGCGGCGAAGGTGTCCAGCGTGCTGCCAGCGGCCGCCCCGTCGTTGGCGATGAAGGCGAAGAGCAGCAGTCGGCCGTCTTTGTCGCGGACGGTCCCCGACAGCGCGCTGACGCCGTCGAGCGTCCCGGTCTTGCCGCGGACCAGCCCGGCGCCGGCCGCGGATCCGCTGTCGTCGGAGTAGCGGTCGTGGAGCGAGCCAGTGAAGTGCGCCGTGGGCAGGCCGGTGATGGCCGGGCGCAGGTCGGGGTTCTCCGGGTCGGAGGCGGTCGCCAAAAGTTTGACCAGGGCCTTCGGCTTGATCTTGTTGTTGCGGGTCAGCCCGCTGCCGTCCTCCACGTGCACTCCGGACACGCCCAGCTCGGACATGACCTGCCCCACCGCCGCGGACGCTCCGGCGAACGAGGCGTCCTCGCCCCTGGCCAGGGCGACCTGCCGGACGAGGGCCTCGGCGATGTTGTTGTCGCTCTCCAACATCATCTTCTCGACCAGGGCGGAGAGGGGCGGGGAGTCCACGGAGGCGATGGGGTCGGCGCCGTCGGGGGCCGTGGCAGGGGCGGGCTTTCCCTCGATCCGCACTCCGGCGTCGCGCAGCCGTCGGGCGAACACGTCGGCGGCGACACGCGGCGGGTCGTCGACACGATCGCCGTACTTCCTCCCCTTGTGTTTCCGCCCACCGTCGACCATCAGGGCGGTGACCTTGGCGACGTTGCCGTCCCAGATGTAGCTGGGCTTCCAGTCGGGGCCCTCGACGGGCCCGGAGTAGAGCGAGCCGTCGTAACCGAGGCGGACGCTGTCGACGCCCTCGCGCTCCAGTGCCGCGGCGGTGTGGTCGGCCAGGTCCTCCAGGCTCGCCATCTGCGGGTAGTCCCCGGGGGCGTTGCTCTCGGTCAGCGTGGGGTCGCCCCCGCCCACGAGGACGATCCGGTCACCGTCGCGGACGACCGTGGTGCGCAGGCGCTCCTCAGGGCCGCGTTCGTGGAGTGCGGACACCGCGGTGACGATCTTGGTGGTCGACGCGGGAATTCTCGCTGTGCCGGCGTCCTTCTCGAAGACAACAGTCCCACTCGACGCATCCGTGACATAAGCGGAGAGTCCGTCACTCAGTCCGGAGTCCGACATGCGATCATCGAGCTTGTCCGCGAGCCGATCAGGGTCGATCGGGGCGGCGTCCGATGGTGCCGAAGCCGGCCCGTCCTGCGCGAGGGCGACAGGATAAGGCATGGTCGACGGGGGCCGGGACTCAAGCACATCCGCCGCGACAACACCTGCCACCAGCACGAATATGTTGAGCATGGCCAAGGCAAGGAGAGCTCGGGCCCGTACCTGCCGCACCCCGGCACCGCCTTCCTTCGGCATCGTGAGAAAACCTGTACTGACACAACGACCCTAGTCGTAAGGGAAGCCGAGAACAGCATGGAATTCGACGTCACAATCGAGATCCCCAAGGGCGAGCGTAATAAATATGAGATGGATCACGAAACAGGCCGGATTCGCTTGGACCGGATGTTGTTCACCTCGACCAGTTACCCGGCCGACTACGGATTCATCGAGGGCACGCTGGGTGACGACGGCGACCCGCTGGACGCTCTCGTTCTGCTGAAGCAGCCGACGTTTCCGGGGTGCATGATCCGCTGCCGCGCCGTCGGTATGTTCCGCATGACCGACGAGGCGGGGGGCGACGACAAGATCCTGTGCGTGCCCGCGACGGACCCGCGCATGGAACACCTCCGTGACATTCACCACGTGAACGAGTTCGAGCGCCTGGAGATCGAGCACTTCTTCCAGGTCTACAAGGACCTTGAGCCCGGCAAGTCCGTCGAGGGCTCCACCTGGGTCGGCCGCCACGAGGCCGAGCAGGAGGTCCTGTCCTCGGCGAAGCGCGCCGAGGAGTCGGGTCACCACGGGGACCGCTCGCACATCAAGGAGTAGTCCTCCGGCAAGGCGGATCTTGCGACAAGCTCGACTGCCGATCGCGGCCCGGTGTACAGATGTTCGCCGGGCCGCGGCATGGTCGCGACGACCGCGCGCTCGGGGTTGTCCGGCGCATGGCGGGCGCCCGCTCACCGCCGGTCGACCCTTCTCAGCCCGACATCGTCACGATGGGGTCGATCGGCCATGGCATCGTGGCCGGAGTGGTCCGCACGCAGACGTAGACCACCAGCACCAGAATGAGCAGTGCGCAGGCTGCCAGAATGAGCCCCGGAACCAGGCGGGAAGACAGGGTGTCGGGGCGTTTCATGGAGGGCGGAAGCGGGAATCCGCACCGGTCAAATGCGTTGGCGCGTTCGGCGATGTGCGCGCGGTAACCGGAAAGGTCCGGCCCGGTAACACCGCTGAGGACGCGCAACCGAAGACATGGCGGCCGGCGGCAGAGTGCGGATTCGCCGTTGAACTGCTCGGCGTATTCTCCGCTGCTAGGCGTCGCCGCCATCTGGTTGGCTGGTGCTGCAAGTGCGCTCGCACTTGCACGTGCCGCAACCGGATGCCGCGCGCATTCCGCTCGGGCTATGGCGATCAGCCATTCTCGCAGCCGCGCCGAATCGGAAAGCCGATCGATGTGCGCCCTGGCCACGATGAACGTGTCGCGCAGAACTGTGTGTGCCATGTCGGTGTCACGGAGCGACACCCAGCATTCGCGGTAAAGCTCCTCACCGTAGGCGTCATAGAGCCGAGCGTAGGCGTCCGACGGTTGAATCCGGGTGGATCGCAGGGCGTGGACAAGGTCCTGGTCCGTCATATTCCTAGAATCTAGGCCTCTCTTCGCGGGCCGGTAACCGCCTTTGCCAAAATTCGTAGCGTTTCACGACCTTTACCACGAATCCGACCGCCAGACTACGCATGGGGGTAAAAACCTCGCCGCGCGCGGAAGCGGTGCAGGTCCTCACGTACCCACCAGTGACCGCCGCACGCTCAGCGCCGGAAGGTCATGTCGATCCGGTCGGCGATCTCCTCGACCTGCTCGGTGGTGAGAACGTCGGGCCGCCGCCGGATGTAGGCCGCGGCCCCCCGCGGTCGGGCGATGAGGGCGCGCCCGGCGCGCATCACAGGTTGGGGTAGGCGGCCGCCGACCGTGATGACGGGCACCAGGCGGACGGCGGCCCACTCTCTCAGCCGCAGCGCGTCCTCCAGCCGCACGGCGTGTCGGGACAACCGCTCCATCACGCGCTCCGCCGGAACCCCGCCGATTAGCCACCCCCGCGACGCGCGCGACACCCTGTGCCGCCAGGTCCGGGTGTCCAACAGGAACACGCCGCCCGGCCCCACCGCCACGTGCCGCGACATCCGCTCGGGGAGGATGCGGTATCCCGCCCGTTCCAACGAGCGCAGCAGCCGCCCGCGCCTGTAGGTGGCGGGGATCGGGGAGGCGGCCCGGCCGAGCAGCGGAATGGTGACCGCGGTAAGGAGGGCCACCAGCAGCCCGGCCCGCCAGTGGAGGAAGCCCGTGGCCATGGTCCCGGCGGCGAGCACGACCACGGCGCGCGCCGCGAGGCGCGCCAGGCGCGCCTCGGACAGGACGGTAGACCTTCCGGTGCTCCCGGGGCGGATCGAACCGCCGTCCCCCACTGGCCACCTCCGACGACCGCCCGTTCACCAGTGTCTGTCGCTCGCGCAGGCCCGACCGGCTGTTTCGGCTGGGCGAAAACGCATCCCCGAAACTACGCCGCTCGCGCGCGCCGCCTAAGCGCACCCGCCGCACCGGGAGGAAATCCGAGGTCAGAACGGTGTCGCGCAGGGGCGGTGAGAGAAGCACGCGAATGCCGCCACCGGTTGCCCCACCACGGGTGATCACGGAACGGATAGGACCTCGGCCGCGTCCGTCGTGCCGGGAAAAGCCCCATGACCATCCAGAGCCCGGGCCGAGGTCGGGGGGACCGGGGTCTGCTGGGCGGCCTTGTCGGTGTTCTTGCTTTCCGGTGTTCGGTGGTGGAAAGCGGCACCGAAGGCGGAGGGGGCCGGGGCGCCCGGTCCCCTGGCGGGTGCGGTGGGGCGGGGCGGGAAGGCGCTGTCCGCAGCCCTGCTGCCGGTGATCACGGCGAAAGTCCGGGCAGATGGGACGAAATTGGTGGCTCTCCCCGTGGTCATCACGCTAGGGGCGGGGTGCGGAACCCGGGTCTGCTGGGCGGCCTTGTCGGTGTTCGCCTGATCCGGTGTTCGGTGGTGGAAAGCGGCACCGAGGGCGGAGGGGGCCGGGGTGCCCGGTCCCGTGACCGGCGCGGCGGGGCGGGAAAGCGCTGTCCGCAGCCCTGCCGCCGGTGATCACGGCGAAAGTCCGGGCAGATGGGACGAAATTGGTGGCTCTCCCCGTGGTCATCACGCTAGGGGCGGGGTGCGGAACCCGGGTCTGCTGGGCGGCCTTGTCGGTGTTCGCCTGATCCGGTGTTCGGTGGTGGAAAGCGGCACCGAGGGCGGAGGGGGCTGGGGACTCCGGTCGTCTTCGGGGGTGCGGCGGGGCAGGGGCTCGCGGCCCGGGCCGGTCCTCCCGCTTGGCGTGAGGCGCCTTCCGCGATACGGGAGCACCCCACCCCCGCAGCCCCCCACCGGCGATGATCATGGCAATTCTCCCGGCAAAACGGACAGAACCGGGACCGTTCCCATGATCATCGCGGGGAACGTGGGGCAAACCGGGCATACCCGGCGCACGGCGGCCCGCAATCCGGATTCCGGCCCGCCCGCATGCCCCGCCCAGG